>PAZO01000024.1 GCA_002715665.1 Chloroflexota bacterium | reverse complement strand
TGATTTTGAAGAGAATTTTGATGGATCATTAAAAGAACCTGTAGTCTTGCCAGCAAGACTGCCTAACTTACTGATTAACGGAGGATCTGGAATAGCGGTAGGAATGGCTACAAATATTCCTACTCACAATCCTTTTGAAATTTGTGAGGCAGTAAATTTTTTAATTGATAATCCTTTAGCTGAAGATAGTGAGCTTTTAAAAATTGTTAAAGGACCAGATTTTCCTACTGGAGGACTAATACTGGGTAAAGAAGGGATTCAATCGGCGTACCTTACTGGGCGTGGTAGCGTAATAATGAGAGCTGTGGCTGATATAGAAGAGTCTAAGAATGACAGGTTTAGGATAGTTATAAAAGAATTGCCATACCAAGTTAATAAGGCTGGGTTAGTAGAAAAAATTGCAGATTTATCTAGAGATAAAAAAATAGATGGTATCAGTGAAATTAGAGATGAGTCTGACAGAGAAGGAATAAGAGTGGTTATTGAATTAAGAAGAGCAACTCAGCCTATGGTTGTGTTAAATAATTTATACAAATTAACCCCAATGCAAACAAGCTTTGCAGTAAATATGGTCGCATTAGACAAAGGCACTCCTAAAACTTTGACTTTGAAGCAGGCTTTAGAAGGATTTATTGAATTCAGAGAAGAGGTTGTTAATCGAAGATCTAAGTTTGAATTGAAAAATGCAAAAAATCGAATTCATATTTTAGAGGGATTATTAATAGCGTTAGGAGATATTGATAAAGTAATTAGTACTATTAGAAATTCAAAAGATTCAGAAGAAGCAACAAATAATTTGATTTCAGAATTTAGCTTGTCAGATTTACAAGCTAAAGCAATATTAGAAATGCAATTAAGAAGACTGGCAGCGTTAGAAACTGAAAAAATCAAAAATGAACACAAAGAATTAGAGGCAAGAATAAAAGAATTAGAAGTCATTATAGATGACAAATCGAAAAGGTTAGCCATTGTAAAGGAAGAAACTATTGAGGTTTCTGAAAAATTCATAAAGAAAAGACTAACAAGAATTATTAAAGAAGAAGGTACTTTTGATCGAGCTTCTTTAGAACCTCATGAAAGCGTTGTTGTAACTTTAAGTTCAGGTCAATATATAAAACGAATTCCAACTAAAACTTATCAAGCCCAGCACGGCGGAGGGAGAGGTAGGAGTGCTCAAGATCTTAAAGAAGACGATCCTATGAAGCAATTGTTAGTTGTTGACACTCATGACATATTGTTGTTTTTTACCAATAAAGGAAGAGTGTTTTCATTGAATACTTACGAACTCAGGCCTGATATTAACAGGAATACGCGAGGTGTCCCTATATTGAATTTAATTCAAATAGACGGAGTAAATGAAAAGATTACATCAATGATTTCGGGAGGAAATTTAAAAGATTATTTAGATTCATTCTTAATATTTGCTACCAAAAAAGGAACAGTAAAAAAATTAAGTATCAAGCATTTGTCTAATATTCGAAAATCAGGATTAAAAGTAATTAACATGTCTGAAGAAGACGAATTAGTAAATGTTAGAATATTAGAACCTGAAGAAGATATTATGATAATAACTTCTGAAGGAATGTCGATTAGATTTCCTAATTCTGATTTAAGAGAATTAGGAAGAAATGCTGCAGGAGTTAGAGGTATAAGATTGAAAGGAAATGACTATGTTGTAGCAATGGATGTTGGTCTTCCTGAAGATAAGCTTTTTGTTATTAGCAGAGAAGGAAAAGGCAAAATGACAAGACTTAACAAAGCGGATGGAAGCGAGCCAATTTATCGTGTTCAAAAAAGAGCAGGAAGTGGAGTTAAAACTTTTAAATTAAAAAATAAAGACAAGGTTTCTCATGCTGAAATAATACCTGATGACACAGATTATATTTACATTATTTCAGATAAAGGATTGATTATGGTAAATCCGATGTCGGAAATGAAGGAAACGTCAGGCAGGAATACAGGAGGAAATAAAATAATGAATATTTCCTCAGGAGATTCTGTTTCTTGTTTTGTTTGTGTAAAATCTATTACGCAGTCAGATAAAAAAAATGAATAAAAACTATGCAACAAGATTATATTGAAACAACAATCAAATATGATAATTTTAATCTTGTTTGTTATGATTCTGCGAATTTAGAAAGTAAATATACTATTTTTTTATTAAATGGCGGACCAGGATTACCTTGTAACTATTTAAGAGATCCACATATTAAATTAATCAAAAAAGGATTTAGAATTTTTACTTACGATCAATTGGGCTGCGGTAAATCTAGCAAACCAACCAATTCAACTTTATGGGATATCAATAGATATGTAGAAGAAGTTGAATATATAAGGAAAGAATTTAATTTAGGCAAGATTATACTTTTGGGTCATTCTTGGGGCGGGTGGCTCGGAATAGAGTATGCAATTAAATATCAAAATAATATTGAAAAATTAATTCTTGAAAATACGTGCGGAGATATGCCTCATATGATTAGTGAATTAGAAAGATTACGTGGAAATTTGGGAAGTGAAACTTTGAAAATGATGATGAAGCATGAAGCAGAAGGGACTCTTGATCACGAAGAATATCAAGCTGCGATAACTATTTTAAATTACAGGCATGTTTGCAGGCTAGATGTATGGCCTCAGTCAATATATGATTCCTTAGATGATTGGAATATGGAAGTCTATGGAACAATGCAAGGGCCAAATGAATTTTTATACACAGGAAATTTGAAAAATTGGAACAGAATTGATGAAATGACAAAGATTGCTATTCCTACTTTGATCACCGTGGGCATGCATGATGAATTAACTCCAGCGTGTTCAATGAAGATGCATGATGCTTTGCCAAATTCTAAGTTAAAAGTTTTTAAGAACAGCTCTCATATGCCATTTTATGAAGAGCCTGAAAATTATTTTACAGAATTAGAAAATTTTCTATCTTAAAGAATTATCGGGGTGGTCGGGGTCGAACCGACGACCTCCTGTTCCCAAAACAGGCGCGCTACCACTGCGCCACACCCCGTTGATGTTAGTTATTGTCTTCAAATTTTGATGATATGTTATCTAAGAAGTCTTCTAGTTCGTCAGACATAGGAGATTCATTCTCAATTTGTTTTGTTTCATAATCAGAATAGTTTGAATCATAATACTTTTCTAGAGCTTTAACTAACTTGCTTAATTCAGTATTAAACTTTAATGATTCAGTGAAGTCATTGTACTGAGTCTCTCCAAAAGAATTATCTGCTATTGATTTATCAAGGTCATATATTTCAGCTAGAGCATTCAATATTTTTGCAGATGCAAAATAGTCATAATCGAGCTGAATATACTGAGGAATATGAGCCATCAGTGTTGAAGATTTAATTGAGTTTTGAACAAATTTTTCTGATAGTAAATTTAAAATACTTGTTGGCCCTTGGTATTTGTTATTTGAGGTATTTATAAGGTTTTTGTTACTTGTATTAGATCCGCTTACAATCATAGGTCGTGTATGTGGTACTGAATCATACATGCTGCCTATTCTGCAATATTCCTGAACATCACATTTAGATAAAAAGTCAAATAAGGAATCTATTAATAACTCTGAATTATAATGCGGCTCTCTTAAATCAATAAAAATAAATGAAAGGTTTTTGTCTTTATGGGTGCCTAAATGTATTTCTACATTTGGGATTACCAATTTGCGTACTTCGTTTTCGTATTTAAATCTTGGTCTGTATCTTGTGAAATCAAAGAAAGTACCAGGGCTTTCGAGTGCGGCAATTTTGTTCGCATTAGTCAAATTTTTTAATTTGTTTAATGCTATAGTGCCAACTCTTCCAGCATTAATCCAAGGTCTGAGATTTGAAATTGCAACAATTTCACCTTCTGGTATTTTAAAATCTTTTTTTATATTTAATACTTTATTCATAATTAATTAAAATGGTAAAGAACTTTTGTTAAATTTTCTACCATAAGGATGAATATAGTAATCAGATATATTATTAATTACTGATGCGAGTTTTTCTATACTGATATCTCTAGGGAATTGAGACATTTCCCAATTTTCTGTAAGATTTTTATTGATTTGTTTTAATGTTAAAGGTTTGTTTCCATTGAAAATAAAAAGTCTAAACAGTGCTTCTTTTACGGGGGTTTTTGGTTCAAGAAAAGAAGAGGATTTTTTATATAAATTGCTCAATTTTTCTAAATATATTTGCGGATCTTCAAGTTTGTTAAAATCGAAGTCGTCTTTTTTATTTTCAATTTCTTGAATTCTTGTATGTAATAATAATCCAAGTGACTTCTTATCATTATTATCCAAGTTGTTCAATTTAATTGAATATTTTGTTTTATCATTAGAATTCATTGTTTACTCCACAGAAAGTTTTTATAAAATATGAGAATCATCAAAAATTTCAACTTCAACATCAGCTCCTGCCTTAAGAATTTTACAGTTTTCAGGAATATTAGCCAATCCATTCGATTCGCTAAAAGATGAAATTATATGAGAATCATGTTTACTAAATGGATTAGCTATTAATTCTCCGTTAACATTTTCGACTTTAACTCTTGCAAACATATTTCTTTTTGAATTGTTTTCAATTTGATGATTTAATTTTGCCTTTATCCTAATAGGAAATGGATTGGTGTAACCTTGCATTTTTTTTATTGACGGTATGACAAATTTAATCATTAATACCATTACACTAACTGGATTTCCCGGTAGTCCAAAAAATGGAATGATTTTACCACGGCCTTGTACATGGGCATATAAAAAAGGTTTGCCGGGCTGCATGTTTACTGACCAAAAACTTATTTTGCCTTGGTCGCTAACTACTTTTTTGATAAAATCTTTATCTCCTACAGATACTCCGGCAGAGCAAATAATAGCGTCAGAATCTATAGCGTTTCTTAAGTTGGATTCTATTGAACTAATTTCATCTTTAGCAATACCAATAATTTTTGGAATACCACCGGCTTCCTTAATCATTGATGCAATAGCAAATGAATTTGAATCATAGATAGAATTTATTTTTAATTTTTCCCCAGGAAGAATAAGTTCATTTCCTGATGCTAAAATACTGATTACGGGCTTTGGAAATACTTTTACTTTGTCTATTCCATTGGCAGCAAGCTTTGCAATTTCGTAAGGCCTTATTTTTTGCCCTTTTTCAATAAGAGTTTCTCCTTTGACAAAATCACTACCTTTTATTCTAATATAATCTGACAGCTTAGGAGTCGTAGTGAAAACCACAAAATTTAATTCATCAACTTTTATAATCTTTGCTTTTTCAATTGGGACTACGCAATTTGCTCCTTTTGGAATAGGAGCTCCTGTCATTATTTTAATTGCTTGGCCCTCTTTGATAGATGGGATATATTCATCTCCTGGAAATAATTCGCCTACTACTTGAAATTTGTTAATTGATTCGTTGTATACATCAAAATTTTCATTTAATTTAAAAGCAAACCCATCCATAGATGAATTATTCCATAGCGGAAGATCAAGTTTGGTACTAATTACTTCACTTGAATATCTATTTGTAGCTTCAATTAAACTTACTTCTTCAGGTTCCTTTTGGATTGTTGAATCAAGTATAATTTCTATAGCTTCTGTTGGGTTAATCATCATTGCTTTCTTAGTTCAATATTTAATTTTTGTTTCAATAATTTTAGTGTTTTATTTTGTGATTCTTCAATTTTTTCGTTACTTAAAGTTTCATTAAAACTTTGATAACTTAGTCTGAAAGTTATTGATTTTTTATTTTCATTTTTCAGATCGTATACATCAATGATTTTGATATCTGAAATTAAAGGATTAGTATTTATGATATCAATGATATCATTAGAATAAATTTTATTTTCCATAATAAAAGACAAATCTCTTATTGCATGCGGATAAGCGCTTGTTTTTTTGTATTTTTTATTTATATTTTGATGGATTAATAATTTTTCTAAAAATATTTCTGCATAAAGTACATTAGAAATTTTGGCGTTTAATTCATTTAACTTGTTATCATTTATATATCCAAAACTACCAACTTTTTGGTCTTTGACTATTATATTTGCTGATTGATTTGTATAAAAATCATTTTCTAAAATTTTACTTAAATTGAATTTGATATTTAGATTACTAAATATTTTTTCTATATATCCTTTGAAAACATAAAAATCAATTTTAGTAGGTTGTTGTGACCAATTTGTGTTTTCAGTATTACCAAATGCAATTATTCCTAGTGAATAATCTTGAGATGGTAGTTTGAATTTATTATCTATATTAGTACTATAAGTTCTACCCATTTCAAAAAATTTCCAAGATTCGATATCAGAATATTGTTTTACATTTTTTGATAAATTATCTATTAATCCCGATCTTAAATTACTTCTCATGTATTTTTTCTTTTGATTAATAGGATTTTTTAATTCTACTGCATCGTTTTGTTTGTTATTTTTTAAAGCTGTATGCTCAGTTTTACCAACAACAGGGTAGTTGATAACTTCTGTATATCCCATTGAACGCATGGTATGTCGTAAATCATTTTTTGCTTTTATACTTTGATCAACTGGCACATTGTTTAAAGGGTATTGCATTGGAGAAGAATCAAGGTTGTCATATCCTATAATTCTTGCAATTTCTTCAATAAGATCATCCTCTAAGTCTATGTCATTTCTCCAAAATGGAACATTGAGTTCAATTGAAAATTCAGATTTATTTTCATTAATTATTTGAAAACCTAGGCTTTCAAATATTGATTTTGCATCATTAAATGAAATATCTTGTCCAATAATTTTTTTATATCTTTTGTTAGTAAAAATTACAGTTTTTGTTTGTTCTTTGTGCAAGTTTGAATATTCATCCCAAAATCCTGTGATATTTATATTTTGGTTTTTGTCCTCTTGTATTAACTCAATAGCACGGTCTATTGCATGAATGGTCATTTGGGTAGGAACCCCCCTTTCAAATCTGTAAGAAGCATCTGTTGATAAATTTAAGTTTTTAGAAGTTTGTCTAATATTTGACATATCAAATGATGCTGATTCCAAAAATATATTAGACGTTTTAGTGTCAATTTCAGTATTTTGACCACCTATTACCCCTGCTAATCCGATAGGATTTTCTCCATCAGTGATCATCAACATGTTTTCTTTTAAAATTCTATTTTCTTGGTCAAGTGCAATAAAATTTTGTTTAGAATGGTTTGTTTTGATTTCGATTTTATTGCTTTTAATTTTTGTGATATCAAAAGCATGCATGGGTTGCCCGTATTCAAGCATAATAAAATTTGTTAAATCAACCATATTACTTATTGGTCGGAGTCCTGATTTTATCAGCTTGTCTTTAATCCAAAATGGTGACTCTTTTACATTGAATGAGTTTATAGAAAGGCCAGTGTATCTTTTACACTCGTCATCAATGATTTTAACTTTGAAATCTTTATTTCCAGGATATTTAGTATTAGAATTTGTTGTTTCAAAATTTATTTGCTTTAATAGTTTATGGTTTATATTTTGAGCATTTAGAATAGCCGAAATTTCTCTTACAATGCCAATCACTGACAGACAGTCAGATCGGTTTGGTGTTAAGTCTAAATCAAATATTTCATCATAAAGCAATGATTGCAGTGATTTGCCAGTTTCGAAACTTTGATCTAATACTAGTATTCCATTATGATCTTCTGAATACCCAAGTTCTAAAGCTGAACATATCATGCCATTAGATTCTATACCGCGAATTTTACTTTTCTTTAATGTCGATATTTTTTTCTCATAAGGGTTATACAAAGTAGCACCTGGTTTAGCTAGTGCTATTTTTTGGCCAGCTTGAATATTGTTTGCTCCACATACAACATTGATTATTTCTATTGAAGTATCTACTTCTACCAATGATAACCTGTCTGCATTAGGATGTTTTTTTATCTTGATTATTTTACCAACGATTATATTTTCATCCCAGTTCTCGCCAATTTTTTGGATTGCTGAAACTTCGGTTCCTGCCATTGTTAATAATTCAGCAACTTTTTCATTACTTATGTCATAATCAATATATTGTTTGATCCAAGAAATTGGGATTTTCATAAATATTTATTTAAATTGTTTTAAAAAATTGTAATCATTTGCATAGAAATCTCTTATATTTTCGATTCCATACTTTATCATTGCAGCACGTTCTATCCCTAATCCAAATGCAAAACCAGAGTACTCGTTCGGGTCAATACCTACATTAGTTAATACTTTAGGGTGTACCATTCCAGCTCCCATTAATTCCAACCATTCATTTTGTTTAAAATTTACTGACATTTCTGCCCCTGGCTCAACAAATGGGAAGAAATCACACCTGAAACGAGCTTTTGTGTCTTCGCCAAAAATTATTCTTGCAAATTCAAATAAAGTAGATTTCATATTTGCAAAATTAATGTTTTTATCAATTACCAACCCTTCAATTTGATGAAAATGCCATTCGTGAGTGTTGTCAGTTGCTTCATATCTGTAACATTTGCCAGGGATAACTACTCTGATTGGAGGTTTGTTGTTTTCCATTATTCGTATTTGCATTGGTGATGTATGTGGCCTTAAAACCAGGGAATGGATTTCTTTAACGTCGTTAACATAAATTGTATCCCATATATCTCTTGCGGGATGATCTGTTGGAATATTTAATTTGTCGAATGCGTAGGCCTCAGATTCTATTTCAGGACCTTCGAAAATATTAAAGCCTAATTTACTGAAAGCCGAACAAATTTCTTCCATCATTTGATTTGTTGGATGTATACTTCCACTACCAAGCGACACGCTAGGCAGAGAGTAATCAAAAAAATTACTGTTTTGATTATTATTATTTTTTATAGATTTAGATTTTTCTTCAAACAAATGTTCTAGAGTATTTTTTAATTTATTAGCAAGAGAACCAAGTTCATTTTTTTCTTCGGCATTTAGCTTGTTAAATGTTTGAAAGAAATTTGAAATTTTACCTTTTCTACCAAGATAATCAATTCTCCAGCTTTCTATTTCTTCTTCTGAAGCTAATCCATTGATTGAATTTGTTGCCTCGGTTTGTAGCTTTTCTAAGTATTTTTTATTTGTAGTCAAAATCAGTAAAATTCCAATATATTATTAACAGGTTAGAATTATAAAGGAACAAAAAAGTAAAGGTCAATTGAAATAAATGTTTAGATTTGAAGTTATTTAAGCATCTATATCGGCATATAAAGCATTTTTTTGTATGAAATCTTTTCTGGGAAGAACATCGTCTCCCATTAAATTCATAAAGCATTCTTCAGTTTGATTCCATTCTGAAGTAAGCTGACCTAGCTCATTTTTTTCTTCTGGCAGGATAACTTTTTTGAGCATTCTTGAATCAGGATCCATAGTTGTTGACCACAGTTGCTCAGCATTCATTTCCCCAAGTCCTTTATATCTTTGGACTCTAATATTTTTCCCTTCAGATTTTGCTAGAAATTCTTCTTTTTCTTCTTCAGAGTAGCAGTATCTACTGCTTTTCCCAGAACCAAGTTTATATAAAGGTGGTATGGCGATGTAAATATTCCCATTATCTATTAATGGCTTCATATATCTGAAGAAAAAAGTTAAAAGAAGGGTTCTTATGTGTGAGCCGTCTACGTCAGCGTCAGTCATTATGATTATTTTATTATATCTAAGTTTAGATATATCCATTCCTTCATTTACATCATCATCATCAGTTTCATTATTTTCGTCAATCACCGTATTGCCAAATCCTGTACCAATAGCCGTGATCATATGCTGAATACCCTCGTGGGATATCATTTTATCTGCTCTAGCTTTTTCTACATTAAGAATCTTTCCTTTTAGAGGTAATATAGCCTGATAGTTTCTGTCTCTTCCCATCTTGGCAGTACCTCCCGCAGAATCTCCTTCCACAATGTAAAGTTCACATACTTCTGGATTTTTTTCTGAGCAGTCAGCTAGCTTTCCTGGCAAACCTCCGCCATCAAGAGCATTTTTTCTTAATACAAGGTCTCTTGCTTTTCTTGCTGCCTCTCTGGCTCTTTGGGAAGTAAGGCATTTTTCAATAATTAATTTTGCAATTTGAGGATTATCTTCTAAATACATATTTAAAGCTTTACGGACAACACTTTCCACTTTATTTCTAACATCTTTATTCCCTAATTTGCCTTTAGTTTGACCTTCAAATTGAGGGTTAGATAATTTTACACTAATTGCAGCAGTTAGCCCTTCTCTAGTATCTTCACCTTGAAGCGAAGATTCTCCTTCTTTAATAAGGCCTAGTTTTTCGGCTTGATCATTAAATACTCTTGTTATCGCAGACCTGAAGCCTGTTACATGAGTTCCCCCGTCAGCTGTATTTATACAATTTGCATAAGAAAGCACATTTTCACCTAGTGAAGAATCATATTGAATTGCAACTTCAACAAATGTTTTAACAGGCATTTCTGTTGCTTTGCCTTCGGAATTTGTAACATTTTCATTTTTAATAATTTCTTCTTCGTAATAAATAGGTGTTTTATTAATTACTGATTTATTTCTGGTTTCATTAGTAACTAAAGAAGATATACCACCTTCGAAGTAGTACATATACTTGTTGTTTGGCCATAAATTTTTGTGAAAATCACTACTAAATATTATTTTAAGACCTTTATTCAGATAAGCAATTTCTTTAGTTCGAGCTAAAATTTTATTAAAGTCATAATCTAAAGGTTGTTTAGTTTCATCGTCGATAAATATAGTTGTATCCGCTTTGAACCTAATTTTGGTTCCAGTTTTGTTTTTTTCGTTTTCTGGCAAATTTGTAGTAGTTAAGTCAGATTTTTTTATTCCTTCAGAAAATGACATAGTGTGTTCTTTACCTTCTCTGTATACACTAACAATAAAATCTTGCGATAAAGCGTTTACAGCAGACGCCCCGACTCCATGCAGCCCCCCTGATACTTGATACGCCCCTTGTTCGAACTTTCCTCCTGCGTGCAGAGTTGTCAAAACGGTCTCTACTGTTGGCTTGTTTGTGGTTCTATGTTTTTCGACAGGTATTCCACGCCCATTGTCTGTTATTTCTACATATTGATTTTCATCTATATGAATAAATATTTCGTCACAATGCCCTGCCATGAACTCGTCAACACTATTATCTACAATTTCATTTATTAAGTGATGGAGGCCTCTTTCATCAGTGCTTCCTATGTACATTCCAGGCCGTTTTCTTACAGGGACTAATCCTTCTAAAACCTGAATACTATCTTGTGTGTAATCTTGTTGTTGAGCCAAAATGATCTCCAATAGTTTTTTAATTAAATAACAATATAAAGTACATTTGTAAAAACAACACCCAATATATTGTTGTATCAGTATGAATAGAAATATTAACAAAAATTTAGAAATTTCACAATAATTCTGCTGTCAATAATTTTTTAAATCAGATATATATGCCCTTTTTTGTTAATATATATTCATTAATATAATTTTGGTAATTAAGTATTGAAAGACGAAAGTGTAATTAATTCTCAAGCTAAAATAGATGATTTTAAAACAGAGTTATCTTTAAGGCCAAAATATTTTTCTGAATATGTAGGTCAAACAAAAGTAAAACAAACTTTGTCTATTGCAATTAAGGCGTCTAAAAAAAGAAAAGAGCCATTAGATCATGTTTTGTTATACGGTCCTCCTGGTTTAGGAAAAACAACTTTAGCCAATGTTATATCCAATGAAATGGGAACAGATATCAAAGTAACTTCGGGTCCAGCTATAGAAAAAGCAGGTGATTTGGTGTCAATATTAACTAGATTAAAAAAGAATGATATTTTATTTATTGACGAAATTCATAGGTTAAATAAAATTTCAGAAGAAGTGTTGTATTCTGCAATGGAAGAATATAGAGTTTCATGGATTATTGATGAAGGACTGAAATCTCGAAGTGTTAATTTAGGCATACAGCCTTTTACATTGATAGGTGCTACAACTAAATATGGAAATCTTAGCCCCCCTCTCAGAGATAGGTTTGGATCTATATTTAGACTTGATTTTTATAACAATACAGAAATGACAGAGATTCTTCATAGATCTTCGCAGATTTTTAAAATTAAAACAGAGCAAAAGGGTTTATCACAAATAGCAACAAGATCGCGTAAAACTCCTAGAATAGGTAATAGACTACTAAGAAGAGTAAGAGATTATTCTGAGGTTAAGTCAGATGGAAGTATTTCTTTAAAAGTTGTTTTGAGTGCACTGGAACAATTGGAAGTTGACGAAATAGGTTTAGATAAAATTGATTTGGAATATTTAAAATCTTTAATTTTAAAATTTGGTGGAGGGCCTGTTGGGCTTGATACTCTTTCAGCTTCTATAAGCGAAGATCCTAGTACGGTTGAAGATGTAATTGAGCCATTTTTGTTAAATTTAGGTTTTATTTCTAGAACTAATAGAGGAAGAATAGCTACATCTTTGACGTTTAAGCATCTGAATATAGAAGAAGAGCCAAAACAAAAAAATCTTATATAATTTAAAATTTATTATCATTTTTTGCAGATACTAAATATTTAAAGTAATCTCCTTTTTGTTTTGTTAATTGTTCATGAGAACCACTTTCTGTGATTTTCCCTCCTTTTATAACAAAAATTTCATCTGACATCTTTATAGTAGATAATCTGTGTGCAACAACAATGGAAGTTCTGTTTTTCAAAAGTACTTTAAGAGCGTTTTGAATTTTTTGTTCGTTTATGCTGTCGATATTAGAAGTAGCTTCATCAAGTATAAGAATTTTGGGATCCTTGATTAAGGCTCTTGCAAATCCCATTAATTGTCTTTGACCCTGACTCATGTTTACCCCTCTTTCAGATACGTTAGTGTTATATCCATTTTCTAGGGAATTAATATATTCATGAATTCCAATAGATTTACAAGCTTTTGTTATTTGTTGATCTGATATGTTTTGTTGATTAAATTTCAAATTTTCTTTTATTGTTCCTTGGAATAAAAACGGATCTTGAAGAACCATGGCAACCTGAGAACCTAGATCTGATCTAGAAAATTTTTGTATGAATTGATCGTCGATCATTAAATTACCTTTATTTTTATTAGGAGGGTAGAGGCCAGTAATAAGTGACGCAAGAGTTGATTTCCCTGCTCCAGTATCACCTATGAATGCTACTGTAGATCCCGGTTTAATAATCATATTAATATCTGTAAGTACTTCAATATCATTATCGTATGAGAAATGAAAATTTTTAAATTCGATTTTTCCAGATATTGGTTTTGTTATTTTATTAATTTCTATAGTTTTTAAGAATGGATCTATATCAAGAAAATCAAAAAGTCTTGAACCCGAAGCCATTGATCTTTGAATTTGAGTATAGTGCATCATTAGATTTCTTATGGGATCAAAGAGTCTCTGAATATATAGAACTGATGCGATTATGACACCTATTTGCGTGTAATCGTCAACTATTAAATCACTAGCTATGAACGAAGCGATTATTATAGCTGAGCTTGTTAATATATCTACAGGAGGCAAAAGAGCAGAAGATAATTTTTGAGCTTTAAGAGCAGAGTTTAGGTGTTCTGTGGTTTCTTGTTTGAAAGAATTATAATTACTTGATTCTCTATTAAAATTTTGTACTTCTTTAATTCCATTTAGGTTTTCACTAAATGATGAATATACTTGTGATATGGCAATCCTTACATTTATAAATGCGGATTTTGCTTTAGGTTGCCAAATTGCTGCTGCAATAAAAAGAAGGGGAACAACAGACAATGAGGAAATTCCAATTTTAAAATTCATAATCAGCAATGTACTACAAATTCCTACTAGACTTAACAAATCAGCCAAAGTCATTACAACAATTGCAAAAGCTTCTTGCAATTGTGCTGTGTCACCCATTAATCTAGACATTACGCTTCCAGATTTTGTGTTTTGAAAATAATTTAAATTTAATTTTTGCAGATGAGTGAACATGTCTATTCTTATGTCTCTAAGTACAAATTGGCCTGTTCTGGCTAGGTATATTTGACCAAAATAATTAGTGACCCAAGCTAAAAACATTGTGAGCATAAATAAAAACGATATGAATAAGAGTCCTGATTGTTTCTCAGAATTAGACAAGCTTGGATTATTTATATAATCGTCTATCCCTATTTTAATAAAATATGGAATTAATACTACAAGGGCAGCTGAAACCAAGGTACAGATGGCTCCTATAAAAGATATTTTTTTGTATCTGAGTATATAGGGAAACAATCTCTTTATAACATTGTAGTCATAAAGCTTTCCAAACATTTCATCTTCAGAATTACCTCTGGACATAGGACCAAATGTACTTCCTATCATAGTTTTTCCTCTTTAATTTGAAATTTGTAAATTGTAAATATTTTTATATATCCCATTATCTGATAATAATTTTTCATGTTTTCCTGATTCGGCAATACTCCCTTTTGTCATTACAATTATATTGTCAGAATCACTGAAGTTATTTAATTTGTGAGCTATATTTATAACAGTTCGTCCTTTTTCAAGTTGTTTTAGAGAGTCTTGTATGCTTTTTTCTGTTGTAGCGTCTACACTTGAAGTTGAATCATCTAAAATCAATATAGGGGGATCTAATAATAATGTTCTAGCTATACTTATTCTTTGTTTTTGTCCCCCGGATAGGTTTGCACCGTTTTCAGAAATTATTGAATTGTATTTTTCAGGTAATGATTGAATGTAATCATCGATTTGAGCAATTTTAGCAACATTTATTATTTCTTGATCCGAAGCGTCGGGCTTTCCATATTTGATGTTATTTTTAAAAGTTTCGTTAAATATAAAAACATCTTGATGAACATATCCTATGTTTTTTCTAAGTGTTCCCAAGCTGATTTTTTGGATATTTATACCATCGATCAAGACTTCTCCCTCAACAGGATCGTAAAATCGTAGCAATAATTGGACCAAAGTGCTTTTTCCGCTACCCGCTTCGCCTGTTATTGATACTTTTTGGTTTTTAGATATAGTTAAATTAATATTATCTAAACTCTTAGTCTTTGATTCAGGGAATTGGTGTGAGATGTTATTAAATTGAATTTCTCCTTTCATTCTGTAATATTTAGAGTTTGCATTTGGTAAATTTTGAATATTTGGATTCGTATCAAGTATTTCAAAAATTCTAGTACCACATGTAGTTCCTCTTGAAGCTGAACTTATAAGCCAACCAACCATTCGTACTGGCATTGCTAACAATTGTAAGTAAAACATAAAACTAGTTAGGTCTCCAATATCCATTTCACCATTTATCACTTTTATTCCTCCTACTGCCAGCACCAAGGCTAGTACCATCCAATATGCAAACAAAACCGTTGTCATAGTTACTGCTCTAAAGTTTTCTACTTTTATATTTTCAGATTTAAAATCTTCGTTGATATCACCAAATTTATTAACTTGGTGTTCTTCTGCATAGAAAGCTTTTACGACTTTAATTCCATTTAAATTTTCTTGAAGAACTGAGTTTAATTCGGCATTTTTTTCTTGAACCCTTAACCAAATTTGTCTCAATTTTAATCTCATTTTTGCAGCTATAAAGCCAGCTATTACCAAAAAAGAGCACGCATATAATGCTAATTCTGTATTCTTGATTAATAGTAATATGATACATCCAACAAACATCAATATTACATAAGGAGATCTTACAATTCCCATGGGAATAAACATTCTCATTCCTTCAATATCAACAATTACTCTAGACATAAGCTCCCCGGTTTGGGTTCTGTTATGGAAATAGAAATCTAATTTTTGTGATTGATTATATAGTTGATCTCGTAGTACTTTTGATACTTTAAAAGAAAGGGCTTCTCCGAAATAATTTTGTCCATAAGAAAATAACCCTCTTGTGCAGCCAAGAATAAAAAGAATTACAAGTAATACATATAAATTTGCAGATTTATATATAGAATCGTTTTGAGAATTAGGGTCAATTTTATCAACAATCCCTCCAAGCAATTCAGGTATCATTAAATAACTTGCAACTGCTCCAATAGTGCATACATAACCTAAAAATAAGTAAGGTTTGAATTTTAAAGTATAAGAGGCTATCCTTAATAAAACATTCATATTGAATAAGTTAGTTTTTCTAATTTTTTATCTTATTCCTATAAAAATATTTTTCAATACACAAATGTATTTTAAATCATTAAAAATCAAATATAAGAGGCAATTATGACAAATCTAAATATAAAAGAATTAATACAAATACCTTATTCTTGTTCTCCTACTTCTTCGCCAGATAATAACAGGGTGGCTTACCTAAACAATGTTTCAGGCACACCGCAAGTTTGGATTTTAGATTCTGATGGCAATCACAAACAAATAACCCACTATGAAGAAAGAGTTGCATTAGTTTCATGGTCTCCTTGTGGGAAGTGGATTTTATTTTCTATTGACAAAGGAGGAGATGAAAATTTTCAAATTAAAATAATTGATTCGACTGATTATTCTGAAATTAAATCATTAACAAACGATATGTCAGTGAGAAACGATTTTGGAGGATGGTCTAATGATGGAAAATCAATTGTGTATTCCTCAAACAAAAGAGATGCAGCATATTTTGATTTATATGTGCAACCAATTGGAGAAGAAGCAAAACTAGTGCACAAAACAGGAGAGGGTGTCCACAATGTGTCTTTCCTCGCTTTTTCTAATAACAAAAATTTTATTTTATTTACCGAAGAGAGAACAAACAGATATCAATTTTTAAAACTATTGGATATAAGTAATGATAAAGTTACTCAAATTTCGGATGATAATCTTTTTGGAGGTTTTAAATATGCTTTTTTTAATGAACAAGATGATCAGATAACAATAATAACAAATCAAGGTAAAGATTTTTCAGGAATTGCTGAAATTGATATTTCTTCTAAATCTGTAAAATATATTTATTCTGAAAATCATGAAGTTGAATATATGAAGCATGATAATGCTAATGATCGTATTTTATTTTTTATTAATGATCGTGGGTATTCTAAATTAGGAGTTTTGAACTTTGTTGACGGGTCTGCTGAAATAATAAGCGAACCAAATGAAGTAACTTTTATGGAACCTGGTTGGGCATGGGGTTTAACAATTCTTGATAAATCAAATGTTTTATTCACAATCAATTCATCAAATCAAAATCCAGAGATAATTAAATTTAATTTGGACTCACATAAGTTTGACTATTTTAACAGAGCTTACAAGGGTGATATAAACTTAAATGACTTACCTAGCCCAACTCTGCATACGTTTAAAACTTTTGATGATCGGGATATCCCATTCTTTTTTATTAAACCTGATAGTTTTGTTCAAGGAGGAGAGAATCCTGTTCTTATTTTGATTCATGGAGGACCAGAGGGCCAAGAAAGACCAATTTTTAAGCCTCAAATTCAGTATCTAGTCAGTCAAGGTATAGGCGTGTTGCTTCCCAATGTCAGAGGTAGCGGAGGATACGGAGAATCTTATGGCCATCTAGATGATAAATATAAAAGAATGGATTCGGTTAAAGATATTCAGTATTTATGGAATTGGGTTGTAGACACTGGATGGGCATCGAAAGAAAAAATTGCAGTCATGGGAGGCAGCTACGGAGGATTTATGACTTTAGCTTGTATAACAGAATATCCGGACTTATGGGCTGCGGCTGTTGAGTTGTATGGAATGGTGAATATGATAACTTTTTTTGAAAAAACAGCTTCCTACAGAGCACAACACAGAGCATATGAATATGGAGATCCTGTTGAAGACAAAGAACTTTTAGAGAGTATATCTGCTATTCATAAAATTGATAAAATCTCAACTCCATTATTGGTTTTACATGGAGACGAAGACCCAAGAGTACCTATGTACGAAACAGAGCAATTAGTAAGTGAGTTAAAAGAAGCCAGCAAACCAGTAGATTTTGTGAGATTTTCTGATGAAGGGCATGGTTTTGTAAAAGAGGAGAATAGAATTATCGCTGATACAGCTATTGCTGAATTTTTAACTAAATATCTTTTGGGTTAGATCTAGAGGATGTTTCAGATTTCAGAAGCTTCCTTTTCAGATTCAGAATATTTAGATATGTTTGAGACTCAATTATTTGGGAATACTCCTGTTTCATATAAAGACATACTACTAAATTATGATCAAAATAATTATTTGATATATGTAGCTAAATATAACAACCAAAATATTGGTTATATTTCAGGCTTGTTAGTGTGCGATGATTTGAATATATTAAATTTGGGCATTGACGAAAAGTACAGAAATCGTGGGTTTGGGTATCAATTGTTGAATTATCTAATTGAAAATAAAAGAAAAATAAAGTTAACCAATATTTTTGTAGAGTTAAGAAAAACCAATACATTAGCTTTTAATTTATATC
>PAZO01000023.1 GCA_002715665.1 Chloroflexota bacterium | reverse complement strand
TATTAAAAAACAAACTTGCATCAGTAATAAGATGGTTCATTGTAAATCTAATTGTTGTCCCGTTTAGACCTGCCAGAATAAGGGAAGGTTATTCTAGTATATGGACTAAGGAAGGTTCTCCATTATTAGTTAACACTGAAAAATTTACCAAAAAACTTAAAAAATTAACAAATGGTAATGTTGAAATTGGGATGAGGTACGGGAATCCTTCTATTGAAAGTGCAATACAAAAACTAAAACAAGAAAATACAGAAAAGCTTTTTTTAGTATCTATGTTTCCACAATATGCAGAAGCAACTTCCGGATCAACTTTTAGGGAAGTTGAAAGAATACTTAAAGAAGAAAACTATCATCCTGAAATTATAAAAATAGATCATTATGCAACAGAAGAATTTTACCTAAATTCTTTTGCAAAAAGTATTAAAGAATCTGAAGAGTATAAAAACTCTGAATATTTACTTTTCAGTTTCCATGGGTTGCCAGTAAGACAGTTAAAAAAAGCAGATCCTTCAGGAATGCATTGTCAAAAGGTAGAAGATTGTTGCGAGAAAATCAGTGAATTTAATACATATTGTTACAAATCTCACTCTGTAAAACAAATAATGAAAATTGCAGAAATGATAGATCCCGACATTCCTTTTAAAATTTGCTACCAAAGTACATTTGGTCCTGAAAAATGGATTCAACCAAATATTATCGATGTTCTTGAAGAGCTAGCAGAAGATGGGGTGAAAAAAGTATCAGTAGCGTGTCCGTCATTTACTGCAGATTGCCTTGAAACTTTAGAGGAAATAGCTGTAGAAAATCATGAAGATTTTGAAAAAAATGGCGGTGAGTATGTAAAATTAATTCCAAGCCTTAACGACAATGACTACTGGGTCGAAGCTTTTGCTGATTATCTAAAACAAAAAGAATATGAACTCTCAGAACAAACATGACAGTTCAAAGTTAAACAAAAATAAACTAATAAGACTACTATTTGTATTTACTGGAAGTATTTTCGTAGGATTAGCTGTAATAGGTATATTTATTCCTGGATTACCAACTACTCCTTTTCTGATAGTTGCAGCATACTTTTATATCCGTAGTTCAGAAAAGCTATATAACTGGCTTATAAATAATAAAATACTTGGAATTTATATAAAAAATTACTTAGCTGGAAATGGAATGCCTTTGAGAGCAAAAATTATTGCTCTTTTATTAATGTGGATATTTGGATCAATTGCAGTTTTCTACGCTATACCTAAATCTCTAATTTATATACGGATAATAGTTTTTATAATATTGGTTATAGGAACTTTATTCGTGTATAGAGTAAAAACATTTAAAAAATAAACTTTCAAAATTATTTATTTATTTTTCGTAATGGTATACTAATCTTATTAGAAATATTTAAAATTTGTTATGTTAGAAAGTTTTATAGGAAATGAAAACGAATCAAAAAAAATCAATCATGAGCAACTAAAACAAAATGTAAAAGAAATTTTTGTAGCTATGGGCGAAAACAATTCTGATTCAGAATTGGCAGCAGACACATTAATATTAGCTGATTTACGTGGAGTTGAAAGCCATGGTGTATCAAACATGCTAAGGCTTTATGTAGAACAATATAAAAATAAAGAAATAAAAGCACAGGCTAAAGTATCAATTATTAAAGATAACCTTGCTTCATGTTCGTTAGATGGTGATAAAGGATTGGGAATTATCACCACTCCAAAAGCAATGGATATTGCAATTAATAAAGCTAAAACCTCAGGAATTGGTGTAGTTACAATTAACAATTCAAGACATTTGGGTATGGCATCATACCATGCTCTAAAAGCTTTAGAGCATAATATGATTGGAGTATGTGTAAGTTCTTGCCCTCCTCAAGTAGTCCCTACATTCGGAACAGAGCCGTTATTAGGAACAAATCCTATAGCAATAGCCGCCCCAACAAAAAATAAACCTCCGTATGTTTTTGACGCAGCGATGAGTAGTGTAGCTGCAAATAAAATTGGCATAGCTAAAAGGTTAGGAAAAAAATTATTACCTGGATGGATTACTGACAATAATGGTTCCCCGTTAATGGAAGAGCTAGACCCTGATAATTATAAAAAAAATGGAGAAAATTACCTTTTACCATTAGGAAGCACTAGAGAAATGGGATCTCACAAAGGATACGGTCTTGCAGGCATGGTAGATATTTTAGGAGGAATACTCACTGGAGGAGGGTATGGAGTTAAACCTGGTAGACCAAATTTTGGACATATGGTTACAGCTTATAATATTGAAGCTTTTATGGATTATGATGATTACGTTAATACTATGGATGAATGGTTAGACATGTTAGTAAACAGTAAAGCACTAAAGAATAAAAAAGTTATTTATCCAGGACTTTCGGAATACAATATACAGTCTGAAAGAATGCAAAAAGGGATACCAGTTCATTTAGAAGTTATTGAATGGTTTGCTAAAATAAATAAAGAATTAAATATAAAAAATAAAATTTAAATTTCTTTCTTTAATGACTCATTAAATAGGTATATACAAATTGAACCTATAACTACAATAATCCCACCTAATCCAATAGATATAGGTACACCGATATGATCTGTTGCTAATAATCTGTCTAAAAAACCTCCTACAAGACCAGAATATAATCCTCCCAAAGAAATTATGCTATATGTAATAGTATAAATTCCCATTATTCTTCCCCTTAATTGATTAGGAACATTTAGTTGGATTGTACTAATAGCAGATAACATATAAACCGAACTAAAAAGACCAATTAAAAAAACAAAGAACATAGTGATATAAAAGCTTTGAAATTGATATGCTGTAAATGCAAACAGTAAAATTGAAATACCTGAAAAAAATGATCCGGCACTAATTCCCATTCTTCTATCATTAATCCCAGCTCTAGCAAATATGACAGTTGGAATAACTGCTCCCATTCCAGCGGATGTCATTAATATCCCTGTTCCAGACGAGTCAACTTTCAAAACTTGTACTGCCATATAAGGCATCATTGTTAAATAAACCCATCCAAAAAAACCTATAAAAAATGAATAACCAATAATAGTAAGAAAAAGTTTGTTTTTATATATAAATGACAAACCATCAATTATATCTTGCAGAGGGTTGCCTTTCTTTTGTAATTTAGAAATATCTACGTGCGTCAAATTTAAGAAAAAAATCATTAATAAGAAACAAACACAGCAAATGAGAAGTGTGGTTGTTCCTCCAAATAAAGCTATTAATAAACCTGCAATAGCTGGCGCGATAACTCTAGTTCCCTGCCAAGTCATTGAATTCATAGCGACAGCGCTAGGCATTGAATCTTTGTTAATCAAAAGTGGATAGTAAGACATTCTTGCAGGTAACTCGAAAGCATTAATTGCTCCACCTGCAGCTGCAAAAATGTAAATATGCCAATATTTCATAAAATCTATCTGATATAAGAATGCAAATAATCCTACTCCAAAAAATGTAAATATTTGACAAACAGTGATCAATAATTTCTTATTGAATCTATCAGCCAGCGCCCCTCCAAATAGATTTAAAATTATAGTTGGCAATGCTGTAAATAAACCAAGCAAACCTAAAGCTTCAGGAGATTCATTTAATTCATGGGTGATCCAACTTTCTGTAAACATAAATATCTGAAAACCATTTACAGAAGCAAGACTACCTAAAAAATATAAAAAATAATTTTTTGATTCAAAAGCTTTTGGAAGAATTGATTGTCGATTTTTTTCTTGACTATTCTTATTAATATAAAATCCTATGACAAATTAACTGAATGGATTCTACATTAATAACAAAAAGTGTACAAGTAAAATACAAACTCGTTTTTATTGTAGAAATTTCAAAAAAACCTACTGTTAACGATATGTGGGATTGTGTAGGGTTTACTGTTTCTATCCCGTTTAATTCGTAACCCAATTATTCAACAGTAACTGATTTAGCTAAATTTCTTGGACGATCAATATCTAAATTCCTAGAAATTGCAATATACATTGCAAACAATTGAACACACACAGTAGATAAGAAAGGTGACAAGATATCATCTGTTTTATCAAAAGTAATAATATCGTCATACCAAGAGGAATCTAGTTTTTCAGGACAATTCGTTAACACTATAATTTTACCCTTACGTGATTGGATTTCTCTAATATTTGAGATCATTTTATTCAAATAAGGACCGTCAGTGACTATATTTACGACAGGCATATTTGAATCTATTAGGGAAATGGGACCATGTTTCATTTCTCCTGCCGGATATCCTTCAGCGTGGACATAGCTCAATTCTTTTAATTTGAGAGCACCTTCCATAGCAATAGGATAATTTTGTCCTCTTCCTAAAAATAAAAAATTATTATTAGAAGCATATTTAGTTGATAATTTAATTATATTGTCAGAATTTTTTAAAATATTATCAATGTAAGAAGGGATAATTTTTAGCTCATCAAATATATCAGAAAGATCTTCATTAACATGATTTATCTGAGATAAATACAATGCAATAATGAAAAATATCTCAATAGTTGCCATAAAAGTTTTAGTTGATGCTACACCAATTTCAGAATTTGCTCTCATCATGATAGAATTTTTGGTTATTCTTTCTAATTCAGAATTAGTTGTGTTAGTGATACAAATCTGATCTACTTTAAGTTCTCTTGCTAAGTTTGATGCTGACAATGTATCAGCAGTTTCTCCTGATTGAGAAACAGGCACTATCAAAGTATTATTTTCAATTACAGGGTTACGATATCTAAATTCAGAAGAATTACTACACTGTACAGGAATTTTTGAAATTTTTTCTAACCAATAAGAAGCTAGCATACATGCATAATAGCTTGATCCCATGCCAATCAAATGTATTCGTTTGATGGTTGCCAGATCGAGATTATTAAATTCATTAGCAAAATTTACAGTTTTTTTATTGAAATCGACACGACCTTGAAAATTTTTTAAAAATACATCAGATTGTTCATGAATTTCTTTTTCCATGAAAAATTGATAATTATTCTTTGATACTATTTCTTCATCTTCGTTAATTGGTAACCATTTTTTTTTAACATTAGATTTCCCATTTGAAATCAATATACCATCTTTTCTAGCCACAACTCTTTCGCCATCTTCTAAAACCATATATTCTTTAGAATTTGAAATTAAAGTTTGGAAATCACTTGCTATAGCAATTTGCTCATCACTTTTTCCAATAAGCAATGATCCTGCAAAACCTTTTTTAAATCCATAAATTGAAGAAGGATGGTCTTCTGATAATATTAAAACAGCTGCATGACCAGTTATTCTTTCTATTGTTAAATCAATAGACTTATCAATAGAATAACCATCTTTTATATAACTCGATATTAAATTTGCTATGCATTCAGTGTCAGTATCAGTT
Organism: Chloroflexota bacterium; assembly: GCA_002715665.1. Next base: position 9,526 of record PAZO01000023.1, on the reverse strand, counting down.
ACAAATTTATAACCTTTGGACTGAAGTTGAGTCTTTATTTCCAAATAATTTTCAATTATTCCATTGTGAACTACGGCAAGGCTTTTGTAATAGTCAAATATGGGATGAGCATTATTATCAGAAGGGATTCCATGTGTAGCCCATCGTGTGTGACCTATTCCTATTTGACCATCAGATTTATTATTTTTATATTTAGACAAAAAATCGTCAATTTTACCTTCGCTTTTAAGAATATCAATTGCTTTATTATTATTAACTAATGCAATTCCTACGCTATCATATCCACGATATTCTAATTTTTTCAATCCTTCGATCAAATTGTTTTTTACTAAAGATTTATTTATATTTCCTACTATTCCACACATCTAATTATTTTAATATTGAATTGTTAAATAATTATTAATCATTTATAAATACCTCTCATGTCTGAAGGTAGTAATTCAGCGATTTTTTTCATTATCTTATCTAATATTTCATCAATTTCATCACGATTAAGTGCTGAATTAGATTTTTCAAATTTAAATGGTTTCCCAATCCTTATACTGATTTCACCACTTGGTGCCAGTACACCTTTAATGCCTCTACTTTGATTTGTTCCTTGAATGCCAATAGGTATGATATTTGCTCCTGATCTTATAGCTAAGTGCACAATACCAGGTAATCCTTTTTTCATAACTCCATTTGTTCTAGTACCTTCGGGAAACAAGCATAATGCTTCATCATTTCCTAAAATTTTTAATGCCCATCGAAAAAAAGTCAGGTCCAAACCAAATCTATTAATTGGATGAGCTCCATACATTTTAAGTAAAGCTGCAATAGGATAAAATTTAAAAGCTTCTTTTTTTGCTAAAAAATTAACTTTTCTAGGTGAAATCACGCTAATTATACTTGGATCAATAAATGCTTGATGATTTGCTATATAAATTAATGGTCCATTTAAAGGAATATTGCCTTGCCCTTCGATTTTAAAATCAGATAAATTTTCTAGTAATTTTAATTGAAAATAATTACATATCTTATTTAAATTCATATTTAATCCAAAATTATATTCTTCATTAAATCAACTGTTGCATTCAGATCTATGTGATCATTGTATATGATAATAGCATCTTGAGCAGGTTTTAAGGGAGATAAATCTCTTGATTTATCGATTAAATCTCGGTTTTTAATGCTATCAAAATTTTTATCAATTTCAGCTTGATCGTTAATATTTATTTTTTTTTGATCCATTCTTCTTTTAGTTCTAGTTTCAATATTTGAATCTAAAAAAAATTTGTATTTAGCTTTTGGCAAAACTACTGTCCCAATATCTCTCCCTATCATAATTAAATCTTTATCAAAAGCAATGTTTTTTTGTGCGCTAACCAAATATTTTCTAACAGAATTAATACTAGAAAAAAATGAAACAATATCAGTAACTTCTTTTGAGTATAAATTTCCAGTAATGTTTTCATCATTAATATACAAAATATTGGAATCATCTAAATCCATTCTTATATTAGCTGCAAAATCAAAGTTTTCAATAACATTACGATTGTCAAAATTTTTTACATATTTAACCATAAAATAAGTCAATCCTCTATACATTATTCCAGTATCAATATATGGAATAGAAATATCTTGAGATAATTTTTTGGCTGTTGCACTTTTGCCGGAAGCAGCTGGCCCATCTATTGTGATATGTAATTTATCATTCATTATTGTTCGATTATATATTACAGAGCATTAAAGTTTATATTACAATTAAGACATAAATAAAAATTTATAAATTTATAATGAAATTATTAGACAACGAAAATATTATTGTAGACACAGAAATCTGTAAAATAACAAATTTGAGAGTTATTACAGGAAAAACAACAAAAAACAATACTTTTAAACAAAAAAAAACTACTTATTTTGATGATATAAACAGTTACGAAACAATAATGAATAATGGTGAAAAAAGTCGTATCAAAGAAGGTTTGAAATATATATTTGCCGGATTAGTTATACTAGTATTAATATCATTAATACCTTTTCTCAATAACCACCAAACATTACAAAGTATCTTTTTCTTAATTGGTATTGTTCCACTAATTTACGGAGCTTATTTAGTACCAAAAAGTATTTTTAGACTTAAAGAACATTCTACTATTTTCTTATGGCTACAAAATGGTAAATGTATAGTAGTGAGCTTTCCCAAGTTTGATGACCCCTCTGCAAAAAAAATACAGTCTCAACTATTTGAATCGGGACTCAGGTTATCAACTAAATAACACTACCCTCTTCCAACATATAATTGGTCAATTGGTAACATAACACTTTCTAATAAATTCACATTATCAGGTAATTTAATAGATAGGTAAACTAATTCTGCTATATTTTCGGAATCCATCATCGGCTCAGAGTCTTTATCTTCTTTTCTTATTTGTCTTAATTCAGTTAAAACATTTCCAGGATGAATAATTGACACAGTTATATTATGTTCTCGTCCCTCAAGAGCTGCCGCTCTTGTTAATCCTGACAAAGCAAATTTAGATGTAGTATACGGAGTGGAATGGATTCGAGGAACCTGCCCAGAAATACTTCCTATATTTATTATTTTACCTGATTTATTAGGCTTCATAATTGTAAATGCTTCTTTTAAACATAGAAATGCGCCTCTAAGATTGATGTTTAATACCTTATCCCATGTAGCTATATCCAATTCATCTAAAGGACCACCATCAAACACACCTGCATTGTTTACCAACACGTCTAATCGTCCAAATTTTTTAATAGTAATATTAAATAAATTTTTTACACTATCAATATCCGTCACATCAGTTTTTACAATCAAAATTTGATTAGCGCTAATAAATTTAAGGCATTCATTCTTAACTTTTTCTAGATTAGAAACATTTCTGCTTGCAAGAATGAGATTATAATTATTTTTGGCAAGTTTTAATGCAATTCCTTTTCCTATTCCCGTTCCTCCTCCTGTAATTATTACAGTTTTATTATCTTTCATTTTTTCCCTCATATGTTTTATAACTTGAAATTTTGTCAGTAAAACCTTAATATCATCTCATATTAAAATGTATACACAGTAATAACAAGGCTAGATTAATGAGTGGACCTTTATCAGGAATAAAAATAATAGAATTCAGTCAAATAATTGCTGCTCCTTTTGCAGGATCTATGCTAAGTGATATGGGGGCAGAGATAATTAAAATAGAGCCTCCTACTGGAGACCCATGGAGGTATGCTCTAGAGATAATTCCTGGAGTTCCTGGATTTGGAAGATCCTTTTTTGCTCTTAATAGAGGTAAAAAAGGCATTACTCTTGATTTGAAAAATCCAAAATCCACAACAGTTGTAAAAAAATTGACAGAAGAATCTGATGTTATGATTATCAATTCAAGGCCAGACGTACCAAAAAAATTAAACTTAGATTACGAAAATATCAAATCCTATAATCCCAAAATTATTTATTGCTCTAACACAGCATTTGGCAGATCTGGACCCGATAGTCATAGACCCGGGTATGATCTGATTGCACAAGCAATAAGCGGGCTTATGTCTGGAGAAAACAAAACTATAGAAGGTGTACCTCAGCCTATACAATCATCAGCAGTGGCTGATTATGCAACAGGATTAGGAATGGCATGGAGCATATGTGCTGCATTATTTCACAGAGAAAAAACAGGATTAGGACAAAAAATTGAAACTACTTTGCTTGGTTCTGCTCTAAGTTTACAAAACGGTAAATTTTTTGAATCAGACATATTTGATAAAGAAATTAGAAAAGAATTCAAACATAATATCAATACAATGAAAAATAGCGGTAATACATATTCTGAAATTCAAAATGAATATCAAAAAATGATACACAAAACAGCACATAATCATTATTACAGAACTTATCAGGTGAAAAATGGAATACTTGCAGTTGGATGTCTCAGTGATCCTTTACGAAAAAAAATGGCTGATACTTTGGATATATATGATATAAGATTTGAGGATGGATATGATCCATACTCTGAAAAAGCATTAAAGTTTAATGAAAGTCTTATACCTAAATTTGAATCTAAAATGTTGATAAAAACTGTAAATGAGTGGTTAGAAATTTTTGACAAAGCAGGAGTTCCATCTGGCGAAGTTAAATTTGTGGAAGAACTTACAGATGACAAACAAGTCATTGAAAACAATTTAGTAACAGAAATTCAACATTCTGTATTAGGAAATATTAAGATGGTTGGGCCTATGTTAAATATGTCTGAAACTCCTTTATCTGTAAATTCTCCTGCACCAGAACTTGGTGAGCATACAGAAGAAGTACTTAAAGATCTAGGATTTGATGATGATTTAATTGCTGATGTCCGCTAAAGAAAATAGTTTGGAAACATTTAATTCTAAAATAAATAAAATACTTGTTATTTCTGATACACACCAAAACTGTTACAGCGATATTGACAATGAAATAAAAAAACAAATATTGATTGCTGATTTAGTTATTCATTGTGGAGATATTACATCCCATGATGTGATAAATGGAATAAAAGAAAATGCAAAAAAAACTTTAATTGTTCACGGAAATTCAGACCCTCCAAATGTACGGGGAAATATACCCAGTAAAATTGTATTTAAAATAGAGAAATATATTTTTGGAATAATTCACCCATATTGGGGAGGCCCTCCTCCTTTAGACTTTGATTTAATACTTGAAGAATTTCAAGGATATAAACTAGATTTTGTATTATTTGGCCATACTCATGACGCACATATAGAAGAATATAAAGGAATCACTTTTATAAATCCCGGGCAAGGTTATTCAGAATTTGTTGTACCTATGAGTTTTTGTTTAATAGAAATAAAAAAATCAAAAATATCAATAAGTATAAATAAAATCTCAACTTAATTTATCATAATAAATTATTGACTCAGGATGAATCTCTATATTCTTGGTTTTTAAAAATTCAAATTGTATTTCAAAAAAAGCTAATACAGCATTATCTAAATCTTTAAATGCAAGGTCACTCACATATTGAAGTTCTGGTCGTTTATTGATTTTATATGGCTCTAATTTGTCAGATAAAAAAACTATTTGATTTTCTTTATCAAATGTTTTGTGACCCGACGTATGCCATCTGATAGAATTAAACATTGAAAAATCATCACTTATATATTTATCTAATTGAAATGCTGCCACTGGCCCGTGTAGTACTTCTGGATTAGAAAGTTCAAACTCAGTACAATCTATTTCATTAATTTTCACTATTTTAATTAATTCGTTATTAGAATATGTTTTTGCAAAATCGTGAGCAAGAGCTGCCAATTTACATCTAAAAATACTTACTTTATGAGTTGTTGCTAAATCAATAGCAAGATCTGAAGTTCTATTTAAATGCGCACTAAGTCCCTTTGGAAGTTTTAAAAGATTCTTTTGTAGATACGCCTCTAATTTCTTTAACATATAACTTATTAATAATTGTGATGATTGTTAAAATATATTTATAATTAACTTTACTACATTGAACAATTTAAATTAAATGCAAAACAAAATATATTATTCAGCAATATTAATTATAAACATAATAATAATTTTTTCTGGTTTTTATTTTATACAGATTAACAATAAGAATAACTTAAATAATTATTCCGATACTATAAATACAAAAATAAATGAAACAATATTTTCATTAAATGAATCGCTAAGTAAATCTAATCAATCAATTAAAACAGCAACAGAAGCAATAGAAAAATCCAATTTAACAATCAAAAAATTAAATGAAGAAAAAACAACTTTAGAAAAAACAAATTACGAAACGCAGGCCGAGTTACTTGAAACCAAATCTAAATTAAAAGATGAACAAAATAAATTATTAAAATCAAATTATGAATTAAGTTCTGAAAAAGAAAAAAGAATTGAAGCTGAATTAAGTTCTGAAAAAGAAAAAGCAAAAAGAATTGAAGCTGAATTAAAATCTGAAAAAGAAAAAACCGAATATCTTAAAACTTCAGCAGATAAATACGATGACTTGTCTTCTAAAATTGAAAGTCAAAATAAAATAATTCAAAATATTCAAACTCCAAATTCAGACATCGCAGAAAATACAAAAAGAATAAATAATTTAGAATCCATTTCTTCAACTAGAGATTGGCCGTCTGTAATATCATCTGCAAAACCATCAGTAGTTCGTATTCAAAATTCATCTAATGGAAAATGTTCAGGGTTTATATTCGATATTTCAAACTTAAATCATATCGTAGAATCTGATACTTATTATGTTTTAACTAACAATCATTGCTTCCCAAAAGCTGCATCAGGATCAAGAATATATAATAATATTAAAATTATGGTTGATGAAAAAGAAACAATTTACAATGCAACTTTGATTAATAAATACACTAACTTGGATATAGCTGTTTTAAAATTTCAATCTTCGAATAACTTAGATTTTTTGAAGATTTTGTCTGACACAGAATATGAACAAGTGAAAATCGGGACAGAAATTAATGTTCTTGGTTATCCTCTTGGAGTAAATGTTCTAAGAACAACAAAGGGTGTAGTGTCAGCAAAAATATATAAATCAGGAATTGCTGATGGAATAAGATATTCAGAAAGAGGTACTATACAAACAGATGCTGCAATTAATTCTGGCAATTCTGGAGGCCCGGTAATTACATTGTCTGGAGATGTAATTGGAATGACAGTGACTGTACTAAGAAAAGCAAATGGGACTGATGTCGAAGGTACTGGTTATGCAATATCTTCTGAACAACTCAATGAATCAATTTCATGTTTAACACCTACATCTAGACAAAAGTTTGTGTCTAATGGAGGAATTTGTAAATATCTCCCGAACTAAGTGTGAGTTTTGAAAGTAATTAATACCGTTCCAAATACCAAATTATTAATAAGTACATTTAGTGTTTGTTTTTCAGTTTTTCTATTTACAATTGGGCAGGGTGCTACAAACCCTATACTTCCTATTCTAGTACAAAATTTAGGAGCCACAACATCAATGACTGGCTTTGTTGTAGGTATATTTGGAGCGGGACGATTTTTAACAAATTTACCTGCGGGATTTTTTGCGCAAAAATTTGGTAAAAAACCAATATTAATTATTGGACCTGCAATAGCATCAATAGGATACTATTTGACAGGATATTTTGATTCAACTTGGCTTATATTAATATCTAGATTGATTACCGGATTAGGAGGTGGAATACATTTCGTTGGTGCAGGCATATATTTAAGGGAAATTTCCACATTAGATAATAGAGGAAGAGTATTAAGCCTGCAAACTATATCAATATTAACTGGTCAAACCGTAGGCCCTGTAGTAGGAGGATATATTGGAGAAATTTATGGATTAAACAGCCCCTTTATTTTTGCTTCAGTAGTGTTAATATTTGCAATTTTGCTTATATTAACAACTGTCATTGAACCACAGTCAAAATCATCCGAAATAATTAAAAACAAAAAAAATAATACAAAAAATAAAAATATTCTAAATGTTATTTTGATATTTATTAAATCAGGATTGATTCCTGTAGGGTTAATGACTGTCTCTACATTTTTTCATAGATCAGGAGGACGATTTACTGTAGCACCACTACTAATAAAAAACAAAGGTTTTTCTACATCTAATATAGGCACATTCTTTAGTGTCACATCTCTTTCTCAATTAACATCTTCTTCATTATCAGGTTATTTAGTTGATAAATTAGGTAGAAAAAAATTAATAATACCAGGTGTTTTAATTATATTAATTTCATTATTTTTGTTTAACAAATCTGAAAATTATCAGATGATATTATACGTTGCAATACTATTTGGAATTGGAGAAGGTGCATTAAATGCATCTACAAATACTCTTTTTGCTGACAAAGCACCAAAAGGATACGAAGGACTTACAATGGGCCTTTTAAGAACTTTTGGAGATCTAGGTTTTATGATCGGGCCGCCTATTTTAGGATTTATAATTCAAAAATGGAATTATAGTTCTGCATTACTTATCGATGGAATAGTATTAGCAGTATGTTCTAGCTTGGTAATTTTCTTTACAGCAGAGACAAAAATTAAAAAAAATTATTGAGCAAAGCTGTAAATTTTCAAACTACAACTTTGCTCAATCTAATAATTTTATTTTAATTTAAGCTTGAAGTTACCAAAGATACTCGTTGGAATTTTGCTTACTGTTGGTTTTTGAATTTGTATTGACACGTCAGATTTTGCATCTTTAATTGCATCTAAAGATGCTTTGTCAGCATTGAAAAAATTCGCACCTAAATTATCAACAATAGAAACTTTTTTGTCATCTTTCAAATCTGCAATTTGTGTCCCTTGCACACCGCTCATCATTGAAGATAATGAATCAGTCCCTAAAGATTTAACGTCATCAACATCAATTTTATCAACCATAGTAACTAGTTTGTCGGATCCAAGATCTGTTATTTGCTTAGGATCTATACCAGATGCTAGTCCAACAATTTAATCACTAGCTAATGTTTGAATATCATCTTTTTCCATTGCTTTGGCCATACCTTTTGCCTTTTCACTACCAATTTCTTTTAGGGTATCACCACCCATAACTTTAGCCATGGTCGCTACTTTATTTCCACCAAGATCTTTAAAGTTATCGTCATTTAAGTTTTTAGCAATATCAGCTGCTTTATCTGACCCCAAAGCTGCTATGTTTGTAGGATCCATTGTCTTTGTCATGTCTACTAACTTAGCACCACCTAAATCTTTCATTGCATCCGGTGGTAAGGTTTTTGCTATATCTACTAATTTACCGCCACCTAAATTCTGCATGTTAGTTGGATCTAAATTCTTAGTAATATCCACTAGCTTATTTGCACCCAAAGCCTGCATGTTAGTTGGATCTAAATTCTTAGTAATATCTACTAGTTTAGCACCACCTAAATCTTTCATTGCATCTGGCGGTAAAGTCTTAGCAATATCTACTAACTTACCTCCTCCTAAGTTTTGCATGTTAGTTGGATCTAAGTTCTTTGTTATATCTACTAGCTTAGAAGCACCTAGTGCCTGCATATTAGTTGGATCTAAGTTCTTTGTTAGATCTACTAATTTACCTCCACCCAAAGCTGCTATATTAGCAGGATCCATAGTTTTAGTTATATCGACTAATTTTGCACCACCTAATGCAGCCATATTATTAGCATCCATATTTTTAGTCATATCAGCTAATTTTGCTCCACCTAGAGTAGCCATATTAGCGGGATCAAGGTTTTTAGTCATGTCTGCGATTGCAGCTCCTCCCATTATAGAAAAAGAACCTGCATCTAAAGTTGTTGCTATATCTACAAGTTTTCCTGCACCCAATGCTGCCATATTATTAGCATCTAAATTTTTAGCCATACCTGCTAAAGCTTTTCCGCCCATTGCTTGCATATTTGTTGGGTCTAAGGTCAATGCAATATCTTTAATTTTACCAGCACCTAATACTGCAAAGTTATTAGCATCCATATTCTTTGTCATGTCTACTAACTTTGTTGCTCCTAGTCCTGTTAATGCCGCTGTATCTAGTGTTGC
>PAZO01000022.1 GCA_002715665.1 Chloroflexota bacterium | reverse complement strand
TTTGTGTTGATTCGGAAGGAAGCATATATGTTGCTGAATTATCTCCTGCTGAAAGAGTACAAAAATTTCAAAAGGTTTAGATGGTTAAGAAAAAATTAATTTTAACATCCATAATATTTTTAGCTGCTTTGTCATGCTCTGCAGAATCAATTCCTCCTGCCAAAATAATTCAATCAGATAATCAAATTGATTTAAAACAACCTTCTACTCAAATATCGGATACTACCCAAAATGATAATACAAAGAATATTAAAATAATAAAAAATGAAGATAAAAAAAGTACTCCAGCATCTGACTCTATAATTAATAACACGAAATCAATGCAGAAAACTCCAAGTCAGAAACAATCTGATAATAAAGTCAAACCAATTATACTGTTAGACTTTGATCCTGAAATATATAGCCGAGAATGTATTGTTGATACCCTTGATCCAAAATCAACTTTTGAAATTTATCAATCAAATAAAATTAATCAAGATTATGTTCAAAAAATTGATCAGTGTTTAGTTAATATCAAAAGTAAAAATACAAATGTTGCTAAAAATGATTTTGTTAAATCTGATACAGATAAGAAGCCTGAATTAGTTGAAATTAAAACAAATAATTATAGTAAAAATTGTTTGATAGATACTTTGGGCAGAAAGGATACTGATGAGATTTATAAAACAAATAAAATCAAATCAAATATTCTAAATCGTATTACACAATGTGTTTCCAACTCTAGTGACAACGATTCACAGCCTAAAAGTAATAACCAATCAAAACAAATTGAACTTAAAGAATCAATCGAACAATTAATTCAAAGATTGTATATTCCCAAAGTTAATATTTCTGAAAAAAAATTAATTAAAGACACAGATAAGTGTGATGAAATAAATCCTTCTCAAATGTTACACAATAATATGGAATTTAATTGGCAATCTATTCCATTAATTTCTGGTGAGGTTGCCGATTTCAATGTTTCTAAGACTGATCCAAATGTTATTTATTTAGGTGTTCAAGAAAATTCACATAGTATATACAAATCTATTGATGGAGGTAAAAATTGGAATCGAATTCATTATTTTGATCATACTAAATCTATGGATATACATCCTTCTAATCCCGATATATTTATTTATGGTGATACGCAACAAATATGGCTTACTGAAGATGGAGAAAATTTCAATAAAAGTTTTCAATCAAAATATCCTCCAGGCCCACATCGTACTTCTTATTCTTCTATAGTTTTTTCTCCTAGTAATCCTTCAATTGTATTAGCTTCAATACGAGGCCGAAGTAGAGAAGTAGGCGGAGAATTGTATGTTTCAAATAATGGAGGAAAATCATTTGATCAATTAAACATAAACCTACCTAACATCACTGTTTTGTTATTTGATTCTATTAATTCTGAAATTGTATATTTTGGAGCTGATGATGGAATTTATGTAACTAAAGATTTTTTTAAATCTTATGCAAAAATATTAAATGCAAACAGTCCAACTAGCATAGTTAGATCAAAAGATAGAAAGATCATAGTTGGGTCAGTGGATGGCATTCATATATCGTATGACTCAGGTGAAACTTGGACCAAAGGAGAAGGGATAGATAATACAATATTTTTGAGAATAAAAGAAATACATTCTGATCCTAATACTGTTTGGGCAACTACAAGTAAAGGAATAGCAATATCAAAAAACGGAGGTAAAAACTGGGAATTGAATCATCCGGATAATCTTCCAATAAATGTTAAAGCCCTAGAAGTTTTTTCAAATGATCCTAACAAAATTATTGTTGCAACAGACACTTTTCAATTTGATGTTCGTATGGATGCTATGTATAGACAAGGATTATATGATAATCAAGGCATTTATATATCAAATGATGGAGGTAAATCTTGGTCAATGTCTGCAGATGGAATTCATGCTAATGAAATAGAAACTATAGAAACAAGTCCTACTGATCCATCAGAAGTATGGGCGGCTCAACAAGCATCTAGAGGGTTTTATAAATCTAATGATAGCGGAGAGAAATGGAAATTGTTTTCGTCTTGGTTATCACATTATCCTATGCAAATAAAATATATACCTGGTTATTCGAATGCATTAGTAGCTTCTAGTAGTATGTATTATTCATCTATGGGATTTTCGTATGATGGAGGAAATACATGGAATTTATTGACTGCAAAAACGTTTTTAGATCTTGCTAGTAGCGGTGTTAATTCTACAAAAGATACATTTACAAATTTAATAATATCAAAAACTAGAGAAGAAGGAGCACCAAAAGGTAGTATCCACCTACATGGACTAGCAATCAATCCAAATAATCCGGATGAAATTTACGTGGGCTCAGTTTCAGATTCTTCTGTTTGGACTGATGCTGCATTAAGAGGAATTCATCTTTTTAAAACTATGGATGGTGGTATTACTTGGCTTAATATTGGTAAAGGATTACCATTTAATTCTGAATCATCAATAAGAGACATTCAAATTTCTCAATCAAACCCTCAAATATTATATCTTGGACTATCGCATCTTGAAGCTGTAAGCGGGAATGGAATTTGGAAATCATTGGATGGAGGAGAAAATTGGATCAGGTCAAATGATGGAATGCCAAATGATACAAGTGTGCATTCTTTACATATACATTCTAAAGATAGTAATTTGGTTATTGCAGGTACAGAAACAGGATTATATAAAACAAAGAATGGAGGGAAATCCTGGACTAAAACTTTAACTAATAAAATAAAAGATGTAGATTATTTAAAGACCGATCCCAACGTAGTTTATATTATAGGTAACAGAGGAGCATGGGTTAGTAGTGACTTTGGTGATAATTGGAATGTTATAACTAATGATTCTATACATAAAAATAGACCAGAAGGAAATATATCTGATAATTTTTATAATGAATATATTAAAGGATCCAAATCAGAGTACAATCCATCTCCGATTAGAGGCTCTTCAATTTCTGTGAATTGCAACGGAAGTACAGTTTATATAGGATTAAATCATTATGGGATATTTAAAACTAAATAAGTTGAAATTATTTGTATCTATATTATTAGTTTTTTTGTTTGCTTGTACAACGGATCTCCCAGATTCTGAAATGTATAAAAAATCAAATGTAAAAATTAATTCTCAATTAAACTCTACAGAATTTTCAACTTCATCAATGTCTTCACTATTATCAAATTCTACAAGTATTTCACTTCCAATTCCTTCTGTAGCATTACCTTCTAATGTTATTCCTGATACACCTATAGATAATTTGTTTATTGATTCTGATAAGGCTATAGAAGAAGTATTTAAATCTTTTGTTAAATACAATTTAGCAGAAAGTATATTTAAAGGAATAGAATACGAAGATTCAGAAGTTGCAAGAGTGATTGATGGAGACACAATTGAATTAATTGATGGAAGAATAATTAGATATTTGGGGGTAGATACACCTGAAAAAAATGAATGCTTCTATCATGATGCAACTTTGAAAAACAAATTGTTAGTTATGCTTGGAAATTATAATCGTCCAAATAAAGTTCGTCTTTACAAAGGCAAAGTTGATACAGATTACTACGGGAGACATTTGAGATACGTTACATCAATTGATTCTGAAGGAGAAGTTTTAGTCAATGACTATTTGATTAAGTACGGATATGGATTAAATGTTTCTGAAAAATACATAGATCAACAATTGCCTAATATAAAATCTATCTTTGACAACTCTGCAGAAGAAGCAAAAAATAACCTTTTAGGTATATGGAAATGTAAATAATATTTTTTGACAAAGATTTTAGATTTTAACCCAGTACTATTATGCAAATCCTAATTATTTTTTTTCTGTAATAATTTTAATAATATCTTCCCCGTATTCTTCGATTTTTGATTTACCTAATCCGTATATATTAAATAAATTTTCGATAAGATTGGGTTTATGATTTGCTAATTCTATTACTGTTCTGTCTGCATAAATAACGTAAGGTGGCACATTTTTTTCTTTTGATTTTCCTGTTCTGTATTTTTTTAATAAATTAGAAATAATAATTGATTCACTATCTTCATTTAAACTTATTTCTTGTTTTTGTACTTTTGTTTTTTTAGGAGCAACTACATCTTGCGATCGTTTTGAGAAATTTCTTTTACCATATAATATTTCATTCCCAGTCACAGTAATTTTTAATGCTCCATATTTTTCTATTTCTATATTGATGTATCCTGCAGAATACATTTGTCTGATTATAGATCTCCATTGAATCGCGTTATGATTTTCACCAACTCCAAATGTTTTTAACTTGTCGTGAGCAAATTTGATTATATTATCAGTTTCTTTCCCAATAAGAATATTTATAATATGATTTGATCCAAATCTTTCTCCTGTTCTTTTTATAGCAGAAAGTATTTTTTGGGCATCTTCAGTTCCATCAATTAAATCAATTCCATCTAAGCAAATGTCACAATTATTACATTCCTCAATTTGCTCATTAAAATAGTTCAATAAAACCTGCCTTCTGCATCTTGTTGCATCACATAGTGATATCAAAGCTCCTAGTCTTTGGAATTCTAATCGTTTTTGCTCTTCATTTGATTCTTTTGATTGAATTTGTTCCGATCTAAGCATGATGTCATCCATCCCGTAGATTGTTAATGTCTTTGCTGGAAGCCCATCTCTTCCGGCTCTCCCAATTTCTTGATAATAGCTTTCTATGTTGCTTGGCATATCTAAATGACATACAAATCTAACATTAGGCTTATCTATTCCCATTCCAAACGCTATTGTTGCTGTTATAATTGCATCATCATTGTTTTTAAATAATTCGTGAGCGTCTGATCGTTCCATAGCACTTAATCCAGCATGATAAGGTAGTACATTCTTATATCCATTACTTTTAATAAATTTTGCTAGGTCTTCAGTTTTTTTCCTTGATGAACAGTATATAATCCCACTATTGTTTTCTTGTTGTTCAATAAATGATAAGACTTGGTTCTTGGCGTTATTTTTAGGGACAAATGATAAAAATAAATTTGGCCTATCATAACCACTTTCTATTATTACAGGAGATTTACTCAGATATATTTTATCTACTATTTCTTTTTTTGTACGATTATCTGCTGTAGCAGTAAGAGATAGAATAGGTGCGTTGATTTTTAATTCGGGCCTTACTTCCCCCAATTTTAAATATTCTTCTCTGAAATCATGACCCCATTGCGATACACAGTGAGCTTCGTCAATGGCAATAAATGAAACTTTTGTTTTTTTAAGTAGGTTTAATGTTTCAGTCTGAAGAAGTCGTTCTGGTGCAACAAATAGAATTTTCAAATGGTTATTTTTAATTAAATTTATTGTTTGACTATTTTCGGATAATGAATATGATGAATTCAAACTTCTAGCCCTGATTCCCAATTCATTTAAAGCATCAGATTGGTCTTTCATCAAAGATATCATTGGAGAAACCACCAGGGTTAATCCATCAAATAACATAGCAGGTACCTGATAAGTTAAAGATTTTCCTGAACCTGTGGGCATAATTGCTAATACATCTTTTTTGTTAAAAACTGAAGAAATGATTTTTTCTTGGTATGGTAAATATTCATCAAAACCAAAAGTGTTTTTTAATATATCTTTAAATTGATTTGTCAAATTATTTTTACCCGAATTTTAATTTTTATGTACAACCATAAATTATTATAGTTATATTATTTCATAATTATATAGATAAATTAATTTGTTAAACTTATACTTAAATAATTATGGGAACAAAAAAACAATCACAATTTGGATCTTGGGAATCAATATTTACACCTGAAACAATCATTGAAGGTGGATTAAGATTTGGTGAAATCAGAATTGATAATCACGATATTTATTTTTTAGAAGGAAGACCCTCCGAATCTGGTAGATCTGTAATTATTAAACACAGCCCTGATGGAACAACAAAAGATGTTATCCCGTCAAATTTCAACTCTAGAAATGCAGTGCATGAATATGGAGGAGGATCTTTTGCAGTTAGGGATGAGATTGTGTTTTTTACTAATTGGGAAGATCAACTTATATACAAAATATCTGATGATAAAATTTCTTCTATAACAGAACCATCTGATATTCCTATGGGAATCAGATATGCTGATTTAACATTATCAAATGATGGTAAATGGATATTTTGTGTAAGAGAAACTCATATCAAAGACAAAGAAGCTCAAAATGAGATAGTAGCAGTTTCAACAATTTCCTCAGAAACAATTGTTTTAGCTTCCGGAAGAGATTTTTATTCTTCACCAAGGCCAAATCCTATTTCAAATCAAATATGCTGGTTAGAATGGGATCACCCTAACATGCCTTGGGATGGTAATGAATTGTATATTGCAGATTTCGATTCACAAAACATATCAAATAAATTAAAAATTGATGGATCAACAAATATTAGTATCGTTCAACCTGAATGGACAAATAAAGGTGAATTGATTTATATAAGTGACGGTTCTGGCTGGTGGAATCTTAAGAAATATTCAGACCAAAAAACATCTGACGTATTAAAAGAAGAAATTGATCATGGAGGCCCCGCATGGCAATTTGGTTTTAGAACTTATTTTATTTATCAAGATTATATTTTTCTAAAAGGTTCTTCAAATGATAAAAACAAAGGATTGATTCGTAAAATTAGTTTATCAGGTGAAATTATCGAAGAAATTGAAGTAAATCAGACTTCTATAAGTGATTTGAGTTTTTGTGATGACAAAGCGATATATATAGGAGCATCTCCGACAACAAGCAGCGAATTATGCTCATTAGATTTAAGTACTACTAATGTAGATATTTTAAAAGAATCAAATAGTATTCAAATTGACAGTGATGAGATTTCAATAGCTGAAGAAATAACATTTGATACAACCTCAAATGACATATCTTATGCTTACTTTTATAAACCCACAAATAAAAAATTTGAAGGTTTAAAAAGCGAAAAACCTCCTCTTCTTGTAATTAGCCATGGTGGGCCTACAGGTGCTACAAGTAATTCACTTAATTTATCTATCCAATATTGGACAAATAGAGGATTTGCTGTAGTTGATGTGAATTATCGAGGATCTGCTGGTTATGGAAGAAAATACAGAGACTCTCTAAAAGGAAATTGGGGTGTATATGATACTGATGATTGTATTGCTGCTGTTGATTTTCTTTCAAATAGAGGATTAGTAGATTCATCTAGAGTAGCAATTAAAGGAGGATCTGCTGGAGGCTATACAACAATAAATGCTTTGACTTTTCATAAACGATTTGCAGTAGGTGCAACATATTACGGAATAGCAGACTTATCTGTATTTATTGACGACACTCACAAATTTGAATCAAGATATTTGGATTCTCTTATTGGTAAATATCCTGAAGAAAAAGAAAAATATTACAATAGATCGGCCATAAACTTTACTGATCAACTTTCATGCCCAATGATAATTTTTCAAGGAACTGAAGATAAAATTGTTCCTCCGTCACAAGCGGAAATAATGGCTCAAGGATTGAGAGACAAAAAAATCCCTTTCTCGTTAGTTATGTATGAAGGAGAACAACATGGATTTAGAAAATCTGAAAACATTAAATCTTCTCTTGAGTCTGAATTGTTTTTTTATAGTAAAGTGCTGAAATTTACTGCATTTGATAAATTAAACAATATTAAAATTGAAAACTCAGAAAGACTTTGAATATTAAACCATGGATATTAAAAAACAAGAATTAGATACAAGATTAAATTTAATGAGACAGAAAATGTTTCAAAACTCTTTAGATGCTTTGATTATATTTTCTGACGAATACAGATCTGGAAACTCAACTTATTTCACAAATTACAAACCAATAAATGTAATTGAAGAATCACCTCAGCTTATTACTTTAGTTAAAGATGAAGATCCTGTTGTTTTTATAGGTAGATTAAATGCATATGCTGCTCAGGATAAAATCCCTATAGCAGATGTTAGATCAATAAGTGAAATAGAATCTCAAATTGGATCAGTATTTTCGTCAATTAGTAATGATAAATCTAGAATAGGAATAATTGGTGACAACTTACTCCCTATTAAAATATTTGATTCTATAAAAACCGTATTATCTGATGTTGAATATGTCGAGTGTGGTAATTTGCTTTCTGACATAAGATCCATAAAAAGTGATTCTGAAATAAAACTCTTATCAAAAGCAGCTTCGATTAATGATTATGTTTTATCTCAAATTGTTAACAAATGTGAAGTGGGAATGACTGAAATACAAATTGCTGCTGAGGCAGAGTATATCGGTAGAAAAATGGGATCAGATTTAGGTTCTGCTACTGTAATTATGTCTGGTCCAAATACTAATTATCCTGCATGGAGACCATCGAACAGAAAAATAGAAGAAGGAGATTTTGTTATGATTGACTTTAATCCTTCTTATGAAAATTATTGTAATGATTCTGGATTTACTATACTAATGCCAGGTGCAAGTGAATTGAAAAGAAAATCAGTCCTTTCATGTCACCGTATAATTAAAGAAATTATTCCTCAGATAAAGCCTTACACATCATCTTTAAGCATATATGATTCTATCTTAGAAAGATTAGAACCTTTAGGATTTGCTGATAATTTTACTCCATATGTGTCTGGTAGAAGAGGAGTAGGACATGGAGTAGGTTTGGATGTTGTGGAAGAGCCGGACTTGAGTTCTACTAATGATTTTGAAATCAAACCAAACATGACATTAGCTGTAAAACTAGATCTTCATAATATAGAAGGTCAAGGATCAAGGATAGAAGTAGTAACGCACATCAATGATACAGGAAACAATCCTTTAAATAAATTTATATTGGAGGCTCCCGATGACATTTCAATCCTCTGATTTTAATGTTTGTATTCTGGGCGGTATAAATATAGATTTTTTTTCAGTAGTGAAGGATATGCCTGTTGCAGGAGAAACTATTGTTGGAAGTGATTTTTTTGTAACACCCGGAGGTAAAGGAGCCAATCAGGCAGTTGCATGTAGTAGATTAGGCCTTAATACAACTATGATTGGCAGAGTAGGTAATGATGATTTTGCAAATAATTTAATTGAGAATTTTAAAAATGAAAATATTAGTGTTGAAGGGATTTTTAAAGATAATTCAACTTATACGGGAGTAGCCAACATAATATTAGATTCTGATGGTCAGAATTCAATAATACAAGCACCAGGAGCAAACTATCTTTGTCAGGATCAGGAATTAAATTATCTTAAAAATATAATTAAAGGTATAGATTTACTTGTTTTACAATCAGAAATACCAATGAATGTCTCATGTGAGGCAGCAAAAATTGCCAAAACCCATAATAAATTAGTTGTGTGGGATCCTGCTCCTGCAAATACATTACCTGATTCTGCATATAAATATATTGACTACTTAATTCCTAATCAAACTGAGGCTCAAACTTTATCAGGAGTTAAAGAAGTTATAACAGAAAAGCAGGCTATGGAAGCATCTAAAATCTTTATTGATAGAGGTGTTAAAAATGTAATAATAACTATGGCTGAATTAGGTGCATATGGATATAACAATAAAGAATCTTACTTTATTAAAACTCCGTCAGATATTACTGTGGTAGATTCCGTAGCCGCAGGGGATGCATTTAGTGGTGGACTAAGTTTAGGTATATCTAAAAATGTTGAATTTAAAGAATTGATATATAGTGGAATTATTAGTGGATGTGTAGCAGTGCAAAAATCTGGTGCAACAGATTCTATGCCATTCAAAAAAGAATTTGATGAACTAAGACTTAAATCGGAGAGAATATGAATAAAAAAATTATTGGTATGTTACATTTACTGCCTTTACCAGGTAGTCCAAATTATTTTGGTAATTTTAATGAAGTCATAGATAGAGCAAAACAAGATTTGGAAAATTTGTTAGAAGGTGGTATAAATACAGTAAATATTGAAAATTATGGCGATGTGCCATTTTCAAATAAACCTGCAAAACCTATTACAGTGTCTGCATTTACTAAAATTGTATCTCATTTAGAATCAGAATTTGATTTTGATTTTGGTGTGCAAGTTATGAGAAACGATGCAATTTCTGGATTGAGCATAGCTGAAATCACCGGAGCTTCTTTTATTAGAGTTAACGTGCTTACGGGAGCTGTTGTAGCAGAAGAAGGAATAATTGAAGGAGACGCACGATCTCTTATGGATTTAAAAAAACAATTAAATTCTAAGGTTCAAGTATTTGCTGATGTATTGGTAAAACATGCAGTCCCGTTAGGTAATCAAGATTTAAGATTGACAGCAAAAGCTACTGTAGAACGAAACTTAGCGGATGGAATAATATTAACTGGCGATATTACGGGCGAAGAAGCTTCTGTAGAAGATTTAAAATTGCTAAAACAAGAACTTAATAAACCAATTTTAATTGGAAGTGGTATTAATAAAGACAATGTAAATGTCTTTTTAGAACATTGTGACGGGGTGATTGTAGGAACATCACTGAAAAAAGACAATCAAACAAACAACCCTATTTCTGTAATCAATGTTAAAGAATTTGTTAAATCAATAACTTATTAAACTAATATCGATATCATATAAGCTGACATGGAAATCATAATTAAATTTTCTATTATTGTTAGTGAGGAAAGTGGAAGATCAACTGCTGATCCCATGCATGCACATTGAATTTGTTCTGAATTTATAAGTGATTTAGATATTCCTATTGATTGGGAAATCATAAACAATAATGTTAATAAGTTAACATAAATTAAAACAGATTCTATCTTTGCTAAAAATATTATTCCTAAACCTAGCTCTATAAATGGATATGTTATAGCAAAACCAGGAATGATTTTGGATATCAAATCATATTTTTTAAAAGTCATACTAAACCCTGAGACATTCAGCAGTTTTAAAAATGAAAACAAAACAAAGAATATTCCCATATAAGACATGAAAAAGTTTTTTAATAAGAATTCATCAGCTGAAATCTGCATCGCAACGGAACTTAGGATTACAATAAGAAGAGCTATTACTATAGGTTTTTTAGATGTGAAATAGTTTATTATTTGAGCAATCAAATTTGTTTTAAATGGCCTTACTTTATAATTACCAAGTCCGGAAACGATTGAATTCAGAGAATTAATATCTAGATTTTGTTTGGCATTAATTACCAAGGAATTTTCTTCTAAAGATACTATTGCTTTATCTATAAAAGATTGTTCATTTAAGCCGTTTTGAATAGTGTCAGCACAGCCCTGGCAGGTCATTCCTTCTAATTTAAAAGTTTCTTGCATAAAATCCCCTAATTTATTATTTTTTCGGTAGTTGAATTATAGCCTTACCTACAGTGGTTTTATCGCCTTTATCAGTTTCAAGCCACAAATCACAATTAATATTATTTTCATCAATTATATCTGTAACTATACCCTTTGCATATACAGGAGTCCCAGGTAAGTCCATTCCTTTATATTGAACTTCAAGCATTTTTAATTTTCCTGAATTTCCGATCCAGTCAGTTATGACTTGCCCTAAAAAAGCATTTTTAAGAGCTCCATGTAAAATCACTCCAGGTAGTCCGTTATTTTTTGCATAATCCATATCATAGTGTATTTGGTAAAAATCACCAGATGCTCCTGCGTATTTAACTAATTGTTGAGTTGTTGGATTTTTTTTAATAGTCGGAATTTCCATACCTATTTTTATATCTTCAAAATATAAATTTTGATTCATTATTAATTCTCCTTTTTGGGTTCGTAAGTTATGCTAGTTGTAGTTTGTGTTGCTACTAATTCAGAAAGTTGATTTGTATATCTAGTTGTTTTAATTAAAAAAATCATATTTCCTAACCTTCCATCACGATCGAAAACATTTTCAAATGTTGTAATTGTAGTAATTATGTCTCCAGCACATACAGGAGAGAAATATTCCCATACACTTCCGCCATCAACTACTGCAGAATAGGGTGATTTAATATGATCAGGAAGAGGATCGGTTTGAACTGATCTTAAAAATGTTGGAGGAGCAATCACATTACGATAACCTATGCTTTTTGCATAATTTTCATCAACATATAAAGGATTGTTGTCTTCTATTGCTTCTGCAAATCTTCTAATTGCGCCTTTTTCTATATCATTGGAAAGTTTTTTTGATTCCGTTCCAATTGCTTCTTGTAAACTCTTAGGAATAGTATTAGATTCTGACATTTATGACTCCTTATAAATTAAATTGAATTTTTATATTTTGATAATTCCGCTCATAGAATATAAAAACTTTTTAATCCCTTTATTTTGATCGAAAGCAATTGTAAGTTCAATATCATCTGTTGAATTTACTGCACTAATAACAATACCTTCACCATAAGTTGGATGTTTGACCTTTTCTCCTGCGTTAATTTCAGGTTTCTTTTTAACATCCGTGTTTTTAATATTTGAATATCTTTTAAAACTAGATTTAGGTGGATTTTTATCGGGTTTATTTACATTGTGTCCAACAACTAAACTATCTGGAATATCGTATAAAAATCTAGAAGGAGATTTTACTTCTGATTTTCCCCAACCACCTCTTTTAAATACTCTTGATAAATATAATCTTTGTTTTGCTCTGGTAATACCAACATATAATAATCTACGTTCTTCTTCCATTTCCATATCATTATCAAATGAAAGAATATGTGGCAAAGTACCATCTTCTAATCCAGTTAAAAACACAGTATCATACTCTAGTCCTTTAGATTGATGTAGTGTAATTAATGTTAATCTTTCTGTATCATCCTGAATACTATCCACATCGTTAATTAAACTAACTGATTCTAGGAATTCGTTTATTTTGTTTTTTGGATCTATTGCATCAAAATTTGTTATTGAACTTATTAATTCTTCTATGTTTTCCAATCTTTCTTCTGGATTGGACAAATTACTTATAATATAATCTCTGTATTTGGTAGTTTGAATAATCTCAGCAATTAACTCGTCTATTTCTGAATTTTCGGATTTGATTTGTAAATTATTTAAGATGTCTAAAAACATATTTATGTTTTTAGATGGCCCTGTAGATAAGTTTATTTCATTATTTGATTGATTATTGGCAAGTGATTTTGCCGATTCTAAGCATGACAAGCTATTCATGTAAGCATTTTGTGTAATTTTATCTACTGTTGACTTACCTATACCTCTTGTCGGAATGTTAATTACTCTTAAAAAACTACTATCGTCATTGGAATTTAAAATCAAACGAATATATGCTAATAAATCTTTTATTTCTTGTCTTTGATAAAAACGTGTACCCCCGACCAATTGAAAAGGTATTTGGTTTAAAGAAAATACTTGTTCAAATGCACGTGACTGAGCATTTGTTCTGTACATCACTGCAATGTCACTTAATTTTATTTCGTTTGATTTAATTATTTTGTGCACCTCACCTGCAATTTTTTCAGCTTCTTCGATTTCATCATAAGACTCTACTGTAACAATTAAATTTCCTTCTGAATTTTGTGCGGAGAAAATTTTTCTATCGTATTTATTTTGATTTTCTGAAATTACAGACTGTGAAGCATCGATAATATTTTGAGAAGATCTGTAGTTTTGATTTAAATAAATAACATTAGTATTTGGATAATCAGTTTTGAAATTTAATATGTTGGTGATATCTGCGTTACGCCATGAATATATTGACTGATCAGGGTCTCCAACAACAAAGATATTTTTATGTTCGTTGGATAGAAGTCGGGCTATTTTGTATTGTACAAAGTTCGTATCTTGAAATTCATCTATCATTAAATATTTATATTTTTCATTGTAGCTTAGTAATAAATTAATATTAGTTTTTAATAAAAAATATGCATTTACCAACAAATCATCAAAATCCATTGCATTTGATTGAGTAAGTTTTTCCTGATAATTTTTATATATTTCATATACGTTTTTGTTGAAAGCTGTTGAAATATTCTTGCCGAATTCTTCTACTGTTTCAAGTTGGCTTTTTGATTTTGATATCAATCCTAAAATCATTTGTGGTTTATATATTTTCACATCAAGATTAAGGTCATTTAAAACTCTTTTTATTACTGATATTTGATCATAATTATCATAAATTAAAAAATTTTTATCGACTGTTAGTAATTCAGAATTTTCTCTTAATAGATAAGCACAAAATGAATGGAAAGTTCCTATATTTGGAAGATATTTGACAGGATTTGAATCTAAAATTTTAAAAATTCTTTCCTTCATTTCTGATGCTGCTTTATTTGTGAATGTTAGAGCAGCAATTTGATGAATAGAGATATTGTTTTGAACTAGCCATGCAATTCTAGATGTGATTACTCTTGTTTTTCCACTGCCTGGACCTGCAATAATTAAAGCAGGGCCATCAATATGTTTAACAGCTTCATTTTGATTTTCGTTTAGATTATTTAATGCATTTATCAGCATAATCTATGTAGACACTAGATTTTTTATGTCTATTTGATTACTAATTAAATTAGCAATAGTTTTTATTTTTTCTGAATGAAAAGCATCTGTTTTTGAATTTATCATGTTTATTTTATTAGCTGTTTCAATTGTATTTGTATTAACTTTTATTAAGGGAATTTCTCGTTCTTGTGCTTCGTATAAAACATAGTCAGCTATATCTTCTGTGCCTGCTAAAATAAGACATTGAACATCTTGGTAAATTGCTGACATTTGAATATCTGGCCTATCTGTTCTTATGATTACAGCAGCATTATCATAAGAACTATAATAATGTTTACCTGAATCCATTCGAGGTGTTCCAATTAGATAATTTTCGATTAAGCGATTTGTATTTTTTTCAATGATATATTCCCCTTCTAACAAAATATTTATTTGCTCTATAGTCAATGAATTAAGTTTTCTATTTTCAGGTATTGTAGCAATGATTTTATTTTGATCTGATTTTAGTTTTGGTTTGATTTTAGAATCTACAAAAGTAGATTTATATTTGGGGACCTTATTGTATATTATCCAGTCAAGGTCGTTAAAATTTTTTGTGTTTTTTACATTTCCCGAATTAGAGAATTCGTTAATCAACAAGTTTTTAATTTTTTTGTTTTTAGAATTAAAGGTTAATCCATTAGGAATATTATTAGGAATCTCAACTAAAACAACCTTATATTTACTATCAAGATTTTCAATCTCATTTATTAATTTGTCAATTTTTGATTTTGTATTGATATCTTTAATATCATGTGATTTGAAATTTGTTTTTTGTTCTAACAAATCATTTAAATTTAACTGAGTTTGGTCTGTATCTTTTGAAGAGATGTTTAAAATCGGATTAATAGCAATATTCTTAATATTTTTTACAGTCAATAAATGTGAAAAAGCTGATAAAATTAAACTCTTACCAGCATTTTGTTTATTAGAATAGAAATTAATTATCATAATTTATTTAATTATTTTACTTACAAGAAATTATAACAAAACTTTATTTTTAAATTATTATTTTATATCTTATAAATGAGAGATATTTGAAAAAACAACTTAAATTAATTCATTTTTACAAATCCTATTATCTTATCTTAGGAATAGTTTTATCTTTTGTGATGATAAATTGTTTTTATAATGAATATGACGAACTCTCTGAGAATGAGATTAGGTACTTGGATTTGGAAACAAAAATTAAATGCCCTATATGCCCTGCAGAAACTATTGCTGAATCGAATACCAAAATTTCTAAAGATTTAAAAGATTTTGTCAAATCAAGAATAAATGAAGGATGGACTGATGAGCAGATTATCTCTTTTTTAGTTAATAAGTACGGAATTGAGATTTTAGCATCTCCTGATAAAAAAGGTATTGGATTGTTTTTATGGATTATCCCAATTTTTATTTTGGTTATAGCTTTTATAATTTTTTTGTTTTTATATTCTAATGTTCGTCAAAAAAGGAGCTTAAATTAATGTTAGGCGCTCTTGGTGATTTACTTCTAAAATTATCTACAGGAATATATTTCTATTCTTTGTTTGCATTAATTATAGGATTGAAATCTAATGATATTAGATTCTTGATTAGTACTAGATTTGCAACTTATGCAGGTTTCATTTTATTATTATTTTCAACTATATGCCTTGTAATAGCATTCGTAACTCATGATTATTCAATTCAATACGTTGCAGATCATAGTAGCAACTCTATGCCTATGGTTTATACGTGGATTGCATTCTACGCAGGAAACGAAGGATCTTTGCTATTTATTTGTTTTTCATTGTCTACACTATTATTTTTATTTCTAAGAAATCAAAATATAGATGATAAGACAATTAACTTTTCTTCGATTTTTATTTTATTGTTTATGGTTTTCTTATTAGGAACGACTTCATTTTTGGCAAATCCGTTTGATTTGGCACCATACCCCCCTGATGATGGGCAAGGTATTAATCCTTTGTTATTACACTTTGGAATGTTTATTCATCCTCCTGTACAAATGATCGGATTAACAGGAGTGGTAATACCATTTGGGATTTCATTAGGAGTTGTTATTTGCAAGGATATGGATGCTAAATTAGATTTACTTCGAAGATGGAGTATTAGCATATGGATGGTACTAACTGCAGGATTAGCTTTAGGTAGCTGGTGGGCATACACAATTCTAGGTTGGGGAGGATACTGGGCATGGGACCCAGTCGAAAACTCTTCCTTGATGCCATGGCTTATAATGACTGCGTTGATACATTCTCTAATAGTACAAAGAAAAAGAAATATGTTTAAAGGTTGGAATATATTTCTTGTTATTTTTGCTTTTTTCATGGCTCAAATGGGAATGTTTATTAACAGAGGCGGGGCTGTTCCTTCTGTCCATTCTTTTGCATCATCATCACTTGGTTGGACATTTTTAATATTTATGACATGTTCTTCGTTATTTGCTTTTTTGTTTTTTATTTATTACTTCCCAAGACTTAGTTCCCCTAAAAAAGTAAATTCTTTTTTATCTAGAGAATCTTTTATATTAATACAAAATGTACTTTTCCTTTCTGTAGCTTTAATAACTCTTATGGGTACAATATATCCTGTATTTACTCAGTCTATAGAAAATCAAGAAATATATGTTGGTCGAGAATTCTATGACACAGTGAATGGACCTATATTACTTGTTTTAATGATTGTTTTAAGCATTGCGCCATTTATCCCTCGGAAAAACACTAGCATTACTAACTATATTAGAAAAAAAATGATTTTTATTCTAATTGGTATTCTTGCAGCACTAATTAACAGCTGGTATTTAAATGGGCATTATTGGGTGACACTAACATTATTTATATTCTATTTTGCTATTTCACAATTTATATCCGAGTTGTATAGAATAATTGCTTTACCTAGAAATAAAAATAATTCTTTTAAAAATAAGATAAAAATAATATCAAAAATTTTGGCTTCTAATTCTTCTAGATATGGTGGTCTTATTTCTCACACTGGTATTCTTTTAGTTATGCTTGGTATTGCAGGAACTTCATTCATGGGAATTGAAAGAGATTATGCATTAGAACCCGGGCAATCTGCTAAGTTTAAAAATTATGAATTTAAGTATATTGAATCTGTTATTACAACTAAAACCGATCATACAAACTATAAAGCTTTTATGGAAATAAAAAAGAATGATCAAAATTTAGGAACATATTTTACATCTAAAAGTTATTATCCAAGATTTGATATGAATTCTACAAAGGCAGGAATAATAGAATTTGGATTAGAAGATTTTTATTTTTCACAATCTGTTCTTTCAGAAGATAATTCGGCTGTTTTTGAAATTAAAATCAACCCACTGGTTTCATTGATATGGTACGGTGCGATAATTGTAGTATTAGGGGCATTTATATCAATACTGCCATATTTTGACAAATCATATAATAAAAACAATAGTGGTGATAAGAAATGGTAACAGTAATTGGATTGGTTTTATTGTTTTTAATATTGTTTTTATTATATGCACCTTTTAATGACAAATTTTTTAAATTTTATAAATTTAAAAAATATAAATCCTTTGTTAATGCAAATTATAATTCTGATTTATATTCCTTAATTAACGATTTCAATTCTGGATTAATGTCTTTTAATGAATTTAAAAATGAACTTGTTCTCATATTTCCTAAGATAAATATATCTAACTTAGATAAAATATATATTGATAAAAATTATTTCCAAATAGATGATATTATTTCCAATGTTTAGTTTAAAAAAAATATTAATTTTATTTTCAGTTGTATCTCTTTTAACTTTTGTTGATATCGGTAAATCTTTTGCTTCAGAAGATGAATCTTATGCAATTGATGGTGTTTTAATAAATGGAACTGATAACGTTCAATTAGCTAACCATTTAGTAATACTTCATGTATCAGTTAATGAAGAAATTTTTGAATATAGTTCCACTTCAGATATGAATGGTATATTTCAATTTGATAACATTAATCATCCTTCTAACTCAATTATTGGGTTGTCATCTATTTATGAAGGAGTATTGTATGGAATAGATTTGGGTTTAATATCTGAAATTAAAGATGAAATAATATTGAATGTTTACAAATCTTCTTCTGATTCAGAAACTATATCAATATCAACATCTACAATAATGTTTACTTCTGTTGACAGATCGGAAAATACTGTATGGGTGTTAGAATTAGCCAAAATAAATAATGATTCAAATATTACATACAAACCTGATCCAGAAAAACCTATGAGTATATTAAGATTTGGACTGCCTGAAAATTTTGTTGATCTATTGATTGATTCTGATTTGATTGGTGTAGAATTTGTTACAATAGACAAAGGATTTGGGATTTTAGGAAACATATATCCAGGAGAGCATCAATTGCTTTTTACCTATGGAATTAATTATTTTGAAACTGAATTGAACTTTACGAGGAAAACACAATTTGAATTAAATAATCTCCGAATTATATCTGAAAATTCAATTGATCTTTATTTAAATGATTTTGACTATTCACCTGAAGTAACAAATGTTAATGATATACAATATAACTTGATCGAAGTTAATGATATACCAAAAAATAAAACTATTTCGATAAATTTGAAAAACTTACCAAAACCTTCTTTGTTTGACAGAGCTGGTAATTTTATAAAAGACCTGAATACGGGATGGCTTTTACTAAGTGTTTTTATGGTTATATCATTAAGCATGTTAGCAAAAATTTATTATTCAAAATAAAACTATATATCTAGCTTGAATACATCCAATAATGCTTTTGCTGCACTTACACCGTAATTTACAGGTTGTTTTATATCGGGATTAGTAATTTCAGCTTTTATATCATGCGATCTTGATTTAGCTAATTCTATGTTATCAGCAGAAATTATACCTAATGTTATAGGGAGATTAGATTTTATGCTTACATCCATACAACCTCTGTAAGCATTTTCTGCAACTAGTTTATTATGATCAGTATCACCTTTTATAATTGCGCCCAATGCTATTATTCCGTCAATTTTATTTTGATTAGCTAGTTTTGATGATGCATAAGGAATTTCTAATGCACCAGGAACCCATATACTTTTTATATTTTCACTTGGAACATCGTTAGATATTAGCGTGTTAATTGCTCCATCATATAAATTCACTGTGATATTCGAATTAAAACTACTTGTGATTATTGCTATTTTTTTATTAGTTTTCATTAGTCTTTTTCTGAAGCTTGTTTAAATTCAGTTAAATTTAACAAATGTCCCATTCTATCTTTTTTTGTTCTTAAATATTTTAAGTTTTCATTCTTTGGTTTAGCTTGAATAGGAATTATTTTTTCAATTTCTATCCCAGCTGATTCAAGTTCTTTAATTTTTTTTGGATTATTTGTCATTAAATCTATTTTTGAAACATTTAACTCTCTTAATATTTCTGATGCAACTGAAAAATTTCTTGGATCAGCTGAGTATCCTAAATGCAAGTTAGCATCAACAGTGTCTAACCCCTGATCTTGGAGTGTATATGCTTTAAGTTTATTGGAGAACCCAATTCCCCTTCCTTCTTGCCTCAAATAAATTAGTATTCCATATTCTGAATTTGTAATTTCATTTAGAGACATTTCTAATTGTTCTCCACAATCACATCTTGAGCTTTTAAATACTTCTCCAGTTATACACTCACTATGTACTCTAACAATAGGTGTTTTTGTGTTTTTGTTTAATTTCCCTTTTTGTAATACTACATGCTCCAATCCGTCAGGATAAGATTTGTAATTTTTGATATTAAATGAACCAAATGAAGTTGGCAAAGCAGGATATTCTGCTGTTTTTCTTATAAAAGTTTCCTTAGGTTCATCAGGAGTGATGTTTAATAAGTTTTTTGATTTACGATATTTTATTATATCTTCAACACTTACTATTTTAATGTCATGTTCAGCTGAAAATTTTTCCAGATCGCTTCTTCTTGCCATAGTGCCGTCTTCGTTGATGATTTCGCATATTACTCCTGCAGGATATAAATCAGATAGAATACATAAATCTACAATACTTTCTGTCTGGCCGTCTCTTTTAAGAACTCCACCTTCAGCATATCTTAATGGGAAAATATGACCTGGTCTTGCCAAATCTTCGGGTATAGTTGTGTCAGAAATTAGCATTTTTATTGTATTTGATCGATCTTCTGCAGATATACCTGTGGTAGCCCCTTTAATTGCATCAACAGATATTGTGAAAGCAGTACTGTGTGAGGATGTATTGTCTTTAACCATGCTAGTTATGTCAAGAGAATCAAGGTTACTTCCTAACATTGGCACACAAATTAACCCTTTGCCGTAAATTGACATAAAATTTATCATTTCAGGTGTAACTTTATCAGCCGCAAAAGCTAGATCACCTTCGTTTTCTCTGTCTTCATTA
Organism: Chloroflexota bacterium; assembly: GCA_002715665.1. Next base: position 3,535 of record PAZO01000022.1, on the reverse strand, counting down.
TCAACGATAATAATCATTTTCCCGTTTTTCAAATCTTTTATTATTTCTTCAATGTTACTTAGCATTAATATTATTTTTTTGTATTTAATAATTTCTCTAAATATTTACCGGTAATGTCAAATTCAAGATTGACTAAATCGTTAATTTTTTTATTTTTCAAATTTGTATGTTCTAGTGTATACGGAATTATCGATAAAGTAAGATAATCATCTGCACATTCTACTATTGTAAGACTTATTCCGTCTATCGATATATAACCCTTTTCCACTACATATCTGAAGTATGTTTTTGGAAATGATATAGTGAATATTTTAGCATTGGCATCTGAATTTATTTCAATTATTTCCCCAACACAATCAATGTGACCTTGAACTAAATGACCTCCAACTAAACCATTGTATTTTAGCGGTTTTTCTAAATTAACGATTTCATTCAAATTTAAATCTTTTAAGTTGGTTCTTTTTATTGTTTCAGGAGTTACTTCTACAGAAAATGAATTGTTGTGCTTATTTATGACAGTTAAACATATCCCATTAATAGCAATACTTTCAGAAATATTTAATTCTTTTGATAAATTAGGTTCTTCAATTAAAAGAATATTATTTTCAAAAGAGATTATTTTACCTACTTGCTCAACGATTCCACTAAACATATTAAAACCATCCTTTAATAAGAATGTCTTCGCCTATCTTTGATTGCTGAATTTTTTTCAAATTAAATACTTTAGACATTTCATCGCTGTTTATATTTGCAAAGGGAACATATTTTGAACCGCCAATTACTTTGGGACTAATAAAAATTAATAGTTTTTGTATTAAATTAAGCTTTATTAATTCACTAGAAAGAGTAGGGCCACATTCCACAAAAATATTTATAAGCTTATGTTTTATTAATATATCATTTAAATACTTCAAATCTAAACTACCTGAGTTATTCTTAGGAATTTTTTCTATAGTTACTGATTTATTTAACAATTCATTTTCTATTTTATCATTAATATTAGAACAAACTATAATAGTGTTTGAGTCTATACATTGAGAATTAATAGGAATTCTTCCATTTGTATCTAAGATTATTTTTTTTGGTTGATTTGATTTGTTTATATTTTCAAGTCTCACATTCAGTTGAGGATTATCTTTTATTACTGTGCCAATTCCCGTGACAATTGCATCTACATCAGATCTGTATTTATGAACTAATTCTCTTGATCGAATTCCAGAAATCCATTTTGAATTTCCTGAATTGGTTGCTAATTTCCCATCTAAAGACATCGCCAATTTAAGAGTAAAGAAAGGAGTTTTAGTTGTTGTAAAATGATTGTATGCTTCCAATGCGTATTCAACAATTTCAATTCTTTCAACTATTTCTGTAGTGACATTATTTTCATTAAGTATTTTAATTCCATTTCCGTTTATTTTTGGGTTTGGATCTTTTTGACAGATAACCACGTGTTTAATTTTGTTCTTTATAATTGCTTCTGTACAAGGAGGAGTGTTTCCTGTAATGTTACATGGCTCTAAAGTTGTATACAAAGTAGAGTTTGTTAAGCTTTCAGTTGCATTATTAATTGCTTCAATTTCTGCATGATTACCACCTATATTTTGAGTGTGGCCTCTACCAATTATTTTATTTTGACTTGATACGATTATTGCACCTACAGGAGGATTGGGAGAAGATTTTCCCATAGCCAACAATGATTCGTTTGCGACTTCTTTTATGTAATCCATTTTATTTGTTGTAATCTTTATGAAACAAACTTGCAGTAGGAAGTCTTTGCCCTTGATATTTAGAGTTAAGTTTATTTGAGCCATAAGGTATTTCTACTGGTGTAGTTAGTTTATTAAATGACATTTGCCCTATTTTCATACCTTTATATAACGTAATCGGCAAGTTTGAAACATTACTTAATTCTAATGTTATGTTTCCTTTAAATCCGGGATCTATATAACCTGCGGTAGAATGAATTAATAAGCCAACTCTACCTAAAGAACTTTTTCCTTCTAGCCGTGAAACTAAATTTGTTGGGATTTCTACATATTCTAATGTACTTCCTAGAACAAATTGATTGGGATGTAATATGAAAGGATCTTTGTCATTAATTTTCACAAGAGATGTTAGGTCCTGAGAAATATTTTTAACATCAATATACGGAATGTCTGTGTTTCTAAAAACTAAAATATTCTCATCTAATCTTACATCAACACTAGCAGGTTGTATTGCATTTTCTCCTAAGGGTTTAATAACAATATTTTTATTTTTTAATTCTTCTTTTATACTTTTATCACTTAAAACCATTTTTTATACTCCAATAATTATTTAATACTAAACCCCATATTTACATTAAACGTAATAGTTAATTGACCGGAATTTATTTCTGTAGAGGGAGCTGCGTAAGCCATTTTTGTCATCATCATATCTGATTCAGGTAAAGGTTGCGTAAAATTAGTAGGGGAGTGTTCAGATATATAGAAAGGCGATCCAAGAGAAACTCCTGCGTAATCAGCTAATCTTTGAGCTTTTTGTATAGCATTATTTACAGCATTTTTTCTTAATTCGTTTTCATATTTTGTAGGGTTTTCGATTGAAAAGTTTATGCTGTTTACTCTTAAATTATTTCCAACTGAATTTGGACCGGTTGACAACTGATCTATTAGTGAACCCACATTTTCCAAATCTCTATATTTAAATTTTGTGTTGTGAGTGACTTTATAGCCTGTTAACTTTGACTTTCCTTGGCTATATTGGTATTGAGGAGAAATAGTATATCTAGTAGTTACTATTTCTTTTTCTATTATTTTATTTTTATCCAATACGTTTAGTAATATTTGATTAGCACCAGACACTTCTTCTACAGCTTTAGATACACTTAAATTTGTTGCTTCAATTCCCAAGTTAATTTCAACTAAATCGGCTTCCACCATTACTGATGAAGATCCTGAAACAGTTATTCCGTTTTGTGAACTAGAAATAATAGTGCTATTTTGGGGTGACATACTTTTAGTTATATCTGAATCTTGATAAACCTTTGCATTTACAGGGGTATTATTTTGATTCTCCTGTGAGTTACTTATTTCATCAGCACCACAGGAAATTAAAAATAATATAATTGGTACTGTGACTATATATTTTGATAACAATTTCATAATATTATATTAATCTTAAACAATTAATTATAGTTTACATAAATAATACTAAAATAATAATAAGTATTTATAACAAAATAAAGTCTATGAAATATTTTTATAAAATGTGGAAAGGAATAAACGAACTTTCTGAAAGTTTGTTATTAGGAATTTTGTTTTTTATTTTGTTAAATTTAACACTTCAAAATTACGAAGTTGTTGGAGATAGCATGGTTCCAAATTACAATCAAGGTGATAGATTGCTTCTATTAAAATTTTCATATTTAAAAAACCCGAATTCTGATGAGTATATTAAACCTTTTAATCCTAAAAGAGGTGATGTTGTTGTATTTAATTATCCTAATAATCCCGAACGTAAATTTATCAAAAGAGTAATTGGAATTCCTGGTGAT
>PAZO01000020.1 GCA_002715665.1 Chloroflexota bacterium | reverse complement strand
ACTATAGATTCTGTTTCCATCTTTTATCTTCTGTTCAATTATGAAATGCAATATTTGTTCATTTGGTATGAACAATGTCGCTCTATGATAACAACCATAATCAGGATTTGTGTAATCTCTTTCACTTACATTATCAATGTGTTTTTTTATGTCTTTCATAAAATTACTTTGATACTCTTCGGCTTCTATTTTATTACCTTTCTCCTGTGCTTCGTGCATTTGTCTGTAGTTCTCCAAAGGAAATTTTACATCAATACATAATATTTGTTCTCTAGGCAAATTAATTATGATATCTGGTATAGAGTTTCCTATTTTTACTTGTAGCTTGTAATCTACTTCTTTTATCATTCCAAGATTGTCGAGTAAATTTTCTGCAATTTTTTCTCCGATTAAACCACGTGCTGAATTGTTTGAAAGAACAGAAGCAAGTTTTACATTTATTTCATTAGCTTCATCGAAAGTTTTAACACTATTAGTATAGTCATTTTTCAATAAACCAATTTTTTCTTCTACTTTCTCCATACCTTTCCCTAATGCCTTGTCCAGATTGTTTATTGATTCTGATAGAGATGAAGATGGCAGACTTGAAGATGAGTACTATCATGCTTATCGTTTCCTTTTAGCATCCTTATATACAGAAAAACATAGACGATCAAAAAAGAAAGGTTAAGTAGCAATATTATCTGATAATTTTGCAGCGCATGCTTAACCTTTCTAATTCAATTGTTATACACAAAATTTGATTAATAAATGTACAACAAGCATTAATAATCTTTGCTTATCAATTTTACTTCTGACACCAAATTGCTGGTACTCTGTAATTTCTTTTGTACCATCACTAATTTGGATATATGTTTTTCCTTTAGCCAAATTATTTACATTTTTGTCTAGATATTCACTTTTAATCGAAACAGAAATAGTATCATTTGTTTTAGTTTGAAATTTTTCTACTTCACTACTTCTGCCAGAAACTCCTGTTACATTTAAGTTGGTATTTCCTCCAATTTCTGAGGTGATAAATCCGTTTGAAGCCTCATCAAGTATTATTAGATCTTTATTGTTTTTTATTAGTAAGTTTTGAAGGTATTCGATAGGTGTTAACTCTTCTGAAATAATTGTTGTTTCCTTCAATCTCTCAAGTATTTCTTTTTTTGTTTGTTCTATTAAAGTTTTTCTTTCATTATCTTCTCCAGTAGCAGTTATTCGAACATCAACTTGACCTGGATGTGCTAATAATCCAACTACAGGATTATCAATTACCATTAGATCGCCTATCTTATCATCTACTGTACTTTCTCCCATTCCTAATACTTTAAGAGTTTCATATTCTATCTTTGTTTTGATGGAAAACGATTGTATTAATTCGGGCAAGACTACATTTTCAAATAACCATTTCATTTCATGGGGTACACCTGGTAGGGCATAAATAATTTTATCTTGCCATTTAATAGAAAAAGCCGGTGCTGTTCCGTTTGGATTATGGATTGCATTAGCAGTTTCAGGAATCATAGCTTGCTTATCATTATTTTTAGTTAATATAAATCCACGTTTTCTGAAACGATTTTCAATTTCTTCCAATAATTTTGGGTCTTTATATAACGTTTTCCCAGTAACCTCTGCAATTGCTTCTCTTGTTAGATCATCTTCAGTAGGACCTAATCCTCCTCCTATAATAATAATTTCACTAGTCGAATTATTTAATACCGATTTGATAATCTCAATATCATCTGCTATAGCAACATGTTTTACTGTCTCTATCCCCAAATCATTTAATTTAGATGATATCCATGCAGAGTTTGTATCAATAGTTTGTCCAAGGACAATTTCACTTCCTAGGGCATATATTTCAGCTTTGGGCATATGTTTTCCTTTAAAAATGCATTGGGCAAAAAGGTTTAGATTCAGATTTGAATATTTTATTAATAATTTTAATAGCCTTTTTGTTTTTTATATTTATGTCACCCGACGCGATAAGATTATTTAAATCAAATGTACCTAGAAAAATTTCAGATAATCCTTGAATAGTTATCTCAATATCTGGTTTTGAATTGCTAATCTCGCAAACAGGGTTAGATTTGTCATTTGTATTAAGAATATATGTTTTGTTGTTATTTTTGATTATGGAATCTTTTACTTTGAAAACTATATTACCAGTGTATTCATAGGATCTTAATGTGATTGCACTTACTACATCAACGATTCTAATCCAAAATCCTGTTGTTATTCTAGCATTTAAATCACTAGGAGATATAAGGAGAGCTTCTAATACATCATCTTCAGGTACTCCATTTGCATAAAACTCTTCAACTAAATCAATATTTAAGCAAAAATTCCAAATAGAAATTGCTGCATCTAAATCTAAGTATATAATATCCCACATATATAAGGAGCTTGGCGTGTTCCCGTATGAATAATCATTGTTTTCTATTGAATACGTAGAAAATCCAACTAATTTTTTATTATGATAAATTCCTATAAAATAAGCAGGTCCTGAATTTAGATGTTTGAAAATCAAGTCATCTATTCTGCGTTGAGCCCACTTCTTATTAATTTTCATAACACCTGGTCTAGTGCTCATAAGTTTATTATTTATTTCTACGTACGCATTTATAGCTTCATTCCTATTTAAAAATTTTACTTCCAGTGAATTATTTGTCAATCCAGGTTTGAATTGTGTATTATTTTTGGATATTTTGTAGTGTTTTTCTTTTGTTGGAGCATATCCAAATCTTCCATAAATTGCTGTTTCTGAAGGCCATAGTATTGCTAGTGGTTCTTTATATTTTGAGTGTATTTCATTTAGTTGAATGTTCATCATTTCTGTTAAGATTCCTTTTCTTCTGTGAGTAGGTTGGACACTTACGTACGAAACTGCCGCTACTTTAACACTTTTATCATTAGGGATAGAAATATAAGAAGAAAATGAATTTGTTGTTCCAATGATTTTATTGTTTTTACATAAAGCAATGGCTCTTTCAGGATCGGCTAACAATTTTAATCTTTGTATATAATAATCAGTTGCTTCAGCAGTGTACGGTATAGCCTCTGCTTGGGCAAATTCTTTTATATTTTTTGAATTTATTTTTAATCGTGATAAATCACTAGTCTTTTTCAATTAACAATGCCTACATCTGATGTTTTCTTCTGAAAAAATTTCTTCATCATTGGCATCTAATATACTATAGTCTAATAGAATTCTTAATGCTTTTGATACGTTATTTAAATCGTATTGGTTTACTTTTGATTCTAACCATTCTATATGATCTGATTCTAATTCAATATCAAACTCTATTTTATCTGACATTTTTCCTCCTTATTTATTTATAAGTAATTTTATTAATTGATTATCATTTTCAAAAGGTAATTTTGGTAATTGATTGAACTTAAAAAATTTTACATCTTTACATTCTTCACTAATTATTATTTCTCCTGATAAGTAGTTAGCTTTATAGCATAATATAGTAACTTTAGATATCTGATTGAAATTTACATCTATTAAATTCAAAACTTTGATTTTTATATTTGTTTCTTCAAACACTTCTCTTCTTACAGCATCTTCTGGAGATTCTCCGTAATCCACATAACCTGCCGGCAAGCTCCATTGATTATAATGTGGTTCGATATTTCGTTTGACCAAAAGTATTTCATCTGATTTAAATACCACACCTAAAACAGCCAATCTTGGATTTAAAAATACTTGATTATCACAATTTCTTGATTCACATCGTATTTTATTTTCTTTAATATCGGTTTTATTAGTTAAGCAGTAATTGCAGTACATGATTATGCGAATTAATGATAATAATTTATAATTATTTTACAATTATTTTATCTTTTATTAAACTGTACTAAAAAATATATATGAGTAACAATCATTTACGAAATATTCCTAGTATTCAAAAAATTTCTGAACACAAGTTGTTTAAACAATTTTCAGAAACTTATTCCAGAGAAATTTTGATAAATGAACTCAGGATTTTATTAGATAATTATAGAGATAAAAAGTCTTTAGATAGTGATATAACTTTAGATTTTATATTTCAAGATTTAAAATTAAAATTAGATGAATTATATGAAAAACATCCCAAGGAAATCATAAATGTTTCAGGAGTAATTTTACAAACCAACTTTGGAAGAGCGCCTTTACCTATTCAGGCAATTAAAGCAATGGAAAGGGTTGGGTCTAATTACTCAAATCTTGAATATGATTTAGAAGAGAATAAAAGAGGTGGTAGATTAAAAGTATTCAAAAAGATAATTAATAGATTAACTCAAGCAGAGAATTCTATTGTGATTAATAATAATGCTTCAGCAGTTTTTTTAGGCCTTAGAGCAATATGCTCTGATAAAGAAGTTTTAGTATCAAGATCTGAATCTGTAGAAATAGGTGGAGGATTTAGGGTACCTGATGTACTTTCTGAAAGTAATGCAATTTTAATTGATGTTGGCACAACAAATAAAACTTATGTGAAAGATTATGAGTCAAAAATCAATTCTAGAACAGGATGTATATTATTAGTTCATCAAAGTAACTTTAAAATTGAAGGATTTACATTCAAACCAGAAATTAAAGATATAGTTAAGATGGCAAACAAAAATAATGTTCCGGTTTTTTACGATCTTGGTAGTGGCTGTTTAATTGATACTACTGACTATTCATTAAAATATGAACCAACAGTTCAAGATGCGATCTCAGATGGTGTAGATCTTGTATTTTTTTCTGGTGACAAACTTATTGGAGGACCACAAGCAGGGATTATAGCTGGCAAAGATGAATATATAAAAATAATTGAAAATCATCCTTTAACAAGAGCTCTTAGATTAGATAAGATTTTACTTTCCGGATTGATAGCTACTCTGCAATTATATTTAAGTGATAAATATAAAGAGATTCCTTTGTGGAATATATTAAATAAAAAAACTGAAGATATATATAAATTAGTTGTGAAATGGAAGAAGAACTTGAAAAATGATTCTATTTTACAAGTCACCAAATCATCCACAATGATTGGAGGAGGAAGTATTCCAGAACAAAGTGTTGATAGTTATTCTCTTGAAATTAACTTTGAGAAATCGAGTATAAAGGCAGACACATTAAACAAAAAATTAAAATCTAGAAAAACTCCAATTCTTTCAAGAATTAAAGATAATAAATTGTATATTGATCCAATTACAATTTTACATGGTCAAGAAAATGAAGTTTTTAAAGCTTTAAAAGAAGAAATGAAGAGTTTAAATATTATTGATTAATCAATTCATCCATGTTTTTTACAACATAATCAATATCGTTTTTAGTTAATCCATAATGAGGAACAAACCTCCATCTATTACTATCACTTCCTCCATTTATACCTTTTTCTTTTAGTTTATTAGAAATCTCTATAGGATTATCTGAGTTGATAGAGAAAAAAACCAAATTAGTTTGAACAGGTTCTACACTTATATTATCAATTTGTGAAAGTTTTTGTTCAAGGTATTTTGCTAGGTCGTGATCTCTTTTTATACTTTCTTCGTATTTATTTAGTCCTACTAGTCCAGCTGCAGCTAATATTCCAGCTTGTCTAGTAGTCCCACCAATAGTTTTTCGCCATTTTCTAACTTTTTCTGTAAAGCTTTTTGAACCAAGCACTAGTGACCCCACAGGAGCACCTAGTCCTTTTGATAAACAAAATTGAACTGAATCTACATGTTTTGTAAGTTCTGAAGGGGAAGTTTCTAAAGCTATACATGCGTTAAATATTCTGGCACCATCTAAGTGGATTGGGATTTTTTTATTTGAAGCAATTGATTGAACTTTATTAAAATAATTATTATCTATTGCTTTTCCTCCACAACTGTTATGAGTATTTTCAAGAGCAATTAGATTTGTTTGAGCTAGATGAATATCTTCATCAGAACCTTCGTAAGGATCTAATTCCTCTATTATTGAGTTTAAATCCATAGTTCCGTCTGTTTCATTTTTAATTACTGCAGGATAAACTCCTCCAAGTGAAGCATATCCACCAAGTTCATTAGTATAAATATGGGATTGATTGCCAATAATAATTTGATCTCCTCTTTTACAATGAGCAAGAATTGATAAGAAATTTCCCATTATTCCACTTGAAACAAATACAGCAGATTCTTTGTTAAATAGTTCTGCTGATTGTTCTTCAAGTTTATTGACAGTAGGATCTTCTCTGAATCCATCATTGCCAACTTCGGCATTATACATTGCTTTTCTCATTTCTGGGGAGGGTAATGTATAAGTATCAGCTCTTAGCTCTATATGAGATCTTTCTTGAAATGAATAAGGAGAGTTTTCATCCATTTTTAAATGTCCTTTAGTGCTTGCTCAAATATATTAAGTGTTTCATTTATATCAGATTCTTCAATTCCATAATGTGTTGCGAATCTCCACCTAGAACCTGAATTTCCACCTAGAACATTTTTTGCACTTAGTTTGTCTGCTAGTAATCCAGGATTTTTAAGGTTAAGACTAAAAAATACAAGGTTAGTTTGTACTTCTTCAACATTTAATTCTTTGAAATTTTTTAACCCATTTGCGAGTAGTTTTGCATTTTTGTGGTCTTTGGTTATTTGTGCGTAATGGTTATTTATCCCAACTATACCTGCAGCAGCAATTATTCCTGCTTGCCTCATTCCACCTCCCACCATTTTTCTCCACTTTCTAGCTTCTTGAATAAAATCTTTATCACCAACAATTACTGATCCAACCGGAGCACCTAGGCCTTTAGATAAACAAAAAGTTAACGAATCAACACTTTTGGTTAACTCAGATACTGGCATTTCAAGTGCTACTGATGCGTTGAAAATTCTAGCGCCATCTATATGGAGCTTCAGATTATTTTCTTTACATATGTTTTTTACAGAATCCATATATTCTTTTGATAAAATTTTTCCTCCAACAACATTGGCAGTATTTTCAAGTGCTACAACTTTTGTGTCTGCTCTGTGAACATTGTAAGGCTCGATGCAAGATTCAATTTCATCTAGATCCATAGTTCCGTCATCTTTTGTTTCTATTATTCTTGGAACAATTCCTCCTAGTGAAGCGATTCCACCAGCTTCAGCTCTATATATATGACATTTATCACCTATAATTATTTGTTCCCCTCTCTGGCAATGTGTAAGTATAGATACTAAATTTCCCATCGTTCCGGTCGTTACAAGCACAGCGTCTTCTTTCCCAAAAACTTCTGCACTAAGCCTTTCTAATTCATTAACCGTAGGATCTTCGCCATAAACATCATCACCTAATTCTGCGTCAAAAATTGCTTGTTTCATTTCAGGTGTTGGTAAAGTTACTGTATCGCTTCTGAAATCTTTCATTGAATCCTCACTTTTTTAAATAATCAATTAATTTTTTATTTTCAATTTTGATACTTTCTTCAGAATTTCGCAACTTTATTTCTATCATATTTTGTTCGATTAGTTTTTCACTTATTATTAGTCTTATTGGGAATCCAAGTAAATCTGCATCTGAAAATTTTACACCTGGCGATTCTTTTCTGTCGTCTAGGACTATATCAAATTTGTTACTTTTAAGTAGATCGTAAATTTTGTCCGAATATTCTTTTATTATTTTATTTTCGTATTTAATTGGAGAAATAATTAAATCGTATGGAGATATGCTCTTAGGAAATATTGGCCCATTTTTGTCATGATTTTGTTCAATGACTGCTGCAAGTAGCCTACCAGTCCCAATACCATAACAACCCATTTCTATTGTTTTTGACTTACCATTAATATCTAAATAATTGGCGTCAAACTTTTCTGAATATATTGTCCCCAATTTAAATATATGTCCGACTTCTATGGCTTTCTTAAATGATAAATCTTTATTACATTTACTACATTGAGCATTATCTGGTATTTGAGAAATATCTTCTATAATGCTAGCTGTAAAATCTTCGCCAATATTCACATTTTTAATGTGATAGCCTTCTTTATTGGCACCTGCAATGTAATTGTTTGCTTTTAGTAAAGAATCATCTGCTATTACTTTAATTGATTTACCCAGGGGTGACGCAGATCCTGCGGGTATATCATGCTTTTTTAGCAATTCGTTTGAAGCAGGTTTTATGTTTGGATCACCTATTGCTCTTGCTAATTTTAGTTCATTTATCTCATAGTCTCCTCTTATAACAGCGCATATTAATTCGTCTTTGGAGTTATAAAACATTGCTTTAATGGTTTGATAGGACTCAACTTTGGCAAACTTGCATAATGATGCAATAGTTTTAATTCCAGGAGTGGGGAATTCTTGATTTTCCAATTTTGAATCAATTGTGTATTGTTTTTTAGAAAAAGAAGCTTTTTCAGAGTTTGCAGAATAATTACAATTGTTACAAATAACAATTTTATCTTCACCTGCATCAGATATTGCAACAAATTCATGAGAATCTTTACCCCCAATTGCTCCACTATCAGCTTCGATTTTTATTACTTCCAAGCCACATCTATCGTAAATGTTCATATATGCATTTGATAAATTTTCATAACTTTCATCAAGTCCATCTTTATTTAAATCAAAACTGTACGCATCTTTCATAATAAATTCTCTGACCCTTAATAGTCCGCCCCGAGGCCTTGGTTCATCTCTAAGTTTAGTCTGCATTTGGTAAATGAGTTGAGGCAGAGATTTATATGAATAGATCATCTCTTTGACTATAGAAGTTAACAATTCCTCATGCGTTGGAGCTAATACAAAAGGTTTTTGTCTTCTATCATTTAAATTAAATAATTCTTGCCCCATTGAAATCGATCTTCCTGACTTGTCCCATAAAGATTTAGGTTGAATTACAGGCATTCTTAATTCTTGCCCGCCAACATTATCTATTTCTTCTCTTATGATTTGTTCAATTTTTCTTAATGATTTCCATGCTAGAGGCAAGTAAGAATAAATCCCTGAACTAGCTTGATGTATCAGTGAAGATTTAATCATGATCTTATGGCTTTCTAACTCTATGTCAGAAGGAGTTTCTCTTAGTGATTTGAAAAGCATTTTACTTAATTTCATGTTATCTTATCTTCCATTTTTTGAATTTCTTTTTCAAATTCTTCTAACATTGTATCTGAGTTAACAATTTTTTCTTTTTTCCCTTTTTTGAATATTACTGCCTTACCTACACCTGCAGCAATGCCTAAATCTGCATCCTTAGCTTCCCCCGGGCCATTTACTTCACAGCCCATTACAGCAATTTTCAATTTTGATTTAGATTTTTGGGTTATTTTGTCTACTTGATTTGCCAATTTAATTATATCAACATCAGCCCTTGCGCAACCTGGGCATGATACTAAAGTGACTCCAGTTTGCTTTAAGTTTAATGCTTTAAGTATGTTATTTCCTGCTTTCACTTCTTCCACAGGATCATCACTAAGAGATACTCTAATTGTATCTCCAATTCCTTCGTACAATAGCATTCCTATTCCGACAGCAGATCTTATTGATCCAGAATCTTTTGTTCCGGATTCTGTAATTCCTAAGTGTATCGGATAGGGAACAATTTTTGAAATACCTTTATATGCCTCTACAGTAGTTTCTATATCAAATGCTTTCATTGAAATTTTTATATTATAAAACTTCAATGATTCGAGTATATTAATTTCCCAAAGCGCTGTTCTAATCATATGTTCTACTTGAGAATATTGGTTAGAATTTATATTTGCAATTTTAGGAAGTTCCTCTACTCCCATTTTATGCCGGGATATTCCTTTTGTTTTTCCGATTGAACCAACTGGGGGTAAGCTTCCAAAATTTACTCCTATTCTAATAGGGATATTTTTTTTGTTAGCATTTTGGACAATATCAGTAATTTTTGATTTGTCTCTTATATTTCCTGGATTTAATCTTAAACCATTTACGCCAGATTCAATTGCTCTTAAAGCTAATTCGTAATGAAAATGTATGTCTGCTACCACGGGTATTGGAGAGTTTTGCACAATATCTTTAAGAGCTAAAGCTGATTTTTCGTCAGGCACCGCACATCTAACTATGTCGCATCCATTATCAGATAAATTTAAAATTTGATTTACAGTTTTATTTACATCAGAAGTAGGTGTTTTAGTCATTGATTGTACAGAAACAGGCGACATTCCCCCTATTTGGATATCACCAATATATATAGGTTTTGTGATTTTTTTATTTTTATACATTTATGTATTGATAATGTTTTTAATATCGCTGAATGTAACTAAGATTATTAAACTAAATAAAACTAACATACCAAATAATTGTATCTTATACGTTATATGATTCGGAACAGGTTTTCCTCCTCTAAATAGGGTAAATACTTCAAATAAAATTTTACCTCCATCCAAAGGTGGGAACGGAATAAGATTGAATATTCCTAATGAAAAGCTTATCAGAGCTACAAGTTCAGCCACTGATTGTAACCCTTGTTTGCTTGATTGATTAGTTATTTGAGCAATCCCTATTGGTCCAGTAAATCTTGATTCCAAATTTGATTCTTGATTAGTTTCAAATAATGAATTTAGATTTTTAAATAACAAACCAGATGTCTGATAAGATTTTTGTATAGAATTTTTCAGTGAAAGAGTTTCAGATGATTCATACATATTTTGCATATTGATTAAAACTCCTAATTTTCCTTCAGTCATGAAGTCTCCTATTTTCAAATCAGGATTATATGTCCTTGCTTCCAAAAGAGAAACTTCTTTGATCGAGTTGTTTACTTGTTCAACTACCTTTCTTTGCGTAACATTTTTACGAGGTTTTATTTTTAGCGTTAAGCTAGTTGTCTCTTGTATTGCATTGAATGCAGATAATTTTTTACTTCGTTCAATTTTTATAGATGAAGAAATATCTTCGGCTTTATTGATTGATGATATCAATTGATCAATGTTTTTTATTTCTTTTTCATTTATTTCTTTTATAACATCTCCTACTGCCAGACCAGATATGTCAGCAGGTGAATCCGGAGCAATTTTTTGAATATAAATATCTCCGGAAATAGTTTTATGAGGGAAAATGTATATCAATGTTATTATCACGAAAGTTAACATAAAGTTAAATAGTGACCCGCTTGCAAATACTAGGATTTTTTTGATGCTAAGACCTAGGCTGAACCTATCGCCATTATCAGGTTTATCTATGCTAGGAAGTTTAACATATCCTCCTAGAGGTATTGTATTTAGACTTATTTCTGTGGAAAATATTTTTTTTGCAAATATTCTAGGAGGAAATCCTATAGCAAATTCTTCTATTTCGATATTAAATAATTTTGCGAGTAAAAAATGTCCTAGTTCGTGAAATATAACAATAAAAAAAATAATTGGTATAAAAAGTATATATCCTGTTAGTTCCATTTGTTTTCAGTTAATTTGTATGTTTCTTGTATTGTTGAATTGTATATTCTGTAAACATCAGTAATATTAGTTACTTTGGATTCTATATGATTTGATAAAACAATTTCTATAACTTTAGGAATATCAGGGAATCTAATTTTGTAATCAAGAAATAAATCTATTGCAGCTTGATCTGCTGCGCATAGAGCTATTATCCAACTTCCCCTTCTTTTCCCATAATGTAACCCAATTTCGTAAGTGGGATAATTTGAAGAATTAAAAATTTCAAATTTTGGTTTTATTAAGTCTTTTTTATTTAAATAAATATGATCAGAAAGAGGGGAAATATTATTCGTGAGAAATTCAGATATTGGAATTTTCATGTCTGGTTCATATTGAGAAGCTAATATTGAGCCGTCATTATATTCAACTAATGCATGAATACTACTTGAAGGATTAATTATTACGTCAATTTTATTTAGTGGAAACTCGAAAAGTAAATTACATTCAAGAACTTCAAATGCCTTATTCATTAATGTAGCTGAATCAACAGAGATTTTTTTTCCCATTCTCCATGTTGGATGATTAGCTGCTTCGTCTGGAGTAATATTTGATAATTCTGTTGATTTTTTATTTCTAAAAGGGCCTCCAGATGCTGTGATAATTATTTTATTCACTTGTTTATTTGACTTGATTAACAAGTTTTTGACACTTACAGGTTCACTGTCTAAAGGTATTAATTTTGAATTATCATTCATGGAATTTTTCATAAACTCATATCCGCATAGAATAGATTCTTTGTTTGCTATACCCACTTCTTTCGAGCTTTCAAGTGCCATCAATGTTGGCTCTAAAGAATGTAAACCTTCTGTTGAAACAACTAATTTATCTAATTTTTCATTTGTAGCTATATCTATTGGTGATTCTAATTGGGCAGATGAATCGAATTTTATATTTGAATGAAATTGACTGACTTTAAATTTTTTTATTTGTTTTGAAAGTAATTCTATATTTTTATTACATGTGAGACCAAGGACATTATATTCAGATTTATTTTGATCTACTAATTCTAAGGTTTGAGTGCCTATAGATCCTGTTGAGCCTAGAATTGATATGTTTTTCATAGTTTTAGCCACTCAAAAAAATAAAATAACTAATTATAAATAACCCTAGTCCGGAATCTACTCTATCTAGTAACCCTCCATGTCCAGGAAATATACTTCCATAATCTTTTATGTTTCTATTTCTTTTTATTTTAGAAAATACCAAATCACCCAATTGAGTGGTAACAGCAAAAATAATACTGTATAAAATACTTTGTAACATTGATATTTGAATCCAATAAGTAAAAACTATAATTCCCAAAATTGTTGAAAATATAAATCCTGCAATAGCTCCCTCTACCGTCTTGCCTGGGCTGATATTTTTCGCCAATTGTTTTTTTCCAAAAAGTTTTCCAATTATAAATGCAAAAGTATCACTAGTAGATGCTATTAATAGAATACATATATATATATTTTTCTCTATACTTATGGTTAAAAAAATATATATAGATATCAGGTAAGCAAATAGTAAACAAAATATGTTTTGTAGGAAAAAATTATATTTGTATTTTTTGTTATATATATGGTGTATAAAAAAAATGGTAATTGAACCTGCAGAAATAAAATTAAAATAGTTATTTTGTATTAATTTACTTGCGAATGTTTCAAAAGTTATATATAAAACCACAGACGTAGATAAGCTTAAAATAATCTTGATTTTTCTTTCATTAATTTCCAGAAGTTCAAAAGATATTATTATTGCAAAAAAGTAAATAAAAAATTTGGCAAATTCTATGTTATACCAAGTTAAAAATATTATTGGAAACATAATAAATATTGCAGAAATAATTCTAAGTCTTATATTAGACATTGCCATAATTTCTTTTCCGTTTTTTGAATTCTACTATTGCATTATTTAAGTCTTTTTTTGTAAATTCTGGCCATAATTTTTTTGAAAAATATAATTCTGAGTAAGCTGATTGCCAAAGCATGAAATTACTAATTCGCATTTGGTTTCCAGTCCTTATAATCAAGTCAGGGTCAGGTATGTTTTTTGTCATCAAATAAGATTCAAATTCTTTTTCAGTTATATATTTTTTTTCAATCTCTCTAATTGCATTTAAAATGTCACTTCTGCCACTATAATTCCATGCAATAATTAATTTGAGTGAAGATTTACATTTGTTTTTTTGACTTATTTTTTGAATTTTAGAAGTTATATTTTTGGGTAATGACGATAAATCTCCAATAAATGATAGATTTATATTATTTTCATTGATTTTTTCATTAATATTATTTAAAGCTGCATCTAACAAATTAATTAAATTTTTCTTTTCTTCGTAAGGTCTTTTGTTATTTTCTGTTGAAAAAGCAAATAAAGTTACATATTGTATCTTTTGATTGATGAATTCTTCCACAATTGGAAGGATATTATCTAACCCTTTCTTATGACCTTGTGATCTGTGCAATTCTTTTTTTTCAGCCCACCTTCCATTCCCGTCCATGATTATAGCCACATGCTGTATATTTTGTGAATTAATCTTATCCATCAAATGATTAAATGTTTAATATATCTGTTTGCTTGTTTTCTCCTGCTTTATTCATATCAGATGTAAATTGATCTGTAACGGTTTGTACATCTTGTTGCATTCTTTTAGATTCATCTTGGCTAATTTCTGATTTTTTTTCATATGATTTAATTTGATCGATAACGGTTCTTCTTATATTTCTAATAGCAACCAGAGATTGTTCAACTTTTTGTTTTACAACCTTTGATAATTCTTGTCTTCTTTCTTCACTAAGCGGAGGTATGCTTAATTTTATTACATCACCATCAATAGCGGGATTAATACCTAAATCTGATGTTTGAATACTTTTAACTATTGAATCTATATTGTTTTTATCCCATGCATTAACATTAATTAATGTTGAATCAACTATATTTATTGAAGCTAATTGATTTAAAGGGAGAGTAGATCCATAAACATTTACTTTTATTGTTTCTATAATTTTTGTACTAGCGCGTCCCGTTCTTACAGAGCTTAAATCGTTTGAAAAAATTTCCATAGATTTTTGCATTTTGCTACTAGTAAATTGTTTAACTGTATCAATTTCAAATTCCATATATTACCAACTTAAATTAATTTATTATTATTACTTAGCAATGTTCCTTGGTTTTTCCCAAGAATTATGTTTTTCAAGTTACCCTTTTTAAAAAGATCAAATACAATGATTGGAAGATCGTTATCCATACATAAAGCTAGTGCCGTTGAGTCCATCACTTTTAATTTTTTTGTTAGAGCTTCTTGGTATGTTATAGTATCATATTTCGTTGCATCATTATTTTTTTTCGGATCTTCAGAGTATACTCCGTCAACTCCAAATTTTGCCATCAATAAGAGTTGTGCTTCAATTTCTATAGCTCTCAGAGAAGCTGCTGTATCTGTTGTCATATAAGGATTACCCGTTCCCGCTGCAAAAACGACAACTCTTTTTTTCTCTAGATGTCTTATTGATTTTCTGCGAATATACGGCTCAGCTACTTGTTGTACAGTAACTGCAGACTGAGTTCTAGTATCTATATTATATTTGTTTTCTAAAGAATCTTGTAAGGCAATTCCGTTTATTATAGTTGCAAGCATACCAAGATAGTCAGCGGTTGCTCTGTCCATACCGTCTTTTTCTGCTTCTGCACCTCTCCAAATATTTCCTCCACCGACTACAATTCCGACTTCTATTCCTATATCAACCAAATCTTTGATTTCCTTAGCCATATAATTAATTGACTGAGGGTCAATTCCTCCAGTTTTAGTTCCTTTAAAAGATTCACCACTAATTTTCAGTAATATTCTTTTTACTATTGGATTGTTTTTTACCATGAAATATTTTAATTATTTAAATAGAGAATCGTTGAAATCTTTTTACTTCTATTTTTTCGCCTAATTTGCCTGAAGTTTCTTCAATTAGGTCTTTGATTGATTTTTCGTTATCTTTGATGAATTGTTGAGAAAGCAATGAATTATCTTTGTTTGGATTTTCATCATCTATTTTTTCAGGATTTGAATCCATGTCAATGTAAATTGGATTCATTGCAGCAATTTGCATAGTTATGTTGTGTGCTAGATTTTTAAAATCATCTGTATTAGCTACAAAATCAGTTTCACAATTTAGTTCTAGAAGAACTCCTATTTTATTATTAGCATGTATGTATGAACTAATTATGCCTTCTTGAGCGCTACGACTAGCTTTTTTTCTTGCTGAAGCAATTCCTTTTTCTTGTAATATTTTCATAGCTTGCTCAATGTTTCCATTGCTCGATTCCAAAGCTGATTTGCACGCCATTATTCCAGCGCCTGTTTTTTCTCTGAGATCTTTAATTAAATCAGTATTCATTTAGTCTCCGTATTCAGAATATATTATTATTATTTTTGTTCAGGTTTTTGAGTATCGCTTGATTTAGCTGGCTGAGATGATACGGGTTTTTTAACTTTTTTTGCATTTATTTGTTTACCCTCTAAGATAGCATTTGATATTACGCTAGATATGAGTTTAATTGATTTAATTGAATCATCATTTCCTGGGATAACATAATCTATACCTGAAGGGTCAGAATCAGAGTCAACCAATCCAATTACAGGGATTTTTAAAATGTTTGCTTCATTTATTGCGATTTTTTCTTTTTTAACATCAACTACAAATAAGCAATCAGGTAATTTTTTGTAGTTTTTCATGCCTTCGAAAAATTTATTTAACTTATTTATTTTTTTGTTTACTAATGTAAGCTCTTTTTTAGTCAACGAAGAAGTATCAGTGTTTTTTTGTTCTTGTTCTAGGCTAGCTAAATACTTAATTCTATTAAGAATGGTTTTGTGATTTGTTAAAGTTCCTCCAAGCCATCTAGATATAACATAATGAGAATCACTTTCAATAGCTGCGTTTTTAATTGTTTGTTGTGATTGTTTTTTTGTACCCAACATAAATACGGTACCCCCGTTAGCAGACAAAGTTTTTACATATTTTGATACTTCTTTAAGTACTTCTAAGGTTTTGAAAATATTTATTACGTGTACCCCTTGCCTGGAAGAATGTATGTATGATTTCATCTTAGGATTCCATTTGGTTTTTTCATGGCCAAAATGGATCCCTGCATCCAATAAATCTTTTGGTTGGATGTCATTAAGATTGACTTTTTTTTCTATATTTTCTGTTGAATTCATATTATTTAGATTTTGTGTTTATAATTTAGCACGAGAGAGAGTATAACACATAAAATGCCATTAATAGTATAATTCTGATGATTAATTCACGATAGTTTAAAAAAAATGTAAATATATTACTAAAATAAGCAATATTATTTTTATAATGTGTTAAAATCTATTCTGTTAATAAATAGTAGAAAAAAATAAAGTGAATAAAAAAGAAGTAAAAGAAGTATTTAAGAAGCATGATAAAGACACAGGATCTGCGGAATTTCAGATTTCGCAACTCACCGATCGGATAAACACACTTACTGATCATCTTAGATCAAATCCTGGTGACAATAGTTCAAAGCATGGTATGTTAAAACTTGTTGGAAAAAGATCTAGATTATTGAATTTCTTGCAAAAAGATAATAAAGATTTACATGACAACATACTACCTTCCTTGGGCATTAGAAAATAACTACAATATTTTTGCCATTTCACCGATACACATCTAAGGAGTAACAATGACAACAGACAAATTTGATTTTTTAATTGATGGAGAACAGCTTACATTCGAGCATGGTCAACTAGCTAAAGCAGCAAATGGATCGGTATTACTCAGATACAAAGATAATGTTCTTTTAGTAACCGCAACGATGAATGATCCGAGGCCAGGCATAGATTTCTTCCCCCTAATAGTTGATTTCGAGGAAAAACTTTACGCTAGAGGTAAAATTCCTGGAGGTTTTTTCAGAAGAGAAGGTAGACCAAGCTCTGAAGCTATATTGTCAGCTCGTCTAATTGATAGAACTTTGCGGCCATTATTCCCTGAAGGCTTTATAAACGAAGTAGCAATTGTTGTTTTGCCTTTGGCAGTGGATTTAACTTGCCCATTAGATTGGTTAGCTGTAGTTGGCGCTAATGCTGCACTATCACTATCTGATATTCCTTTTAATGGCCAAGTTGCAGCTTCGAACATTGCGTATGTTGAAGGTGAAATTGTAGTAAATCCAACTTATGAACAACTAGATAATAGTGATTTCAATTTATTAGTTTCTGGTTCAAAAGATGGAGTTGTTATGATTGAAGCAGAAGGACAAGAAATTGATGAAGATTTAATGTACAAAGCAATTGAAAAATCACAAGAAGTTAATAATGAAATTATTGACAATCTTGATAGTTTCATAAATAAACATGGTAAAGAAAATGTCGGATTTAGCTATGATTTTAATCAATCTATTTACACAGAAATATCTGATTCTTTGAAATCAAAATTAAAAGATGTTTATAAAAAGAATATTTCAAAATCTGATAAAGAAAGTGAAATAAAAGAAATTATTAATAATTTTGTTGAAAGTAAAGAATATGAAGAAAATTATGATAACGAAATAGACAAATTAAAAGCTGATGTTTTTAGGAGTATTACTCTTGATGACAAATTGAGAGTGGACGGAAGAAAATTTGATCAAATCAGAGATTTAAGTGGGGCCGTTGATTTAATTCCGAAAGTACATGGTAGCGGTTTGTTTACAAGAGGTGAGACACAAGTTCTTTCATTGGTAACACTTGGTTCTTCAAGAGATTATCAAAGATTAGATACACTAACACCCTTAGAAGAAAAACGATTTATGCTTCACTATAATTTCCCTCCTTATTCAGTAGGTGAAGCGAGACCATTAAGATCTCCGGGTAGAAGAGAAATTGGTCATGGTCAATTAGCTGAAAAAGCTATTGCCCAAGTACTTCCTGATTCAGAGGAATTTCCATACGCTATAAGAATTGTTTCTGAAGTACTTCAATCTAATGGTAGTACTTCTATGGGGACAGTATGTTCTGCAGTTTTAGCTTTGATGGACGCTGGTGTGCCAATAAAAAAACCAGTAGCGGGAATTTCAGTAGGATTGATATCTGAAAAAGATAAATTTGATGTAATGTTAGATATTCAAGGAATTGAGGATCACTATGGTGATATGGATTTCAAAGTCGCAGGTACTGAAGATGGTATAACTGCAATTCAATTAGACATTAAATTAAATTTTATTTCAATGGAAGTCGTTAGAAATGCTTTAGATATAGCTAAAAAAGGCAGATCAGACATTTTGCAAACAATTAATTCTGTTTTAGAAAGCCCAAGATCAACACTTAAACCTGACGCACCTCGAATATCCAAATATCAAATTGATGTGGATAAAATAGGATTGTTAATAGGACCGGGAGGAAAAACTATTAAAGGAATATCTGAGGAAAGTGGGGCAGTTATTGATATTAATGACGATGGTGTAGTTTCAGTATCTTCAGAAGATGGTGATTCAATGGATTTGGCTCTTGAAAAAATCAAACTGCTTACAAAAGAAATCAAAGAAGGTGAAATATATACTGGAAAAGTAGTAAGTATAAGAGAATTCGGAGCATTTGTTGAACTTACCCCTTCTAAAGACGGGTTGTTACACATAAGTGAAATTGAAAATAAAAGAGTTGAAAATGTTGAAGACGTTTTACAAATTGGTGATGAAGTAGAAGTAAAGGTTAAAGGTGTAACATCTGATGGGAAGATTTCACTCTCTAGAAAAGCTTTACTTAAAGATTAAACTTATTTATGCTTATTAAATTAATAATTCATTTCTCAAAGGCATAAACCAATGACTGAGAAAATTTTAAACATATCTGTTAACGGTGCTTTGGGTAATATGGGTCGATATGTTATGGATGCAGTTGCTGAATCAGAAGATATGAAACTGTGTTTCGGTGTAGATAAAAAATCTAAAAAAATCAGTGTTAACGATACTGAAATTTCAATTTATGATTCTTTGGATTTGAAAAATAATGATATTGATGTTTTAGTTGATTTTACAAATGTTGAGTCAACCATCAATATACTAAAAGAATGTGGAGAAAATAAGACAGATATACTTATTGGGTCAACCGGTTTTTCAGATCAACAAATAGAAGAAATGAAAAATACTGCCGATTCTTATGGAATTACAATTTTTTTAGTTCCGAATTTTTCCATTGGAGCAAATTTATTAATTAAAATGGTAAAAGAAGTTGCCAAGTATTATGAATATGCTGATTTAACTGAAATGCATCATGAAAATAAAATAGATTCACCTTCTGGTACTGCTATATCTATTTTGAATTCTGTTATCGAAAGTAAAACTAATACTAAATTCAAACAAAACACTCCCAAAATTGAATCTTTACCTAATACCCGAGGCGGAAGTAAAGAAGGGATAAATGTCCATAGTAGACGTATGCCAGGTTATGTAGCCCATCATGAAATAGTATTTGGTAGTGTTGGTGAGACATTGACTTTAAGACACGATTCAATTGATAGAAAATCTTTTATGCTTGGTGTATTAAGGGCACTTAGGAAAATTAATACATTGAATGGATTTGTCTACGGCTTAGATAATGTGATTTAGAATCATATTTTTATTGTTTTTTGATAATTTCTTACATTATCACTGTTTGATGCAATATTATTCTGCTGTATAATCTCATTAATTAAAAGATATGAGGTTTTTTTTGCTTGAACATGCTTACGGATATGATGATGTTGCTATAGTACCAGGAGAATTTACAATTAACCCTGAACTTGCAGAAACCAAGTTCAAAATACATGAATTAGAATTTGAAATGCCTGTTTTAGCTTCGGCAATGGATGCAGTAGTATCTCCTTCTTTTGCAGTTGAGTTTAATAAAAAAGGCGGCTTAGCTGTTTTAAACCTTGAAGGTGTTTATACAAAATATAACGATTATGAAGATGTATTAAATTCGATTATTTCTAGTAAACCAGAAGATTCTACTTCTATTATGCAAACTGTTTATAATCAAGAAATATCAGAAGAATTGGTTGCTAAAAGAGTACAGGAAATTAAATCTAACAATGTAATGTGTGCTGTTTCTGTAACTCCTCAAAATACAAAAAGACTAAGTCCAATTGCTATAGAGGCAGGTGCAGACATTATTGTTGTACAATCTACAGTAACTACTCCTAGACATTTTTCTAGAAGTATAACTGGACTTAACATGACTGATTTAAAGAAACAAATAAAAGTTCCACTTATAGTAGGAAATTGTGTAAGTTATAATGTTGCATTAGAATTTATGAATACAGGTGTGGATGGAATTTTGGTTGGCGTGGGGCCAGGAGCTGCATGTACTACAAGAGAAGTTACAGGTTTAGGTGTTCCCCAAGTTACTGCTACTCTTAATTGTTCTAAAGCTAGAGATGATTATTTTAACGAAACAGGAAGATATGTATCTATTATAACTGACGGAGGAATCAGAACTGGTGGAGATTTTTGTAAATCTTTTGCTTCAGGAGCAGACGCGGTTATGATTGGAACTCCATTAGCACAAACTCAAGAAGCTCCAGGTAAAGGATTTAATTGGGGCATGGCAACTGCAGACCAGTCATTACCTAGAGGTACAAGAGTGTCAGTGGGAACTCGTTGGAGTTTGGACACATTGCTTAATGGTCCTTCTTCTACAAGTGATGGTACACAAAACTTTATGGGAGCGTTAAAAAATTGTATGGGTTTTGTTGGAGCTTATTCCATTAGAGATATGCACAAAGCACAAATGATAGTTGCTCCTTCTATAAAAACAGAAGGTAAATTCTTTCAGTTAGGACAATAGTTAAACTGATTTAAAAATCTAGTAGGATTATTTTTAGTTAAAAGTATGAATCTATCGTTTCCATTGTAATCTTTTATTACATATCTAAAGTAATCTGAAAATAATTGTTTTATCATTTTCAGAAGATAAGTTTTATTACTTGGATTTATTTCTAGGATTAAATTTTCAAATAGTATTTCAAACTCACTTAATTGTTTTAAGATTTTTTCAGTTATTTCGTATCCTTTTTCACCTCCATACAATGCTTTTACTGGTTCTGATTTTAATTCTTTATTGATTGTTTTCATATCTTCTGTAGATAAATAAGGAGGATTTGAAATGATAAATTTAAATTCTCCTTTTAATCCATTTATCAAATCATTGTTAATTAGGTTTAATTTAGTATTTTTATTAACTTTTAAAATGTTATTTTTAGCAATTTTTAATGATTCTATACTTATATCTGTGGCTATATATTCTATATTCTTAGTATTTAAAATTTGACTTAATGTTCCTGTGATTATTCCACTACCAGTTCCTATTTCAAGGATTTTAACTTTTGATTTTGTATTTTCAAGAATAGACAAACATATTTCTACTAGTATCTCAGTTTCCTGCCTTGGTATTAAAACCTTGTTGTCTACATAAAATTTTGCATTATAAAAATATTGATATTTTAGTATGTACGCTAAAGGAATGTTTTTTTGTCTTATTTTTATAATGTCATCGTTTTTTTTCAATTCTGATTCAGTGACATTTTTTTGTAAATTAAGTAAAAGATCAGATTTGTTTAAATTAAGAACATGCATAATGATAAGTTCTGATTCTAATTGAGCTTCTTCTATCTTAGAATTTTCTAATCTAGATTTATTTTTAAGTATTAATTTGTTTATATTCACAATTGTTCATTTATTATCTGTTGGTATTTAATATAACCAGAGATTCAATAATAGAATTAAATTCTCCATCTAGAACTTTGTCGATTTCATGATGAGTGAATTTAGATCTGTGATCAGTTACTCTTTTTTGAGGAAAATTATAAGTTCTTATTCTTTCAGATCTATCCCCAGAACCTACTTGCTGTTTTCTGTCTTTTGCTCTCTCTTCTTCTTTCTTTCTTTTTTCCATATCATAAATTCTTGCCTGTAATACTGACAGTGCTTTTTCTTTATTTTTTAATTGTGATCTTTCATCTTGGCAAACAGAGATAATTCCCGTTGGAATATGAGTTATTCTTATAGCTGTAGCAACTTTTTGTACATTTTGACCACCATTACCACTAGCGTGAAAAACGTCAATTTCCAAATCATTTGGATTTACTTCTATATTGACTTCATCTGGCAAAGGTAAAACAGCAACTGTTGCTGCAGAAGTATGTATTCTTCCGCTTGATTCTGTTGATGGAATTCTTTGGACTCTGTGAACTCCACTTTCGTATTTTAAACTTTTATATACATTTTCACCTATTAGTTCAAACACGATTTCTTTTATTCCACCAAGTCCAGTAGTATTAGAGTTTAAAATATTTGATTTCCATCCATTTCTTTGCGCATATCTTGTATACATGCGATATAAATCTTGAGCAAACAGAGAAGCTTCTTCTCCTCCGGTGCCTGCTCTGATTTCCATGATAACATTGCTTTGATCATCCTCGTCGGTATTGAAAAGTTTGTCTTCGAGTTCAGTGTTAATTATATTAATTTGAGTATTAAGAGTATTTATTTCTTCTGATGCTAATTCGTGAATATCTTTTGACCCAGGATCTTTTATTACAGATTTTAATTCTTCTAATTGTTTGTTTAATTCATTATATGATTCGCATATATCAGCAATTTTTTTTAATTCTGAATATTTAGCATAAATTGTTTTGTTTTCTTCATAATTTGAGGAGTTACTATTAGAAATCTGATTTTCTACAGATTTGAATTCAGTTAGTATTTCAGTGATTTTTTTTTCTAGTTTATTACTCATTATTATTTTTATTTAACATAGTTAATAATTCATTTTCCGAAATATTTTCTTGCTTTCCTGATTCAAGGTATTTAATGGAAACAGTATTGTTATTACCATTAGGATCTTGACCTAAAATAATAACAATAGAAAAATCATTGTTATTTGCATAACGCATAGTTGCTTTCAGGCTTTTTCCTTCAGTAGAAATTTCTGAATTAATATTATTATTTCTAGCGATCAAATTATATTTGATTTTTTTGTCATATGAGTTTTTATCTATTGAGGTAAATAATATTTTAGAATTTATTTTTTCATTAATATTGATATTAGATTCAATAATTTCATTTATGACTCTTTCCACCCCCATTCCAAATCCCGTTCCAGGTGTACTCGGGCCACCTAATTGTTCAATTAAACCGTTGTATCTTCCTCCGCCAACAAGTGCGTTTTGACTTTTATTTTCTTTCGAAGTTATTTCAAAAACCGTATTAGTATAATAATCCAAACCTCTTACAAGAGATTTGTTAATTGTATATTTTATTTTGGACAAATCTAAATAATTTTTAACCTTTTCAAAATGGTTGATTGTTAAATCAGAAGCATAATCCAACATATTTGGAGCTTCGTTGATATAATTTTGACAATTTTTATTTTTACAGTCTAATATTCTAAGAGTATTTGTCTTTATTCTATTTTCGCAGTCTTTGCATTTACTATCTCCCCAATCACTTTGTGTATAGTAATTTTTCAAACTTTTTATATAATTTTTTCGGTCATCTTGATCTCCGATTGTGTTTAAGTTTAAGTTCAATTTATTTAACCCTAGTCTAGATAATAAATTCCAAGCAAATTGAATAATTTCACCATCTAAAAATGGATCGTTACTTCCTAGGGTTTCTATACCAAATTGATGATGCTCTCTTAATCTTCCTGATTGAGGTCTTTCGTATCTAAATATTGAAGTAAAATAGTAGAATTTTTTTGGTTGTGATTCTGTGTACATTGCATTTTGAATGTAAGCTCTACACACTGAAGCAGTACCTTCAGGTCTGAGTGTAATGTTATTTTCTCCTCTATCAATAAAAGAGTAGGTTTCCTTTGTTACGATATCAGTTCCAATTCCAATTCCTCTAAGAAAAAGATCAGTCATTTCAAAAGTAGGAGTATCAATTCTCTCAAACCCGTAAATTGCTGATTGTTTGAATGCTTCATTCTTAAAATAATCCCAATACTTTTGATCTTTGGGCAATATATCTTTTGTTCCTCTAATTGAACTGAACATTTTAGTCCTTATTTATTTTAATAATTTTTATTATAATTAATGTTATTGATATCAACATTTATATTCAAGTGGTACTGAGTTATTAGATGGTAGCAACAAATTTAGAAAATGAGTATAAAAAATTTGAAGATTTGATCAACTCTTATTTAACTGTTGATCAGTCAGAGATTGTTAAAAAAGCTTATGATTTTGCTGAAAATGCTCATGGAGACCAAATTCGACTTACAGGAGACAGGTTTATAACTCATCCTTTAGCTACTGCGTATTATTTAGCTGAATTACATTTGGATTATCAAACACTTGCAGCAGGACTTTTGCATGATGTCGTCGAAGATTGTGACGTAACTAACGAAGAATTATCTGTCATATTTGGAGAAGATATAGCGAAATTAGTTTATGGAGTAACCAAGCTCACTGAAGTTGAAAATGTGTCAGAAATCAAATGGGAAGAGAATACTCAAACACATTCATTGGCAGAAGCTCAAACTTTACGTAAAATGCTGATGACAGTTGCGGAAGATGTTCGCGTTGTATTAATTAAATTAAGCGACAGATTGCATAATATGGAAACGGTTGACCCTTTACCTTCAGTAAGAAAAGTTAAATTTGCAAAAGAAACTATGGAAATTTATGCTCCATTGGCACACAGGCTTGGTATGTGGGAGTTTAAATGGAGATTAGAGGATTTGTCTTTTCGAATCCTAGATCCCAATATGTATAAGAAAGTAGCAAAATTAATTAATAGTAAGAGAAAGAATAGAGATCAGTATATTGAAAAAGCAGTAAAATTACTCGCAGACAAACTTGAAAATGAAGGCATCAAGTCAGAAGTTAAAGGTAGGTCAAAACATTTATTTAGCACGTACAGAAAAATATTAGCTTATGAAAAGGAAAATAAAACAATAGATGAAATTAATGATCTGTTTGCAATTAGAGTTGTAGTTCAAGATGTTAAGGATTGTTATATCGCTTTAGGTTCAATTCATAATTTGTGGCCTCCATTAGGTGGCCAATTTGATGACTATATAGCCCGGCCAAAAGATAATATGTACAGATCTATCCATACAACAGTGAATGGCGATAATAATTTTCAAATCGAGATCCAAATTAGAACTTCAGAAATGGATCAATATGCAGAATACGGAATTGCAGCTCACTGGAAATATAAAGAAGGATCTTCTGATGATTCGACATTTGATAAAAAGATGATTTGGCTAAGACAATTATTAGACTGGCAAAGAGAAGTACCCGGTGATCAAGAGTTTGTTGATTCGTTCAAAACTGATATTTTTAACGATCAAGTATATGTTTTCACTCCCAATGGAGACATCAAAGAACTGCCTATTGGATCAACACCTTTAGATTTTGCTTACAGAATCCATACGGATATAGGTCATTCTTGTATAGGCGCTAGAGTTAATGAAAAATTAGTTCCACTAAATTCAGTTTTAAAAAATGGAGATAAAATTTTCATTGTGACGAGTCCAAGTGAAACTGGTCCAAGTTTAGATTGGTTAAATCCGAATCTTGGTTATCTAGTCACTGCTTCAGCGAAAGAGAAAATCAGATTATGGTTCAGGAAATCTGAAAAAGAAGAGAACCTTAAGAGAGGACAATTTATTTTAGATAAAGAGTTAGCCAAATTAGATTTAGGTCTGAAAATGAAAGATATAGTATCTTTTACAGAATATAAAACTGAAGATGACCTTCTAAATAATCTAGGTAATGGATATTTTTCAATAAATGATTTGATTAAGAATGTGGATATTGGAAGATACGCTGATTCTGATTCAATAAAATTGCCTATTATAGATCGGCACTTAGATAAAGTAAAAGTATTAGGAGTGGGGGACCTAACAACAAGATTAGCTAAATGTTGTTCTCCGGCTCAAAATTATGAAATTACAGGATATATAACTCGTAATAGAGGAGTTACTATTCATGACAAAAATTGTAGTAATATTGAAAACGAAAAAGAAATTGATCGATTTATAGACGTTTCATGGGGTTTAAATGAAACTCTATATTCTGTTAGAATCTACGTTGAAGCGATAGATAGGGTAGGTTTACTTAAAGATATTACATCTTTACTTTCAGATCAACGTATAAATATTTCTGGTAGTTTAACTGAAAATAGAGATGATCATAGTTACATAACTCTAAAAATATTTATAAAAAATACAATCCAGCTTTATAGCATTATTAACAAATTAGAAAATATAAATAACGTAATAAACGTTAAAAGAATAAATTAAAGGAGTAAATTTGGGATTAAATAAATCTGCAAAAGTAAATTCAAGAAGGTATCAGGAAAAACAACCTTATAGAACCAAGGTGAAAAATTTAATTAGTGATACTAAAAAAGCTATTTCTGAAGGCGATTCAGGTAAAGCATCTGAACTTGCCAAAAAAGCTGTATCTGCACTAGATAGAGCGAGGCAAAAAAATGCTCTTCATGCAAACAATGTTGCAAGAAAGAAATCAAGACTGATACAACAGTTAAATTTTATGAATAAAAATAAGTAGTAACTTAATAAACCTTGCCAAATCAGAACATATGTGCTAATATATATGTATGTCAAATTTGAATCAAAAACAAAAAAACATTCTTCAATTTATAGAAAATTATTATTTAGAGTATGGAATTTCCCCTTCTATTAGAGAAATACAAAAAGGATGTAATATTACTTCAACATCAGTTGTAGATTACAACCTCAAATCTCTACAAAGAAATGGATATTTAAATAAGAGATCGGATATTTCTAGGGCAATTAAATTAAATAAGAATGTTCAAAGTGTTAAAATTCCTATAATTTCAAATATTGCTGCAGGTGAGCCATTAATGGTAAATCCTGATTATAATTCTTTTAATGAAGATACCGATCCTTACGTAGAATTACCTAACAATATACAAAACGAACCTGGTCTGTATGCATTAAAAGTTAAAGGTGATTCAATGATTGATGCTCTGATTGCTAGTGATGATATAGTTATTATGAAACCCGATGTAGTTGCTAATAATGGTGAAATGATAGCGGCTTGGTTACCAGATAACGAAGAAACAACTTTGAAGAGATTTTATTTTACTGATAACAAAGTTGAGCTTAGACCTGAGAACAGTAATTATGATTCTCTTTTTCTTGATCCGAAAGATGTGATAATAAAAGGTAAGGTAGTTGGAGTTATACGTAAAGTCTAGATTTACCTATTAAATTTAAGTATTATATAATCATTATCAGTTTTATTAGGAGTTTTTATGTTCGGTTTAGGCGCACCTGAATTGATAGCAATATTGGGTATTGGAGTATTACTATTTGGAGCAAAAAAATTACCCGAAATTGGCAGTTCTTTTGGTAAAGCCATAAAAGAATTTCGCAAGACTCAAAATGAAGATCCTAATTCAGAACAAAAAAGTATTTCTCCTTCTGATAATAAAAAATCTTAGTTTAATCTTTTCTATTTATAATCCAAACTAATATAAATCCTATTTCATATAATAATATAACTGGTATTGCTACTAATGTTTGATTAACAGGATCAAATGTTGGCGTTACTATAGCTCTGATTATAAATGAAATCACCCAAAAATATCTTCTAAATTTTTTTATTTTGTTTGAATTTATTATTTTCAATTTTCCAAGTATAAACATTAATAATGGAGTTTGAAAAATTAATCCCATCCACATTAGAAGAGAAATTAATATATTGATATAATTTCCAATTCGGATGTATGGATTTGCAATATCTGAACCGAATGTTACCAAAAAATTTATAGCTGGTGGAAATAAGATATATAATCCAAAAATTAAACCTAAAGCAAATGTTAGATATATTATAGGAATACTTGTATATAAAAAGATTTTCTCACTCTTATTTAAGCCTGGGCTCAAGAACATTATTAATTGGGAAAATACAATTGGTGACGATATTAATAATGCAGTATAAATAGATACTTTTATAGCAACTGAAATGTATTCAGTCAATTCAGTATAAATTGGTTTTGTAGTTTTAAAATATGTTACACCGTTTGGTGGATTAATTAAAAATTCTAATATATTTTTGTGAAATACAAAGGTCACTATTGATATAACAACTATGGTAAAAAAACTTATAGCTAATCTCTTTCTTAGCTCTTGGACATGATTAGAAAAAGAATTTTTGGACTCAATCGACATCGTTTTTATCTTTTTGTTCTGGTTGATAATTTACGTCAAAAGAATTTTGTAATTCATAGATCCATTTTTTTGATTTTTTTAAAATACCACTTAATTCTTTAGAAAATTTTACCAGTTTATTTGGTCCTAAAATAATTAACGCAATTACAAGTACCCAAATTAATTCCATACTACCAATGTTAAATATATTCATTTAATTCATTTGTTTAATTTTAATAATGTAATACTCTCTACATGATGAGTATTGGGAAATAAATCTATTGGATTTATTGATATAATTTTATATTTCGAATTTTGTGTAAGCAAATTTAAATCCCTTCCAAGAGTTTTTGGTTCACAAGATATATATATGATATTTTTTACAGGATTTAATATCAAGTTTTCTAACAGTTTTTCGTCACATCCTTTTCTTGATGGATCTAATAACAAAAGATCAATTTTTGGTTTAATGGCAGATATTACTTCTTCGGAATTTCCAATTACCATATGATAGTTTTTAATTTTTTTAATATTTTGTTTTGCGTCAATCACTGCT
Source organism: Chloroflexota bacterium (assembly GCA_002715665.1). The sequence continues at coordinate 27,423 of PAZO01000020.1, read as the reverse complement.
GAGTAAGATTGTTCGATACCTATTATTTTATTAAATTTTTCTTTTAATATTATTCCAAATGTCCCTACCCCTGCATAAGCATCAATAAGAATATTTTTATTTATATCTTTTATAAGTGAATTAATTATTCTCGACATTTTTGAGATTTGAGGTGTATTGACTTGAAAAAATGAAGGAGAACTAATTTGAAATTTATTTGTATTAATGAGTTCATTATAGGATTTTTGACCCGTTTCGATCTTTATTTTTTTATTTTTTATTTTAGGTTGTATCAAAAATGATTCAGTATATTCTGCAGTTCTTATTGATATTTGAGATGTTTCACCTACTAATGAATCTAATTTTTTGATGTGGGAATTTATATTTTCGCTCATTATAAGGCATTTATTAATTCCTACAAATTTTTTTGTAACTTTATTTGTGAATCCTATTTGACCATTTCGTCTTACTGAAAATCTTCCATGATTTCTATAATTAAACTGATTGACACTAGGGATGATTTTTTCAATTTTTATACTTTTGTTTAAATATTTATATAATTCGTTTTTTAATATTAATTGTTTTAAATGTAGTTGATATTGATAATTTATATGTTGCCAATTACATCCTGTGCAATGCCCGTAAAAATCACATGGTGTTTTAATTCTGTATCTTGAGGGTGTTAAAATTTGTTTAACTGTTCCAAATACTCTTTTTTGTTTCCTTTTGGATCTTTGTTGTTCTATTATTTCAGCTAAAACAATTTCTCCAGGAATACCACCAAAAACATTTATTGTTTCAGAATTTACAATAGCTGTAGTATCTCCTGTTGACCCTATATCACCTAATTTTAATTTTATTAATTTTTTATTATATTTACTTACCATAGATTTATATTAGATTTATTCAAATTAGTATATAATTAATTTATAAATAATGGAGTTACAATTATATGACAACAGCCCGCAGGCTTCCTTCCTGGCTTAAGGCAAAAATGCCTGGAAGTAAAAATTATATAGAAGTAAACAATCTTGTAAAGAAAAATTCACTCAATACTGTATGTGCTGACGCAAAATGCCCTAATATAGGTGAATGCTGGGACAATAGAACAGCTACATTTATGATACTAGGGGACACTTGTACTAGAGCCTGTAGATATTGTGCTGTTAAATCGGGCAAACCTATTGGATTAGATATAAAAGAACCAATTAGAGTTTCTGATGCTGTACAAAAACTTAATTTAAAGTATGCAGTGATTACTTCTGTAGATAGAGATGACCTTCCTGATGGTGGTGCATTTATATTTAGACAAACAATAAATCTAATTCACAAAAATTCTCCTGGATGTAAAGTAGAAGTATTGATTCCTGATTTTCAAGGGGATTGGGATGATTTAAAATCGGTTATGGATGCGAATCCTGAAACATTAAATCACAATATTGAAACAGTTGAAAGAGTTTTCAGGTTTGTAAGAGCTAAAGGCGATTACAAATTGTCTCTGGATTTGCTATTGAAAGCAAAAGAACTTAATAATTATAGTGTTACTAAATCAGGAATGATGGTAGGACTTGGAGAATCTTGGGATGAAATTGTATCAACAATGAAAGATTTGAGAGCAGCTGATTGTGACTTGTTATCTATTGGTCAGTATATTAAACCAACTCCTAAACACGCAAAAGTAGAGAAATGGTATAAACCAGAAGAATTTGATCAGATGCGAGATATAGGCTTAGAATTAGGATTCAAAGGAGTCGTTGCAGGTCCTTTGGTTAGAAGTTCTTATAAAGCTGATGAGCAATATTATCAAGCAAAGGGCCTGATTCCAATAAATTGATCACTCATGTTTATCAACATACTTAATTCTATATCACAGAAAATAATTTTCTATTTATTTCGAAAAATTAATACAGGTTATTTAACACTTGTTATTGAAAATTGTAACGAAACTTATCGATTTGGAAATATTAAATCTGAAATTAAACCTACAATTAAAATAAATGACAGAACTTTTTTTAATGACTTGTTGATTAAACAAGGATTAGGTTTTGCAGAATCTTATATGAAAAACAAATGGGAAACAGATAATTTATACGATACTTTAGATTTGTTTGCTAAAAATCCTCAAATATCAATTAATAAACGTTTAACAAATTTGATTTCATTTGTACTCACTCCCATTAAATTTGTATTTACTAATTTTAAATATTATTTACAAAAAGATGAAAGAGAAGATATTCAAAAACATTATGATTTAAGTAACGAAATGTTTTCGTTGTTTCTAGATGAATCCATGGTTTATTCATGTGGAATTTTTAAAAATCTACATGAATCATTAAATACTTCTCAAATTAATAAATTTGAAACTATTATCAATGGTTTAAATATAAATTCAAAAGATAAATTTTTGGATATCGGTTTTGGATGGGGAGGTTTGTGTAAGAAAATACATGACGATATTGGATGCGATATAGATGGAGTTACTTTATCAAAAGCTCAACTTAATTATGTTACTCAAAACACAGAAATTAGTGATCAAATTAATTTTAATTTGATGGACTTCAGATTAATAAATAAAAAATATGACAAGATAGCTTCAATTGAAATGCTAGAAGCTTTAAACTACACTCAAATACCAATTTTCTTTAGAAAAATTAACGAAATTCTTAATTCTAATGGAAAACTTTTTGTTCAAGTTATAACTATTCCTGAATCAAGATTTGATTCATATAAAAAAAATACAGATTTTATTCAAAAATATATTTTTCCAAATGGCATGATACACCCTGAAAATAGGATTGTTGAAGCTGCAGAAAAGTATGCAAATTTGAAAGTTGAAAAAATACAAGATATTTCTGAACATTATGTGCAGACTTTAAAGTTATGGAAAAGCAATTTCAATAAAAATAAATCTNAAATACTTAGTCTTGGATATGATGAAATTTTTATAAAAAAATGGAATTATTACTTTGATTATTGTGCCACTGGTTTTAATAATAATCTTATNGGTAATTCTCAAATTATATTTACTAAATCAGGAGAATAAATATTTATGTGGTATGAGAAATTTATTGACAGAGGATTAATACCTGATTATTTCTTAAGACTAGCTATTAAAATTCAAATATTAAACAGACTAAAAATTGTAAACAATCTCAATGTAAATATAAATGATCTTTTTGCAAAAGGTGATATTAGTTCACACTCAAAAAATGCTAATAAACAACACTATGAAGTCCCAATACAATTTTTTGAACTAATATTAGGTAAACATATGAAATATAGTGCCGGATTAATTAATTCCGAAAATGACTCATTAAATTTGATGGAAGTTCAAATGTTAGAATTAGTTTCAGAAAGAGCTTTAATTGAGAATAATCAAAAAATTTTAGAATTAGGATGTGGTTGGGGATCTTCAACGTTGTACTACGCTCAAAGATTCACTGATTCTCATTTTACTGCAGTAACAAATTCAGATTTGCAAAAATCATATATTGAACAAAAAATATCAACNTTAGGTCTTAATAATATACAAATAGTCAAATCAGATATAAATGATTTTTCAACTAATCAAAAATTTGATCGTGTTTTCTCTATTGAAATGTTTGAACATATGAAAAACTGGTCCAAACTACTTGAAAATACTTATCAATGGCTTAATTCTACGGGCAAACTTTTTGTTCATTACTTTTGTCATAAAAATAAATACTATAGATTTAGTGAAAATAGTAATTCTTGGATGGAAAAATATTTTTTTTCTGGAGGATCTATGCCTAACCTTGATATTTTTCAAATTTTGGACAACCCATTTCAGATAGAAAAAGTATGGAAAGTTTCAGGTATCAATTATCACAAAACATTAGAATTTTGGTATGCGAATTTAAAAGCAAATAAAAATGATATTTTAAAAATTGATTTTTATGATGATTTAAAACAAGAAATTCACTTTAATAGATGGAAAGTTTTCATTATAGCTTGCTCAGAATTATTTAAATTAAACCACGGAGAAGAGTTCATTGTTGGACATGCACTCTTAAGTAAATAATTTAATGAAAATCGCAGTAATAGGTTCTGGGATTTCAGGATTAAGCATGTGCTATTTTTTGAANAATACAAATTACGATATTACATTGTTTGAAAAAGAAAACAAACTAGGTGGGCATACAAATAGCTATACTGTAAATAGTGGCGTGGATGAAGGCTTGAAAATTGATACAGGTTTTATTGTTTTTAATGATAGAAATTACACACAATTTTTAAAAATAATTAATTCACTGAAAATCCCTTATGATAATTCTGATATGTCTTTCTCTTATTGGAATAAAGTAAAGCAAAAAGGTTATTCGGGAAAAAATCTTAGAGGATTATTACCAAATTCTGTATTAGATTTGGAGAAAATAGTACTTTTAAAAAATATTTATTTATATACAAAAAAATTTAAACAAGATTTTATTAAAGGAAATTTAATTAAATATTCTTTATATGAATATTTTGAATGTAACAAATTTCCTAAAACAGTTGTAGAACAATATTTTTTACCATTAGCTTCAGCTATTTGGTCTAGTCCAACAAATGATATCNGATCTTGGAATGCACATTTTTTTGCTGAATTTTATATGAATCATGGATTACTCGATTTTACAAAAAGACCTGTTTGGAAATACATTAAGAATGGAAGCACAACATATATAGATTACATAATAAAACATACGAAACCAAATATTAAATTAAAAACCCATATAAAAGGTATTCATCCTCATGATAGTAAGGTGAAAATTTTGACATCTGATGATGAAATGTTATTTGATAAAGTTTTTGTTTCTACACANGCTGATCAAGCATATGCATTATTNAGTACAAATAATATCAAACTTCATTATGAAGACTTAAAATATTGGAGATATTCTGATAACCATATTTTTTTACATAAAGACACTAATTTATTACCTCCAAAAAAATATTGGGCTTCATGGAATTATTTAGAAGATTCAAATAATGATAATAAAAATGTTTCTATATCTTATTATATGAATTATTTAAATCGTATTCGTTCAAATAATAATTACATTGTTAGTTTAAATCCATTANACGAACCCAAATCAAATCAAATTCTTTACGAAACATATTATCAACACCCCGTATTTGATAAAATTTCTCTTGATTCTAGAGAAAATATTATGAACAAAAATGGAGAATTTAATATATATTTTACTGGAAGTTATTTAGGTAACGGATTTCATGAAGATGGAGTTAAAGCTTCATATCAAGCTTATAAAAAACTTATAGATTCTGATCTTAAAAATGAATACTAAAATTGTTAAATCTAAAATATATCATCGTAGAATTGGTGAAAAAACAAATTCGTTTTCATATAACGTCTTAATGTTTCTTTTTGATATTTCTGAGTTAGATTTTTTAAATCGTTCCTTAAATNTATTCAGTTATAATAAATTAGGCGTTTTCAGATTCTCTGATAAAGATTTTTTACATAAAAATGGACTTAATATTGAAGATAAATTAATCCAATATTTGTCTTCATTTAAATTGAATGAAAAAATAGATAAAATTTATTCTTTAACTACAATTCGCTTTTTAAATCATACTTTTAATCCAATAACTATTTATTATGTGTTAAATAAAAATAAAGATATCATCTGTCATATAGCTGAAGTAAATAATACTTTTGGCGAGGGACATTTATATTTGTTGTCTAACAATATAAGTAACAACCCAAATTATTATGTTTACGAAACTGAAAAAAATTTTAGAGTTTCACCCTTATATGATGTCTCCGGATATTACCAATTTCGGATTAGTAGTGATTTTTTAAATGATTTATCTGTGCATATTGATTTGTATCAAGATGACAAACTGATATTTAAATCTGGTTTTAAAAGCAAATTTTATACTATTTCAGATAAAAATTTATTAAGATTTATATTTAGGATGCCATTTAATACTTTTTTAACTATACCGAGAATATTGTATCAGGCTAGNAAGATGCATTTTATCCAAAAAATTCCATTTGCAAAGAAGGATAATAAAAAACATAAAGATACATATCAGTCTTCCTATCCTCCATATATAAAGATTTTGTAATCAATCTGAAGAAGGTAATCTTTTTGGTTTAACCTCATTCATAGGAATTCCATCGCAGTGAATTATTCCAGCACCAGCCTTAGTACATAAAACTATTATCCCGCTTTTTGATTCATATCTTTTACCTAGAACATTGCCGGGGCCATCAATATTAGTTTCTTGTTCTGTTGTGCTATCTGTCGATGATAGTATTAGTTCCTCATTAGCATTCGTTAATATNCCTTCTCCAGGTTTAACTATCATAAATTCAGCTGACGTTTTTTTGCATTTTAACCTTGATCCTACTTTAAGTTCCATAATTAACCTTTTTTATTAATAAAATTTTTAATGCTTGTTGTTAATACAGATGATATTTCATTTATGTTTTCATTTGTGATATTCATGGGATGAACAGTTAAATATTTTTGATTTAACCCTGTTTCATTTAGAAATAATCCTGAGTCTATTTTTAATTTGTTACTTAATTTATATAAGTCAATTTTGTCACTATGAATAGTTAGAGTCGGATATTGCTCAGAATTCTCTGGAGTATGTATATTTGATGTAATCATATTTGAATTAATTGAGTTAATTTCGTTATTTATTGTATTCAATAAATTTCTTGATTCTTTCATTTCTGATTCGATATCTTTTTCTATAAATATTCTAAGNGCAACGAGTAAGCCTGCTATTTCTTCTTTTGCAACTTTAAACCCTCTTCCTATACCATGGCGCGGAATAGCGTTAATTTTTGATTTGTCTATCAAGTTAGATGGTGGGTTCCAAATTTCAAAAAATTCATCCATATCCAAAGATTGCAGAGCAACAGAACTTATATACTCTTTTTTCCCACATAATATCCCCGATGATTGAGGTCCTTTTATGGCTTTACCTCCACTATATGCAACTAAATCAGCTCCTTTTTCAATGAAATATCTTAAATTTTCTCTAGGCGGTAGTTGAGCTGCTGCATCTACTACTACTGGTAAATTATGTTTTTTTGCAATATTAATAACTGATTCTATAGATGGCTCTGAATTTTCAGTAGCGACATAGATTATACCAGCAGTTCTTTCATTAATAGCTGATTCATATTCCCAAGCTTCCGTTCTTCTAACTCCGGCACCGGAAAGAATTTCATTCATTCCAACATCAACTGTTTCTGCTCCAGCTAATCTGAATGCATGATCATATCCACTTCTATGTTCTCTTGATATNATAAATTGATTTTTATTTGATCTTACTGTTGGAAGTTCTTCCATTTTTGAAGGATCTAATCCAGCAAGTATTGCAGCGGCTGCCATAGTTAATCCAGCAGACGCTCCGGCTGTAATGTAAGCAGCTTCTGACCCTGTAATTTTAGATATATAATCCGATGCACTAGCTTGTAATTCGGTCATGTCTACCGAATGCTGTGAGGCTTGAACCATAGCATCTGCAACTTCTTTTGATAATACAGGNCCCCCCACTCTTGTTGAAGTACCTGCTAAGTTATATATATTTCTTGCTCCAAATTCTTCATAAATACTCATAGTTATCCTTATATAATTTTATATACAGATTATTATTATGTATTTATTAATAAATGACAATTAAAATTATTAATTATTCAATTTATATTTGCGCAAGTTTAATTAGAGGATTTATTGGTTAATCTTTTAATTCGTTCTTAAAATAGAAATTTAAGAAATGACAAATGATTTTTGTTTTATTAATACGTATTATCTCCAAGTTATTCCATTACGCTTTGAAGGAAGTAATGAAACTCTGTGGCCTTGATCACATTTAAATCTTTCTTCACGTAGATCTTTTCTTTTTCCAGACAAAGAAGTTTGCTCCATTGAAGATTCACAAAAAGGGCAATTAACATCAAAAATGATTCTATTTTTCTGCCTTACTACTTTTACATGAGCTAATTTGTCTTTGAAATTATCAGAATGCCCCTTGTACCTTACCATATATCGTGTAGCTGAACCTACTACTGTACTTCCAGGAGATTCGATTTTCTCCAAAGGNGTAGAGTAATCTACNTATCCACATTGNAAACATTGTGGTTCGTAATAGGTTTTTACTATTGCACTAGANCATTTTGGACATAAAAGTTGTGCTGAATTTTTTATTGATTTGACTTCAGTTAAAGTCGTGTCATTAGTTAATATATCTGCTGGCTGCTGCATATTCTCTCCTTTTATAAAATTATATATATTTTAATACTTGTTTAANACTTGTCAAGTATTTTTTTAATATTTGTGTGTTTTTGTTTGCTATTTTTAAATTAATTTTAATTTTATGCAATTTCGTTTGACATACCATTCAGAAAGAAGAGATAATTTTATATAACTNTTTTTTATTATCTTTATGGTGTTAAATGAAAATATTAGTATGTGTAAAAGAAGTTATTGATCCAGAAGTTCCTGTTAATTCAATTGANATNGANCAAAAGAATTGGAAATTTTCNCCAAAACANGGAGTTTCNACNGTACTTAATGGTTTTGANGAAAATGCAGTTGAAGCNGCTCTTAGAATTAAAGAACAAATACCTGAAACTGANATATCTGTACTNTCTATTGGAAGTGATTTTAGTATGGATGTTATTAAAAAACCTTTATCAATGGGATGTCAAAANTTATATTTNGTAAAAGATGATGAATTAAATCAATCTGACCCATTTGTAACATCTACAGTATTATCTNNNGCAATTAANNAAATAGGTGATTTTGATNTAATATTNTGCGGNAGNCATGCTTCTGATTGGGATAATGCCCANGTACCTNTNGGTATTGCAGAATTATTAANTATAGAATGCNTAACTTTAGCNAAAGGAATTGATGTGNAAGATAANGAAATNGNAGTTGANCGNGTAATTCCNGGAGGAAGTGAAACTGTNAANAGCGTANNTCCTTTATTAGTAACNGTAAGTAATGAATANGGTGAACCACGATATCCNAANNTAAGAGGTATTATGGCTGCNGGNAAAATNCAACCAACCACATATACNTTNTCNGATTTAGNANTAAGTAAGGANGATTTNAAATCTAAAAACGAAATTGTTGATATTTTTATTCCTGAAAAAAANTCAAATTGTGAATTTATTGAAGGNGAAGATGAGTACGANATAGGNAGAAATTTAGCAATGAAATTACGTGAAAATAATTTGATNTAAAGGAGAATTATTGTGAGTANAGTTTTAATTTTTACTGAAATCTATGAANATANCTATGATAAAAGNTTATTAGAAATGCTAACTTTGATGGATGATNTNAATGTTGATCCATCNAACATTATTGTNGGAGCTTTGGGNGANGAATTNNAATCAAANGAAACTNTTTTAAAATCTATTCCGGTTTCAAAAGTTGTAGCAATNAAAAATAATGATACTAGTAATTTCAANCCAAATGTTTTAAAAATAATTGCTAAAAATATTGTAGAAAAAACAAATCCAGATAAAATCATTATTCCCAAAACATCAGTNGGACAAGATTTAGCTACNCGTTTAGCGTATTNTTTAGATCAAGGAATTGTTAACGATTGTTTGAANATTGAANATAANGANGGAGAATGGCTAGGANTGAGNCCTGTTTTTGGNGGAAATTATNTNGCCAAAGTAAATATTANTACTAANNTNGAAATTTATTGTGTAAGAACTAAAATNTTTGATNAACANAATTCTAATNNTATTTCACCGGAAATAGAATATTTTGAAAANGAACTTGAATATAAAACCANTTCACATNTNGTTGATAGATCACAAGAACAATCTGAGGGTCTAAGATTGGAAGATGCTGANGTAGTTGTTGCTGGNGGNAGAGGCTTNGGNGGTCCNGAACCATTTGAAACTTTAGAAGAAATTGCAGNTTTACTTAATGCNGCAGTNGGTGCTTCAAGAGCAGTTTGTGANGCNGGATGGAAAGATCATTCTTANCAAATTGGNTTAACTGGAAAAGATATATCTCCNAATCTTTATTTTACNGTAGGAATTTCTGGTGCNAGTCAACATATGGCNGGNTGTGGAAACTCNAAACANATAGTATCNATAGATAAAAATATTGATGCAAATATTTTTAAAGATGCNGAATTTGGAGCAGTAGGTGANTGGAAGAATATACTNCCAGGATTTTTGGATACATTAAAAGATTTNGGTAANGNATGATATGNATAGNGATTTAAATAATTTTATTAATAACATANCTGATTCAGATGTAGTTTCAATTGTATTTTTTAANTTAGANGCATCNTTAGTTTTAGANCGAAGAGAGCAAGANGGTGAAGTGTTAATTAAAGTTTTTCCNATTGCTAAATCTCCTGATGAAAGAATAAAAATACTTAATAAAATCAGACCNGGTTTAGACGAGGTNAAGAATTTTATTGTTATNCCNTGGCATTCNTATTTGAAAGTGCTAACAGAAGATGGAGTATGGGANAAGTTGCTAGAAAATATATTTTATGTAGTNAATGAGGATTCTTTTTTCAAATTGGATGATGCAATTGAAGAATTANAATCTATAGAAAGAAANAAAATTAAGGATGCTATTACAGGAAATGGATANAAAACTTTATGGTCAAATGTTTAATTCAACCTTAANATAANAATGAAATTAGGTNTTATTAGTGGNACNGGAAAAGAAGGNAAAGCCTTGGCTATTCGATTNGGAATGNATGGNCATTCAATTTTNATTGGNTCAAGATCTNNAGACAAAGCTGTTAGTTANAGAAAANGAAATNAAACTANAACTTCCAAAAATTGATATTAAAGGNTCTGATTATCNCAANACAGTATTNGNNGCTGATATTATTTTCATAGCATTNCCTTANCATGTNGTAATNNNTGAGTTATNAANNNTNAAAGATGTNTTGAAAAATAAAATTATTATAGATACATCTGTACCAATGATTTATAACAANGGTAAATTTAACAGAGATTCNACAATTAAAGANTCAATTTCNANTCAANTANANNACTCNCTTNATTCAACTCNTGTTATATCAGCCTTTCACACAATNAGTCATTTNGATTTAAATAATATNAACANNGAACTAGATCACGATGTATTATACTTTGCTAATGATTCNTNAGCAGAATCAANTTTTNTAAATTTGATTACTACNATCAAAGGNTTAAACCCTGTTAANTGNGGAACTTTNGATTTATCTTTTCTTNTTGAATCNCAAGTNCCANTATTNCTCAANATAAACAAAATTTATAAAAANTCTACTTCAATTAAAATTAAAGGTCTTTGATTTATTTATCNTTAGACTTNCCATCAACAACGTCATCATCTTTTTTTTCATTTTTTGGNTTNGCGCTTTTTCGTTTTGATTTTTTTTCTGNNTCATTAGNNGGTTCTTGTGNTTCAGAATTTGGCATTCCTTCNTCNTGTCCNCCNGGTTGNGTNTACATTGATTGTCCAATCTCTTGTAANGTAGATTGAAAAGAGTTTAATTCACTTTCAATTTTNTCNATATCATCNGATTCAATNGCATTTTTAAGAGCTTCTTTTTGTTCATTAATTTTAGAAACAATTTCTTCAGAAATTTTTTCTTTATTATCTGCTATTAATTTNTCTGCNTGATAAATCATTGAATCAGCATTATTTTTAACTTCTATNATTTTTTTCTTCTTTTCATCTTCTTCTGCGTGNGATTCTGCNTCATTAATCATTTGTTCTATTTCNTCATCACTAAGNCCNGANCTAGCTGTAATTGTAATNTTTTGTTCNTTTCCAGTTCCTTTATCTTTTGCTGAAACATTTAATATNCCATTTGCATCTATGTCAAATGTAACTTCNACCTGTGGNACACCTCTTGGNGCAGGAGGAATTCCATCAAGAATAAATTTACCNANTGTTTTATTTTCTGTTGCCATAGAACGTTCTCCTTGAAGAACATGTATTTCAACACTTGGTTGATTATCTTGAGCNGTACTAAAAGTTTCAGTTTTTTGAGTAGGTATAGTAGTATTTCNNTCNATTAATGGAGTTGATACACCTCCTAANGTTTCTATACCTAAAGTTANAGGTGTGACATCAAGTAATAATACATCTTGAACATCACCTTGTAATACTCCNGCCTGNATAGCAGCACCTACTGCAACAACTTCNTCNGGNTTTACTCCTNTGTTNGATTCCTTGTTGAAATATTTTTCNACTGCAGATTGAATTGCAGGCATTCTTGTCATNCCNCCAACAAGNATTATTTCATTTATATCNGATGTTTTGAGTTTCGCNTCTTTAAGAGCCATTTTACATGGTTCTATTGTTTGCTCTATCAAATCCATGATTAAATTTTCCAATTGAGATCTAGTTATGGTNTTAACTAAATGTTTTGGACCAGAAGCATCGGCAGTTATAAATGGNAGNTTAATTTCAGTTTCCATAACNGTNGANAATTCTATTTTTGCTTTTTCAGCAGCCTCTCTTAATCTTTGAATAGCCATTGTNTCTTTCATTAAATCAACAGCNTTTTCNTTTTTGAATTCATCTGCTAACCATGATACTATTCTTTGATCAAAATCATCTCCNCCNAANTGNGTGTCNCCGTTAGTGGATTTAACTTCAAATACNCCATCTCCAAGATGTAATATAGTTATATCAAAAGTCCCACCTCCAAGATCATAAACTGCTATNGTCTGGTCAGATTTTTTATCTAATCCATAAGCAAGAGCNGCAGCTGTTGGTTCATTTATTATTCTTAGTACATCCAATCCAGCTATTGTTCCTGCATCTTTAGTTGCTTTTCTNTGACTNTCGTTAAAATANGCTGGAACAGTAATCACAGCTTNAGTAATTTTTTCTCCCAATTTGGATTCNGCATCAGATTTTAATTTGGCTAGNATCATTGANGAAANTTCTTGTGGTGAATAATCTTTTCCAGNCATATGAACCGAAATATCACCATTTTTAGCTTCNTTAACTTTGTANGGNATCATTGANAAGTCATCTTTAAGTGAACNATCTTTGAATTTTTTNCCAATAAATCTTTTTACAGAAAATATTGTGTTTTCAGGGTTTGTNACTGCTTGTCTTTTNGCNACTAGNCCAGCATATCTTTCATCGTTTTTAGGGTTGATTGCTATTACAGANGGGGTAGTTCTTCCTCCNTCTGAATTTTCTAANACTTCACCTTCNGATGCTTCAACTATAGCCATGCATGAATTTGTTGTTCCTAANTCTATTCCTAAAATTTTTGGCATTTTTTTCTCCTGTATATATTACGATGTGTATTTTAATAAAATTACTTGAGCAGGTCGAATAATTGATTCTTCTATCGAGTACCCAATTTTAACGGTTTGAGAGATTTTTCCATCTGATTTTTTTGTTTTTGTTTCTACCACTGATAATGATTCATGGATTTGAGGGTCAAAATCATCTTCGTTCGATGGATTTATTTTTGTTAAACCTTCATTGATCAGACTAGATTCGAATTTATTAATAATTAAATTTATACCATCTATCCAACCTTTAAATTGTTCATCTTTTGGAAGTGAATCTTTTGTCATATTAAGTTCATCTAAAGTGTTGATAAATTTTTTGATAAACTCAATTTTAGCTTTACGTTTATTTGTTTGAATTTCTTCAAGTGTTCTTCTTTTCAAATTAATAAGATCAGCCTGCGATCTTTGAGCAGTAGTTTTCCATTGCTCTATTTCTTCATTCATTTTTTTAACCTGAGTTTCTAGTTTTTTTACCTTTGAACTAGAAGTTGGTTTTTTAGTTTTTTTATTTTTTTTAATTTCTGTCATATTCTAATCCTAAAGTTTCAAAGATTTCATACAGTTTTTCATCAAGGAATATTTTTAACTGCGATCCTTTTAATATCTCATTTCCTTTTTTTATATCTAATAAATCGTTAAAAATAGTTAATATAAGTCTTACCCCTGCAAGATTTAGTCCTAAGTCATCAACTAGATATTTAATCAATTTTAGCCTTGCAATATCATCTTGNGAGTACAATCGAAGCATTCCATCAGTTCTACTTGGCCTAACTAGTCCCACTCTTTCGTATTTTCTCAAAGTCTGCGGGTGCATGGATAGCATNTTTGACGCTACACTAATTACATACACACCTTCTATATTTGGCTCAGAGAAATCCCATTGCATATTATCACCAAGATTGTTATAGAATGTATTTTATAGCTTGACACAAAGCGTGTCAAGTACGTTGATTTGACTATGGAAGTTTAGTTATTAGGAAAACCTTTCCTGTTTCCATGGATCCCCATTCATATGGTAACCTCTTACCTCCCAAAAACCAGGTATAGGGTCTTGGGTGAAATTAATTTCCTTGATCCATTTAGCACTTTTCCATCCGTAAAGATGTGGAACAACTAATCTAAGAGGGAATCCATGCTCTTCTTTTAGTGTATCATTTTCAAATTCCATAGCTAAAATTGATTTGGGATTCATAAGATCAGTTTTCAGCAGGTTTGTTGAATATCCATCATAGCAATATATACTAGCAAATTTGAAATTTGAATTAATTTTTATTTCCTCTAGAATATCTGATGTTAAATATCCTTTCCAAGTTGTTTGCAATCTTGACCACTGGGTAACACAATGAAAATCTTCTGTTACTTCAGAGATATTTATTGTCTTTAGTTCATTCCAATCATAAGACACAATATGTACACCGTTCTCTTTGATATCAAGCTTCCAAGTATTCAAGTCTATTTNAGGTGTTGGAAAAGACGAAAAAACCGGAAATTTTTCTGTAACAAATTGGCCAGGAGGCGCATTTGTTTGGTTATCAAGTTTTTTGTTTGTTGTAATTTTGCCTAATTTTTTTTGCATAGAAATATTATACAATTTTTGAGTAATTTGTTGGTATAATTATTAAAAATATATTTTTAATTATGAATGAAGTTATTGAAAAATCATTAAATGAATTAGAACAAGGCAATATGATTGTTATAGCAACTGTTGTGAATACAAAAGGTTCTACGCCCCAAAAAATAGGGTCTAAATTGTTGATTNGTAAAGATGGTTCTACTGTAGGAACACTTGGGGGAGGTTGCGTTGAAGGTGATATATGGTTTGAGTCAAAAACCATGCTAGAAGAAAATCAAAATCAGGAATCAAGATACAAAGATTACACTTTAAACCAAGAATTAGCTGAACAAGAAGGATTAGTGTGTGGGGGTACGATGTATTTTTTATTAGACAAATTAGAGCCCAGTAAATCTAATATAGATTATTTGATTTCTCTAAAAGATTCTTTAAATGGTAATAACAAAGGTAAAGCAGTAATTACATTAGTAAATAGCACTGATAACAAATCTAAAATTGGATTAAGAAAAATATTTAATTTTGACGAGATTATGCATATTAAGACAGATAGTATATTTTCTCACACAAAAGAAATAGAAGATGCCGTAAATAATAGGCATAATAGGTCAATTAAACTGGATGATGGTAATGAGTGGTACNTTGAAATATACTCAACTCCTTCAACGCTATTAATTTGTGGCGGAGGACATATAGCTAACAGCCTTGCACCATTAGCCTATAATTTGAATTTTAATGTATGGATAACAGACGATAGAAAAGAATTTGCAAATAGTAATAGGTTTCCAAATGCTGAAAGAGTTGTAAACGATCTACCAGAAAACGCATTAAAAAGCCTTCCTGTTACAGAAAATACCTATATCATAATTGCAACTAGAGGACATAGGTATGATTTGGTTGCAACACAAGCCGCGGTTAATACTGATGCNAAATATATAGGGTTAGTTGGAAGTATGCGAAAAGCTATATTAGTTTTTGAAGAACTTTTGAAAAATGGAGTTTCAGAAAAAAGAGTTAAGTCAATAAGATCTCCTGTAGGATTAGATTTAAGAGGGAGGTCTCCTGACGAAATCGCAGTTAGTATTGTTGCGGAAATGCTTATGATTAGAGAAGGTGGTAGCGGANTNCCTATGACTATGCCTGAAAATATATGGTCTAAGATAACTACAAAAACAAAAAACTTAGTTACTCAAACCAAAATTCAATGAATTCGCTAGGCGGATTAATTTTAGCTGCTGGTTGTTCTACCAGAATGGGACAATCAAAACCATTACTAGATTGGTATGGTCAAACGTTAATTGAATATCAAATTAAAATATTTAATTATTTAAGCATTGAGCCAATAGTAATTTTGGGATTTCAAAGCGAAATGATTCAAAAGAAAATAAAAAATTTGAATGCTAAAATTGTTGTTAATCAAAATTACAGCCAAGGGAAATCATCTTCAGTTTTGTTAGGTATTAATTCTTTAAAATCAAATTCTGATTTGTTATTACTTTCAGTTGATCAACCAAGGCCCAAAAAAATGATAGAAAAAATTATTAAAAGCCATAATGAATCAAATGCTATACTAACTGTTCCAAAATATAATCAGAACGGGAAATTAAGNGGAGGTCATCCAATAATTATAGGGAATAAAGTTATTAATAATTTATCTGAATTTATTAATAGAGGGAAAACAGTTAAAGATTTTGTTGTTTCACAAACTGNTGTTAATCAGTTAATATTTGATGATATTTTAATAAGATTAGACTTGAATGATAAAGATGATTATCATGAAGCTATAAGATTATTTGAAAATTATGGAAATAATGAATAATGCTAGACCAAAGATTGCTATGTCTATTGCTGGCTCTGATTCCGGGGCAGGGGCAGGCATACAGGCAGATTTAAAAACATTTGCCGCACTTAATGTGTATGGTACATGTGTGATTACAGCTGTTACAGCACAAAATACTGTTGAAGTAAGTGGTGTGGAAATGATGAATAATCAAATTATTTCTAGTCAGTTTAATTCTTTAAAAACAGATCTTTATCCTAATGCAATAAAAATTGGAATGTTAGGTACTGATGAAGTTGTGTTGTTAATAAGTGAATTGATTGGTACAACAAATGATATTCCAATTGTACTTGATCCTGTAATGGTCGCAAAAAGCGGAGATCAATTAATATCAGATAATGCCATTAAAATAATGAAAGAAAACTTGATCCCTAAATCNACTTTGTTAACNCCCAATATTCCAGAAGCTGAAGTTCTTTCAGGAATGAAAATNANNACNAAAACNGATATGTTNAAAGCGAGTCAAAAAATANTAAATCTTGGNCCNNAATATCTTTTATTAAAAGGCGGGCATATGAANGGTGACCCGATNGATTTACTTTTTAANGAAAAAGAAGGATTGATATTGGAACTACCTCAGAAAAGAATTNATACTAAAAANACACANGGTACAGGNTGTACATTTTCTTCAGCTATTACAGCTGAATTAGCAAAAGGTGAAAATTTTATNGATAGNGTAANAATTGGNCAAAAATATGTTTATGAATCAATTTTACATTCTATAGAATTAGGNAANGGGCANGGGCCTTTGAATCATTTATATAAATTTTATAATTAATTATGGCATTATATTTAACTGAATCTGAAGTAAATAAAATCATAGATATAAAAATAGCTATAGATTCTGTTGAGGAATCTTTCAGAATGATGGCTAATGGTGAGGCAGTTAATAAACCTAGAGAGAGATTACCTCTTGGTTCAACAAGCATGAATTATATGTCAGCTGGCATTGATTCAAAGAATATCACTGGTCTTAAAGTTTATGTACCAAACTCTAAAGGAACTAAATTTTATGTACATATTATGAATGCTGAATCGGGCGAAATAATTTCAATTATTGAGGCAAATACCCTAGGTCAATTTCGTACAGGCGCTGCATCGGGAGTGGCAAGTAAATTTTTAGCAAATAGAAATTCTAGTAAAGTATTATTAGTTGGTACTGGTTTTCAATCTTTCACCCAAGCTTTATCAATAGATAGTATATTTGATTTAGAAGAAATATATATTTATAGTCGATCTGAACGAAACAGAAGAAATTTCATTGATCTACATCAATCAAAATTTAAATCTAAATTAACTCAGGTTCAAAATATATTTGATCCTGATGATGTTGATATTATTAATATTATTACAAATTCTAAAACACCTGTAATAGANGANAAAATTGTTAATAAAGGAACNCATATNAATGCTGCTGGATCAAATCATTCTTTAAGAAGAGAATTAGACACGAAAACAATTCTGAAAGCTAATAATATATTTGTTGATGATTTAGATCAGGCTAAGAAAGAGTGCGGAGATTTAATATACCCAGAATCTCTAGGTTTAATTCAATGGCGAAATATAATAAATTTTTCAGACATCTTCCGATTTCCAAAAAAATATTCAAGACAAACAGATGATATAACAATTTTTGAATCCCAAGGATTAGCAATATGGGATTTGGTTTTAGCCAATAAATTATATACACTAGCAAAAGAAAACAATTTAGGAACTTCTATTGATGTCTGATGTAATATTAAGTGAGATAAAAAATAGAGTTGGTATTATAAAGTTGAACAGACCAGAATCTTTAAATGCTTTTAATTATGAGCTTTCTGAATCGTTGTATTCTACAATTGAAAAATACAATTTTTCAAAAGAAGTTGGATCCATTTTGATAACCGGAAATGGCAAAGCATTTAGTGCAGGAGCTGATGTTAGNGGATTCCAAGAAGNAAACACAAAAAAAAGACATGCTAAATCTTGGAGTGAACTAATTAATTTATTTTTAAGATCAAAACCGATTATTACTGCAATTAATGGCTTTGCTGTAGGNATGGGAATAACATTATTTCTATATTCTGATTTGATATTAGCATCTTCGGATGCAAAAATTTCCTTTAGATTTGTAAAAATTGGTNTGACGCCTGAATTTGGTAGCACTAGAAGATTGTCTGATATTGTAGGAATTAGTAGATCTTCTGAATTATTGTTGACTGGCAAATTCATAGACGGTGATCAGGCTGAAAAAATCGGGCTTATTTCACGAAGTGTAAAATCAGAAGATTTATTTGAAGAAGCATTGAATGTCAGTCAAGATATCGCTCAAAATTCAGATTGGCATAATAGAGTAGTCAAAGATATGATATTTAATAATTATATAAAAGATTACGACGATGTTTATTCTATTGAAAATGAGATTTTTACAAAAGCACGTCAATCAAAAGAACACANAAATTTTGTAAAAAAATTTATGGAAGAAAATAAATNATTTTTATTTTCTATCTCGTGCATCAGTAGTTATTTTCCCCGATATATCTCCACTTGCATTAATTTTTACGCCATGAGGAAATTTGGGGGGTACTGTACATGCATGCCCTGGTGACCCCAATACATAATCACCTATATTTAAAGTTTCTCCGTTAAGTTCAACAACGCCATGTTCCTCATTTTGAGATAATAATTTTGCCTTAGGTTTCCCCTCAATTGTAAATCTGTCAGGAGTAAGNGCATCACAAGATACTGATTTTGCACCTATATCCACAGTAACTGTTTTTCTTATTTTATCTTCGTCAATAACTTGACCAAGTATTAATCCTGCAACTTTAAAGTTTAGATCAGGTTGTCTAATATTATTAGAATCCCAGTAAATCCAAGTTCCAGGAGATACTTTGTATTCTGTTTTGTTTAGATAATATTGAAATGACCAAGATCCACCAACTATGATGTCATAATTTTGGTCCTGTGAAAATTTCGAAATTTTATTTCGGAATTCTTCAACTATATCAATACTTTTATTTACTATTTCTTGTTTTTCTTCTANATCAGTAAGTCCTACAAGATGGCCGTCATATCCATGTATCCCTTTAAATTTTATTTCAGAAGAGTTAAATAGTTTATCTAATAATTCATCAGATTCTTCTAGATTTATTCCTGTTCTGTGCATTCCTGTGTCTAAATCAATGTAAACTCCATCTAACTCTTCAATTTGTGAAGCTATTTCCAAATGATAAACAGAACCAATTATTGAGCTGAATTTAACATTACTAAATTTTTTAATTATTTTACTGTATCTGTCAGCTTTGATTTTTGATGTTATTGGATAAGCTAAAATTAATTCTTCAGGAGNACATTCTGCTAATACTTCTATTTCTTCAAGTGTTGAAGTTTTATGTCTTTTTATTCCGTGATCTATTTGTAATTTTAAAATTTCTTTTGATTTATGAGTTTTCGCATGAGGTATTAATCTGTCAGGGTCTTGAACCATTGATAATACAGTATTTATATTATGGCTAATTATATCTTCGAAAATCACATATTCAGGCGTTTCAAATGATTCTGGATTGTTTAATTTATAGTTACCGAAATTCATATAAAATCCTTTAATTTACTTAAAATAATATGATAGTAAATTACTATCTACATTTTCAACGTCAGTTATACCACAATATTTCATTGCTACTTCTAGTTCTTCTCTTAAAATTTTAATTACATCTCTAACTCCATTTTCTCCNCCAACCGCTAATCCCCAATAAAATGGTCTTCCTATCATCACTGCTTTTGCGCCAAATGCTAAAGCTTTTAATATATCAGNACCTCTTCTAATTCCACCATCTAAGTAAATTTCACAATCTCCATTTACTGATTTGACCGCATCAACTACCTCTGGTAAAGATTGCAAACTAGGTAATAGTGTATCAACACCACGTGCACCGTGATTGCTCACTACAATTCCATCAACTCCATATTCTACAGCTTTTTTAGCATCATGAGCAGATTGTAGCCCTTTTATGACTATAGGCAAATCAGTTAATGATTTGAACCAATTTATGTCTTCCCAAAGTAACTGTTGTTGAGGATTTAATCCACCTAATAGTACTTCAGGGTCTCCGTGCTTGAAACCCAATCCAGCTATCTCACCTACCAAATTAACTCTCTCTGTATTTGGAGGAGTGACAAATGCGTTTCTAATATCTCTTTCTTTAGGTCTTAAATTATCCATTCCCGGTACAGGGCCATCAACTGTCAGTACAATAACTTTATATCCAGATTTTTCAGCTCTCCTGACCAACATTTCATCTATTTCTTTTGTCAGATGATATATTTGAAACCATAAAGGCGCATTGGTTTCATTAGATATATCTTCTATGGTATATGATGAATTTGTTCCTACTCCTGTAATTATATTTTCTTTTTTTGCTGCCCGAATTGTTGAAAGTTCACCATCTTCATCACAAAATGTGTGCCCACCAGCTGGAGCTATCATTAATGGAAATGAAGTTTTATCACCAAGTATAGTTGTTTCCATTTTAATATTAGATATGTCTTCCATTTTATTTGGTCTAAGAAATACTTCATCAAATATTTCAGTATTCCTTTTTAATGTTATTTCATCACCTCGCCCAGCTTCAATATAATCCCAAATATTATGAGGTAATATTTTTTTTGCCAATTCTTCATACTCATTTAAATTTATTGGATACCTTTCCATTTTCATTCCTTATTTTTTCATTTGAAACATCATTATACCTGCTGCCACTGACACATTCAAAGATTCAGTTTTACCATGCATAGTAATTTTATAAATTTGGTCACATAACGATTTTGTTAGCTTTGAAATTCCAGATCCTTCACTACCGATAACTAATGCTATATTCCCAGTAAAATCATAATCGGTATATTCTTTATCTCCATCCATATCTAATCCAACAATCCAATAATTATAAGTTTTGAGTTTTTTAATTAATTGATTAATATTTTGATTGTCAATTATTGGTATATGTGAAATTGCTCCTGAAGATATTTCTGCAACAGTAGTATTTATTTTTGCAGAGTTTTTATTTGTTATAATAATCCCATTGAATCCAGCAGATTCAGCTGATCTAATTATTGCACCTAAATTTCTTGGATCTTGTACTTTGTCTATTATTAATAAATTTGAATCTTTGTNAGATTCGAAGTTAATTATATCTTCTATATCTGAATTTAAATTTAAATGAATTTGGGCTACGACTGTTTGTCCAGTATTAAATCCAAATTTTTTTTTAAATAAAGTATTATCTATGATGTCTAAATGAATTTTATTTTTTTTTGCTTTGTTAATTATTTCGAGTATTCTTTTATTNTTTGAAAAATTTTCAGATATATATATGTGAGTTGTTCTATTTGAAGACAATGCTTCACTAACTGGATTTATACCATGGATAATTAATTCAGAATCTTTATATTGTTTTTTATAATCTTTTTTCATTTTAATTTTTTAAAATTTCAAGTTCTATTCTCCCAAGTTCATGAAAATCAGCTATTATCTTGTCATCTGATTTNATTGGCGTTAAGCCAGTACANGTTCCAGTAGAAATCATGTCTCCATTATTAATTGTTTTGTTGTATTTTGATAGGTGGTTTATTGTCCATTCTAAAACATTTAAAGGAGACCCAAGTACCTGAGACCCGTCTCCTTCAATTAGTTTTTTATCATTTAGAAAAAGACTAACTTTCGAATTGGGTAAATCTATATCTTTCCAATNACGAATTTCCATTCCTTTGATTATTGCTATATGAACTCCGAAATCTGAAATTAATTTTATTGGACCCATATTTTTAAATCCTGATTCATATCTACACCCAACTACTTCAATTACAGGTATAAGGCAATCTATTGAATTAATTATTTCATCTAATTTGTATTTGTTTTTTTTAGGAACAAGCTTATTCTTGAATTTAAATGCAAATTCACATTCAACATGAGTATGGTGATTAGGAAATACANATATTTTAGAAGGGCTATCATATATATGTTCTTTGAAAATTGGACCAGTAATTGGTTCAGTAACTTTTAATTTTTTTTGAGCTGTAGCACTTGTAGCGCCTACTTTCCATCCATGTTGATTTAAATTAGATATATTTATAGCTGAATTTTGCAATAANTATGCGTCATCTATTGTTTGAATTTCTTTTATTTTAGAAGAATCGATTAAGGTTCCGTTAGCTTTTGCCTCGAAAATTAATTTTGCTATTTTCTTTATATTTTTCAACCTATCTCACCTAAAGTTTGGAAACTATATCATTTACAACGAACTCAGCATCTTCAGCTACTCCTACAAATTGTGCTGATTTAGATGAATGCATCCACTGAAGGCCCATGAAATACAAACCTTCGAATTTAGTTATACCTCTTTTTTGTATTGGATAACCTAATTCATTTGTTATATCTAAGTCAATCCAATTATAATCATATCTGAATCCTGTAGCCCATATAATGCTTGCAATATCTTTTGGAGCTGAGATTTCATTTATATTATGAATTTTGTTATTTGATATTCTTAGATCTTTGGCAATAGTTTCATTAGGTATTTTTAAATTATTTGCATTTATATATTGATCTACTTTTTTTGCCCAATTAATTGCATGCTGGTCTGAAAAATTTAAATTTTCAAATAAATTATTATTAAATAAAATTTTATTAGAATCACATTTTTTTACTGTTCCACATAATGTTAGTCCTTTTTCTTCTAAATCGATCAAATTAATATCATGCCCTCCACGACTACCTGAAGTATGGGGGCTGCATGTCCATCTTTGCTCAAAAGGAGTATTTTCAACAGTTTTATTAAATGATCCCATTTCGTAATTCCACCACGAAGAATCTTTCCCTCTATATCTTCTAGGCCTTCTTCCACATTTACTAACAGCAAGCCATGTCTTTTTTCCGTTTTCTAGTAATTCTTCAGCAATTTGTGCTCCTGATTGCCCTGAACCTACTACCAACACCCCACCTTCAGGCAGTTGGCTAGGATTTTTATATTGCGCAGAATGTAGCTGTAAAATTTCATTAGATAATTCTGTATTAATTGGAGGTATATATGCTTTACCAAATGCTCCGGATGCTAAAATAATCGTATTAGATTTTAAAATTCTTTTTGACGTTTTTATTATGTATTCATTATTTTTTTTTGATATATTATTTACGTTTTCATTGGTATATATTTGAGACCCAATATGTTCTGCAAAATTTTGAATATAATTTACTGTTTCAATTTTATTTAAATAACCATCAGGATTTTCAGAAGGGAAGTGTTTAGACCCAAACCCAAATTCTGGAATTTTAATTGCCCAGTTTGGATTAACTAAATAAAAATTATCCCACCTTTCATTTATCCAAGTGTTTGCAATCTCTCCTCTTTCAATGATGATATGAGGAATGTTGTTTTTTTTTAGGTAAAAGCTTGTACAGAGACCTGCAATTCCGGCCCCGATGATAATAAGAGGGTTATTGTTTTTCATAAATTTATTATATGTTTACTAAAGAATTTAATTCAACGATTTAAATTACCTAAACGTTTTGCTGAGTTTTGAGCAACGATTGCAAGCCTCATTACTTCGAGGCAATGATCTTGTTTCATAGCAGTTTCAGTACGATTTAAAACGTCGTTCATTAAATTCTTAAAATATGTAAGTGGTTGATTGGAAGCATCTATGTATTCGTATCTGGTTTTATTTACTAAAAAGAGATGGTCAGTCCCTTTTCTTCCTGCAACATCAACATATTTTCTCAGTTCAATATACCCCTCAGTCCCTAATATCGTTAGTCTGCCGTCACCCCAATTTGGTAGCGCATCTGGAGTATACCAATCTACCCGGATATAACCTTGTCCATGGTCTCCATGTATTAATATTTCTCCAAAGTCTTGCAATTTTGTTTTATTTGGATTAGAAAAATTACCAATACTTGAGCTGATTATTTGAGCTGATTTTGATTCAGTAAAAAATAGAAATTGATCAATTTGATGAGAAGCAATATCACATAATATTCCCCCATTTAATTCGTCATCAAAAAACCATTCAGGTCGAGTATCGATATTTAAGCGATGAGGACCTATTCCTATTGTTTGAACTACTTTTCCAATTTCACCTTGTTTTATTAATTTTGCTGCCATTGCTACACTTGGAACTTCAAATCTTTCGGAAAAATCAATTGAATATATTTGCTTTGTTTTGTTTATTGTATTTTTAATTTTAGCTAGCTGCTCTAAAGATGTACAACCTGGTTTGTCGAGCATAACATCTTTACCTGCATTCATGCACTCAATAGCCAAACCGGCTCTTTTTGCAGGTATATCAGCAATTAAGATCAAATCAATTTCATTATTGTTTAAAAGAGTGTTTTTATCTTTTTCTCTTTTGATGTCAGGGAATTTTTTTTCTAAATCTTTAGCTATTCTGTTATCATTTTCAGTCCACCATCCTACGAATTCGCAACCTACATCTAACATTCCTTTTAGTTGTCCGAAAATATGCCTGTGTTCTACACCCATAGCTGCGATTTTTAGTTTATTCATATTAATCTTTACCCTTTATTTTCAGCTATCATTTCCGCAAGTTTTTTTTCATAGTTTTCCCTGTTTATAGGTATACTAACTTCTGTATTATTTAGCCCGGAATAAATCATTGCATTCATTAGTTCCACTGAATTTAGACCTTCTTCTCCGTCTACGTATAATCTTTCTATTCCTAAGATTTGATTTGAAAAATTTTGAATAATGTTTTTTCTTTCTGTACTAAAATTTATTTCTTCAAAGTTTAACTCTTCTATTTTTATGTTTGGTTTTTCCATAGATTTTTTTGAACTTTTCAAATATTCAGAAGAAGATATTTCATTTTTATTCCATATCATTTTGTTATTTTCAATAATCATTAATCCATTATCTGATGCTACTTCTAATCTGTTTACACCTGGAGCTTCACCTGTAGTTGTTACAAACAAACCATGAGAACCATTATGATATTTAAATAAAGCTGTCACATCGTCTTCTACTTCAATGTTATGAAAACGTCCAAGATTGATATTTGCATGAACACGATTTGGCATACCAAATAGCCACTGCCATAGATCTAACTGATGAATACTTTGATTAATAAGCACTCCTCCCCCTTCGCCTTGCCAGCTAGCTCTCCAATTAGATGTACTATAGTAATAATTACTTCTAAACCAATCGGTTATTGTCCATTGAATTCTTTGTATTTCTCCTAATTCATTATCAATAATCATTTGTTTTAATGTTTTATATATTGGATTTGTACGTTGATTTAACATAACACCAAAAGACACATTAGATGATTTTGCAAAATTAATTAGTTCTAAAGTTTTTTTTGCTGTGATTGACAAAGGTTTTTCTACTAAAGTATGTTTTCCACTTTTTAATGATTGTATTCCAAGAGGTACGTGAGTTGTGTGTGGAGTGGATATAAGAATAGCATCAACACTATTGTCTTTAAATAAGTCATCACTATTTCTAAAAAATTTGATATTAGGAAACTTAGTTTCACATTTAAGATCGATATCGCAGACTGCATGAAGCTCAGCATTTTCTACTGAATTAGATAGAAGAGTTTGAGCGTGAGATTCTCCCATAGCTCCTATTCCAATAATTCCCCATTTAATTTTATTTTTAGGCATATATATCTCTATTTTCAGTTTAAAGAGTTACATAATAACAAGAGAATCTTTTATATTCTTATGTTTTAGACTACATTTAAAACAAAGATTTAGGAATTTATTATGTATTACAAAATCATGACGGGCGATGAGAGACTCGAACCGGTGACCTTCTGTTTAGAAGAGAATTCAATCACGTATCCTGCTACATGTAGATGATTATAAACTATTAAGGGATAGAGAAAAATATATGTTTATCATTCAATTTATAGGATATATTCTGTCTAGAACAGAAAGTATTTGATCTTTCGGTTGTTTTAAAAAAACATCGAACTCGTTAATATAAATTTGATAGTTTTTTCCAAAATATTTGTTAAATGTAATTTCAAAATTTTTCTCTGATTCAAGGTTTGTCCAAAATTCGTATATTTTTTCTTCTCCTACTTGATCTATAAGAAAGGCTACAAACCATGCCCCTAATTCATATCCAATTTTTTTTTCTTCTCCAGTCCATGTAAATTCATTTATTGTTTTTTCAGAATTTAAATATTTTTCAATAAGAATTCCGTCCCATTTTCCCCACATAGCATTTTCCATTTTATTTATAAAATATTCTCGATCCTGAATTTCTTTCGCATATTTATAATATCCAAAAAAAACTGCATTTCCTTCAATCCACCAAGGAACTTCATCTTTAGGGTTACTACCTGTGCCTAGTTTGCCTACCATCCGCATTTCATCATCCCTAGACCTTGTTTTAGTTAAATTTGAGTATTGATATATGTGAAACATCTCATGAATAGTCACATAACCGTAAGAATCTGCATGCATTGGAAGATCATGACTATTACTTATAAATAGATTAAACCCGTCATGCTTTCTATTACTAGATATTGAAGATCCTGCTACCTTTCCATTAGGTTCTGTAAATAAACATAATCCGAAATTACATCCTTCTTTTTCAGGCTGGTAATATTTAGGGTTGCATTTCCCGTTATCATAACCATCATTTCCTTTGCCGCTGTTGTGATATTTTTTTATATGATCACACCAAACTTTTTCTAGATCTATTGCACTTTCTATATCATGCCTATTTAGTGCAGTTATATATA
>PAZO01000019.1 GCA_002715665.1 Chloroflexota bacterium | reverse complement strand
TAAAGGATAATAAAGTTACAGTAGAGCCAGTAGGTAACATGCCTGTTATTACTGATCTAACTGCAGATTTCAAGCCTTTTTGGGACAAAATGCACGCGGTAGATCCCTATCTAAAGCCAGAAGAAGAAGCTCCTGAAGCTGAATACATAGCACCTAATGAAGATATGGTTCATCTAGTAGGTGTTATGAATTGCATCATGTGTGGAGCATGTGTATCAGATTGTACAGTTTTAGAAGTTAAAGATAATTTCCTAGGTCCCGCAGCTCTTGCTAAAGCTTACAGATTTGTTGCTGATCCAAGAGATGACACTGAAACTGAAAGACTTGAAAATTTAGTTGAAGACGGTGGAATATGGGATTGTACAAGATGTATGCAATGTGTAGAAGTATGTCCAAAAGATGTAGATCCAATGAGTAGAATTATGGCTATGAGAGCAAATTCTCTTGAAAAGAAAATGAATAAAGGATATGGACCAAGACATGCAAATGCTTTTACCAGTCTTGTTAAAAGCTCGGGAATTTTAAATGAAACTCTGCTTATTCTTAAAACCAAAGGATTCTTCAATATTATAGAATTAATCAAACTACTACCCTTGGCAATCGCCGCTCAACTAGCTGGCAAAAGACCTCCTTTCTTATCTCATTCAATAAAAAACAAAGACAAGTTAAAAAACATATTTAAAAAATTGGAGAAAAAATAATGAAATTCGCTTTTTTTCCTGGATGCGTTGCAAAAGGAGCTGCTCCAGAATTATATACTTCAACGCTAAAAGTAGCAGAAATATTAGGTATAGAACTTGATGAAAAAGCAATGGAATCTGCATCATGTACAGGTGCAGGGGTTTTGCAAGAAAAAAACCAACTTCTTGGAGATACTTTAAATGCAAGAAATATAGCATTAGCTGAAAAACAAAATTTACCTATCTTAACTATTTGCAGTACTTGTCAGGGAGTAATGTCCCAAGCAGAACATAGACTAGAAAACGAAGAATATAGAGCACAAATAAACGAAACTCTAAAAGATGAAGGATTAGAATATACAGGTAAAACACCTACCCGTCATCTTCTTTGGATAATTGTAGAAGAAATTGGTGAGAAAAAATTCAAATCTTTGGTAAAAAGAAAACTTGAAGGATTAAATCTTGCTCCTTTTTATGGATGTTATCTCGTAAGACCAAGTAAAGCACTTAAATTTTATGAATATCCTGAAAGAGAAACATGCTTAGAAGATTTAACAGAATGGGTTGGAGCAAAACCAACTGAATACTCTGGTAGCAGAGCATGCTGTGGCTTCCCTATTCTAACAATTAATGAAAAAGCAGCTTTAAAAATGGTGGGTAATCATACAAGCACAGCTAAAGATCTCGGTGCAGATGCAATGGTCACCCCATGTCCATTATGTCATTTAAATTTAGATCAATACCAAAGCCGTGCAGCAGGAATGATGAAAAGACAAATTGACCTTCCAATAATACATGTACCTCAACTTGTTGGGCTTGCTCTTGGATTAGATCCTATTGAACTAAAAATTAACAAACACATAATATCAACAAAAAAACTATTGTCTGAATTATCTTTAAGACCTTAATTTTTTAATAATTTTTAATCATTATAATATTGAAAAAAGTATTTCTTTAATCGATAATACACTTACTTCAGTATTTCTGATAAAAAAAACAAAATAGTTAAATGTTGAAAATCAATCAATTTGGAGATTTAAATCTAGCCTATCTTTTAGGACTGTACGAAGATTACTTAACAGACCCCGAAAGTGTCGGTGACGAACTTGTTACCTTTTTTAAATCTGAAGAATTTCAAAATTTAATTACTATTCATTCAGAAGAAACTAAAGTTGAAAATCCTGTAACCCAATCACCGTTAAATGTAAATTCTGACTTTAATATTAAATTAATAGAAGAAGACATAAGAAAAAATGGACATAAATATGCAAACTTAGATCCACTAGAAATTAATTCTCAAAAAGAATATGCACTTAATCATAATGGGTCAACAGAAAACCTCAAAAAGCTATATACAGATAATATTGGCTATGAATTTCACCACCTAGATAATAAAGATGAAATAACTTGGTTGCAGAATACAATTGAAAATAATCAATTTGTATTAACTTATGATGAACAATTATTGTTATTAAATCGAATTACAGAAGTAGATACCTTTGAAGAATTTCTAACAAAACATTTCCCTGCCAAAAAATGGTTTTCTATTCAAGGAGAAGATTCCTTAATTCCTATTCTAGATAAAATTATAGAATTATCGAATAAAGACTCAATGGAATATATCACAATCGGCATGCAACACAGAGGAAGAATCAGTGTGATGGCAACCTTATTTGAACTGCCCTACTCTGAAGTGTTTAGCTATCTAAAAGAAGGTAGAGTAAATCTAGATTCTAATGCAAACGAAATTAATCCGCCAGGTTGGATGCAAGATGTTTTATATCACTATGGTTCTGAGATTTCTATTGATAAATTAAAAATAAAATTATTGGATAATCCAAGTCACTTGGAGCTAGCAAGCCCTGTGGTAAATGGGTATTTAAAATCTATTCAACAAAATTTGATTTCCGATCAAAACACAGCTCATGATAAATCATTAAGTATCCTTACTCATGGAGATTCAAGTTTTGCCGGACAGGGAATTGTATCAGAATTATTCAACATGAAAGATTTAGATCTTTATGATGTTGGAGGCACTATTCATATCGTTGTTAATAATCAAATAGGATTTACAACTACTCCTGAGGAATCAAAATCAGAAGGTTATTGTACAGACATAGCAAAAGCATATAATATTCCTGTTTTACACGTAAATGCCGACGACGTTGAATCTTGTTTGCAAGTTGCGTCCATTGCTTATTCTTATAGAAAAAAATATAAAAAAGATATCATAATAGATTTGATTGGATACAGAAAACACGGACACAACGAAGGTGACGAGCCATCTTTTACTCAACCTTTGATGTATAAAAAAATCAAATCACACCCTTCATTAAAAAAAATATATACAAATAAGTTAACTGAACAGCATGGAAATAAAATAACTAATATAGTAAGTGATTACTTTGATAGATGGAACCAAAAACTAGAAGCTGACCTTGAGAACCCAAATCAAAACACATCTTCAGAAATATCAAAAAATATAATAAAAAACAATCTAAATATAAATTCTGAATATATCTACAAAGGTACAAAATTAAACAAAGAAAAATTTAAAAAAATAAATAATGCTATATATGCTATTCCTGATAATATAACAATAAACAATCGCTTAGAAAGATTATTAAAAAGAAAGCAAGATGTTTTGAATAATGATTCCAAATTGGATTGGGCACATGCAGAATTACTAGCATTAGGCTCGATAATTGAAGAAGGTCAAAATGTTCGTTTAACTGGACAAGACACAGAACGAGGAACTTTTAGCCAAAGACATGCAGTTCTACATGACATTAACAGTGGAGAAAAATATATTCCACTTAACTATATTTCTCCAAATCAAAAAGAAATAAACGTCAAAAATAGCCCCCTTACAGAAATGGCTACTTTAGCGTTTGAATATGGTTATACGCTAAACTCAGAAAATAATTTTGTTTTATGGGAAGCGCAATTTGGCGATTTTGTAAATAATGCACAAACAGTAATAGATGAATATATTTCATCAGGGTACTCTAAATGGGGAATCAATTCATCATTAATCATGTTATTACCACATGGATATGAAGGCCAGGGACCAAATCACTCAAGTGCACATCTTGAAAGATACTTAAGCCTATGCGCTGATTCAAATTTAAGGGTAATATATCCTTCAAAATCATCTCAATATTTTCATGCTTTAAGAATGCAATCCAAAGAGAAGAAAAACATTACTCCTATGATTATTATGACACCTAAAAGCTTACTTAGACATCCTTTTGCAGCATCTCCTGTGGAAGAATTTACAAATAATGATTTTTCAAAGATCATAGAATATGAACCCGAAAATAAAAATAATGTTCATAATTTAGTACTATGTTCTGGGAAAATAATTGTTGATCTTCTAGATGAGCAAAACAAACCAAAAAACCAAAACTGCACTATTGTTTCTATAGAAGAGCTTTATCCTTTCCCTTTTAAAGAATTAGAATCTATATTAATCAAAAACAAAAATATAAATCAGATAATTTGGATACAAGAAGAGCCAAAAAATAGAGGTGCTTGGCAATTTGTTTCAAATCAGCTAAATAAAAGTTCATTATTAAAAGATTTAGAGTTAAAATATTATGGATCTACTGAAAGAGCTAGTACTTCTGTAGGTACATCGGAATTACATAAAATTCAAATTGAAACAATTACATCTAATTTTAGTCAGTTAAAGTAAAGAGGTTAATTTTGAGCATAGAAATAAAAGTACCTGAAATGGGAGAATCAATAATTGAAGCAACTGTGGGTGAATGGATAAAAAATGAGGGTGATTTAATTGAAGCAGGAGAAACTATATTAGAACTTGAAACTGAAAAAGTGAATTTAGAAGTAACAGCTCCAGCTGCCGGGCAATTAGAAAAAGTCAATATTTCTGAAGGAGAAATTGTTAATGTAGGTGCTGTACTTGGAACAATAAATCCAGATGTAGTTAGTGGAGAAAACAAGTCTGAAACTGAAAACAAAGAATCAAAAGATACTTCAATGGAAAAACCAGCAGAAGAGACATCAATCGATGATAATATCAACATTACACCTTTAGCAAAGAATTTAGCCGATAAAAACAAGATTGATATAAGTACTATAAAAGGCTCAGGGAGATCTGGGAAAATTACTGTTGATGATATTAATGAAAAATTAAATACTAAAACTACAATTCCTGAAACTAACAATCCAGTAACACCTTCAATAACTAGTACTGAAAGTTTAGAAACTAGAAAAAGAATAACTAAACGACGCGAGACTATTGCAAAAAGATTAAAAGAAGCACATCTAAATACAGTTATGACTACAACTTACAATGAAGTTGATATGACTGAAATCATGAAAATAAGGGCAAAATACAAAGAAAGCTTCAGGGAGCAAAAAGGTGTCGGATTAGGATTTATGTCTTTCTTTGTTAAGTCAGTTGTACAATCATTAATTGATTTTCCAAATCTAAATTCTGAGATGGGTGAAAACGAAATTATAATGAAAAATTACTACAATATCGGAATCGCTGTAGCTTCTGATGAGGGTTTGGTTGTACCTGTATTGAAAAATGCAAACAATCTATCATTCTCAGGTATTGAAAGTGGAATAGTCGATATGGTTAAAAAAACTCAATCTAAAACACTCACTATAGATGATCTGTCCGGAGGAACATTTACAATTACAAATGGCGGAACTTTTGGATCAATGTTTTCTACCCCAATTATAAATCCTCCACAAGTAGGTATATTAGGTATGCATGCAATAAAAAAGAAACCAGTAGTTATTAATGATGAAATAGTTATCAGACCTATGATGTATCTTGCATTAACATATGATCACAGGTTAGTTGATGGTGGAGAAGCTGTACAATTTTTAGTAAGAATCAAAGATTTTATTGAAGACCCACAAAAATTATTAATCGAAAATTAAAATATTTATGGCTAACCTTCCATTGGATATAAATAAAGTTAATAATTGGTATCATCCTACAAAAATATTTTTTGGAAAATCTGTACTTGAAAATGTAGATTCAATTATCGAAACAAATTTCAGTGAAATTAAGGAAATTTTAATAGTAACTGGTAAAACTCATCTCAAATCAAATATTCATTTCAAAAAAAGCATAGAAAGTCTGAATAAATATAAGATTCATTTTTATACTGAAATAGATCCTTATCCCTCGCCTGAAACAGTTGAAACCCTAAGTGCTAAAATTAAAGAAAACAACATATCAATTATTCTAGCCATTGGTGGAGGTAGTGTTATGGATGCGTCTAAAGCAGCTTCTTTACTCAGTCAAAACATCGGACAATGGATAGATTATAATAAAGGCACCAAGGAACTTAAATCAAAAGGTATCCCTGTTATTGCTGTACCCACAACATCAGGAAGCAGCAGTGAAGTTACTAAATTTAGCACTATTTGGGATTGGAAATCAAAAACAAGTGCAGGTTTAAATCATCCATTTCTTTATCCTGATATAGCAATTATAGATCCCGATCTTACTATTACCATGCCATCTAATCTCGCTGCTAACAGTGGTTGGGATGCATTAACAAGCTCATTTGAATCTTATTGGTCAAAGGATTCAACTGAAATTTCAGATATGTATGCTTTAAAATCAATATCTATATTTTTTAATGACCTCGAAAATTCAGTACGAAATGCTACATTTGAATCACGGAAAAATTGTGCTTTAGGTGCAACAATTTCTGGCATTGGGTATTCAAATTCAAGACCAAATCTATGCCATGCTATAGGCACACCTCTTACACTAAATTGGCAAACTATACACGGTCAAGCAGTATGCATAAGTCTTCCATATTTTTTACCATATATTTTTGACAAATTAAATTTAAACAAACAACAAATCTTACTTAAAGCTACTAATTCTAGCGATATAGATTCATTAGTTACAAAACTCAAACAAATGATAAGCAATTGTAATCTAAGTACAAAACTTAATGAATTAGGATTAAATAAAAACGATGTTGATATAATTATTTCACAAACTCCAAAAGAAAGACTCGAACCTGTACCTTATGAATTTACAGAAAAAATTATGAAGCAAATTTTACTCAACATGTTTGAAAAATAGTATGAAATTGTTTTCAAAAGATTTATACCCTGCATTATTAACAATTATATTGGTAATAATTTTTGATCAAATTACAAAAACAATCATTGCTAATAACCAATTAAATTCCACAATATACGAATTTTCTTTTATAAAAATTAAATATGTCCTTAATACAGGTGTTGCATTCAGTTTGTTCACGGGTATTAACGATATTTTAAGATACTTTATGCCTCTAGCAGTAATACTATTATTTTTTCTTCTTTATAGTTATAAAGATAATATAATATTAAAATTTGCTTTTTCTCTGCAAATTGCAGGAGCAATAGGTAATTTTATAGATAGATTGCACAAACCAGGCGTAATTGATTTTATCGGAATAGGATGGTGGCCTTTGTTTAATATTGCAGATTCAGCAATTACCATAGGTTTATCTCTATTAATACTTGATACAATAATAAAAATAAAAAATGATTATGGAACAAAATGAAAAATTATCCTATTTCGTAACGGAAACAATAGTTACTGAAAGAGCAGATTTGTTCATTACAAAAAAATTTCCTCAATTTAGTAGATCTCAGATTCAAAAACTAATTAACTCTGGAAATATTACGATTAATTCAAACCCAATTAAAGCTTCTACTGAAATCATCAATAAAGACAATATCGAAATTACAATACCCGTTAATAAGAAAAATAAATTACAAAAATCTAAAATAAGTTTAGAAATAATTTACCAACAACCTAATTTTGTAATTATCAACAAACCAAAAGGAATTGTAGTACACCCTTCAAAAGGGCATTCAAATAATACTGTGGTAAATGCTTTAATGGGTATGGAAATTGAATTTGAATCAAATATGGGAGAGACAAAACCTTGGCTAATTCATAGATTAGACAAAGATACTTCCGGACTACTTATTGTTGCTAAAAATAAAAAAGAATATGAATATTTAATTGAACTTCAAAAAGAAAGAAAAATTAAAAAATACTATTTGGCTGTAGTTTCAGGTATTCCTGACAAAAAATATGCAACAATTGACGCTCCCATAAGTAGAAATAAATCTCATAGAAAAAAAATGAGTATAAACACTAGTGGAAGAAAATCTTTAACCACTTATA
The DNA here is from genome assembly GCA_002715665.1 of Chloroflexota bacterium. Next base: position 18,377 of record PAZO01000019.1, on the reverse strand, counting down.
AAGTACTAAAATCTAACTCAAAAATGTCTTTAATTGAACTAGAATTGCATACAGGAAGAACACATCAAATCAGAGTTCACATGCAAGCAATTGGGCATCCAATTATTGGTGACAAATTGTACGGGAAAAAATCAACTCTGATTGACAGACAACTTCTTCATGCTTATAAACTGGAATTTAAAGATAGCAAAAACAAGAAAATCTCTATCGAAAACAAACCTGACAAAGATATGTCAGAATTTATTGAAATTTATTTTGACAACTGATAAAAATATAGTTATGAATGAAACAAGAGTTAGATACGCACCAAGCCCAACTGGAGATCCACATATTGGAAACCTTAGAAGTGCAATTTTTAATTGGTTATTTGCAAAAAAAGAAAATGGTAAATTTATATTAAGAATTGAAGATACAGACCAATCCAGAATAGTAAAAAATGGAATAGAAAAACAACAAGAAGCACTTTTATGGCTTGGAATGCAGTGGGACGAATTATATATACAATCAGAAAGAAAAAGCATATATGCAAAATACTCTCAAAAACTTATTGAAGAAGATAAGGCTTATCGATGTTTTGCAACAGAAGAAGAATTAGATGAACTAAGACAAAAACAAAAATCAGAAAATAAAATCACAAGATACGACGGCCGATACAGAGATTATGATAAAGAAAAATCTTTATCTCGATCAAAAACAGAACCCTATGTTATTAGATTTAAATCACCACAAAATGGAGAAACTCAATGTTTTGATAAAATACGAGGTGGAATAACTTTTAATAATAAAGAACTAGATGATTTTGTTATCATCAAATCTGATGGATTCCCAACATATCATTTTGCAAACGTAGTCGATGATCATTTGATGAAAATATCTCATGTTATGAGAGCAGAAGAATGGCTACCCAGCCTTCCTAAACACGTTAACATATATCAAGCTTTAGGATGGGAAATGCCAACATTTGTACATTTGCCAATGATACTAGCACCTGATAAAACTAAACTAAGTAAAAGACATGGTGCAACATCAGTAAAAGATTTTATAGATCAGGGATATATTAAACCTGCAATGTTTAATTTTTTAGTGTTATTGGGTTGGGCTTTTGATGATAAAACAGAACAATTCAGCATAAATGAGTTGAAAAATATATTTGACATAAACAAAATTTCCAAATCGCCAGCAATTTTTAATAAAGAAAAACTTGATTGGTTTAATGGGAAATACATCAGAGAAATTAATACAAATGAATTAGCTAAAGAAATATCAATGTTTTTTGAAAATTCAATAGAGCCAAATAATTTTAATATAATCTCTTCATATGATTTTAAAAAAATTGCAAATATGGTTAAAGAAAGATCCAAAACTTTAAATGATTCTTTAATTCTATCCGAATTTTTATTTAAAAAACCTAAATTTGAATCAAAAGAAGAAATTATAACTATGTGTGACAGTGAAGATCAATGTAAACTAGTTTTAGAAAAATCTTTTAAACTTCTTTCTGATACGAAAGATTTCAGCATATCAAATCTTCAAAACGAACTAAAAAAATTAATGGATGATTTAAATTTAAAACCCAAACAAGTCTTAGGTACATTAAGAATAGTTATAACAAATCAAAAGATAAGTCCTCCTATATTTGACTGTCTAAATATATTAGAAAAAGAAGAATCATTAATCAGAATACAAACAGCTATTGATTACCTTTAGTTAATACTTGACACAAAATTCAAAGATTATATACTTTCTTTGAAATAAATTTCTATAATCAGATGAAAAAAATAATTGATTCTATAAAAGAAGATCTAAAAGATTCTATTAAAAAACAAGACAACGTCAAGAAATCAGTATACAGATTTATACTTTCTGCAATCCACAATGAAGAAATAAAATTGGGTAAAGAGCTGGGTGAGGATGAAGTATTAAAACTTCTAATCAAACAAGCACAACAAAGAAAAGATAGTATAGAAGCCTTTGAAAAAGCAAACAGAGATGATCTGGTACAAAAAGAATCTCAGGAACTAGAAATAATATCTCAATTCCTTCCAGAGCAAGTCAGTGAAGAAAAAATAAAAGAATTAGCAGCTAAAGCTATTAGTGATACAAATGCCCAATCAGTTAAAGATCTTGGCAAAGTAATGCCACTTTTAATGAAACAATTAGGTGGTAAAGCAGAGGGAAAAATAGTTAACAAAATTGTTATGGAGCTATTAAATTAAATATGAAGAAAACAAAATTTGGAATAGTAGTTTTCCCGGGTACTTGGAGCGATAAAGATTGTTACCATGCTGTAAATACAATCCTAGGGAATCAATCAATATACATATGGCACAAAGAAACGGATCTGAAAAATGTTGATTGCCTAATTTTGCCTGGAGGTTTCTCTTACGGGGATTATTTGCGACCAGGAGCAATAGCAAGATTTTCGCCTGTAATGAATGAAATAATAAAATTTGCAGATAGTGGGAAGCCTGTTATTGGAATTTGCAATGGATTTCAAATATTATGCGAAGCTAATTTGTTACCAGGGATATTACTGCCAAACAATGTAATGGAATTCCGATGTTCAAACACACATCTTAAAGTACAAAATAACAACTCTACTTTCACAAATGAATGTAATAACAATCAGATTTTAAATATCCCAATTTCTCATGGTGAAGGAAATTATTTTGCAGATCCTGATACTATTTCAGAATTGGAAAATAATAACCGAATTTTATTTAGATACTCATCAAGCAATGGAGAAATTACTGATGACTTTAATCCTAATGGATCAGTTAATAATATTGCAGGGATAATTAACAAAAAACAAAATGTTCTTGGGATGATGCCTCATCCAGAAAGAAGTTGCGAAAAAGAACTCGGAAGCACAGACGGAAATTATATATTCAAATCTATTATGAAAAGTGTCAGCTTAGCATGATAGGAATCTTATTTGCACTTATTGCTGCTTCAGGTTGGGGGGCATCAGCTGTATTCACAAAAATTGCTTTAGAAAAAATAGATACAAGATTGGGAACTATAGTTTCTTTATTCTTTAGTACTATTGTTATGTTTTCAATTACATCAATTTTTCAATTTGAAAAGTTTAACAACATTAAACCAATTCATATGGTATGGTTTTTTGCTGCCGGAGTATTCACTTTTGCCTTAGGCAGATTATTGAATTATACAGGAGTCAAATTTGTTGGAGTCTCGAAATCAACTCCTTTAGTTGGAACTTCAACTTTATTTGCTACTATACTTGCAATATTATTGTTAGGAGAAAGTCCTAATATATTTATAGGAATAGGAATCATATTAGTTACTATTGGAATCATATTTATAACAAAATCAAAGTAGATGGAAGTTTCAAATTCTAAAAAAAAATTATTCGGCTATTTAGCTTCTCTTGGAGCTGCAGGTTCTTATGGAATAAGCGCAAATTTAGCAAAAGCTATTGTTAATGATATAGCTGATCCTCTAATAGCAACTAGCTTTGCATTATTTTTTGGATTTACTATTCTGATAACTATATACCATAAGCAATTAGTAAATATAAAAAAAATCAATAAAAAAACTTTCTTATTTTTATTCCTGGCTGGAATGGCAGGAAGCACAGGTGTCGGTTCACAATATTACGCAATGAATAATGCGCCTGTGTTTATTGTTGCACCAATAACTGGTTCTTACCCACTTTTTGCGATATTTTTTAGTTTTCTTTTCTTAAGAAAAGTAGAAAAACAAAATATTTCTACTTTAATTGGTGCAGTTATGATAATCTTAGGAGTAACCTTAATTATTTTATCCAAATAGCAATGAAAAAAGATTTAGAAAAAAAACTATATGATCTTGCTTTAAAAAAATCAGAATACGATATGATCATCCAAAAAATCGGCAGAGAACCTAATGATTTGGAGTTGGGTTTGTTTGGTTCATTATGGAGTGAGCATTGTGGATATCAACATTCTAAACCTTTATTAAAAAAATTTAAATTTACAAATGAAAATATTCTTGTTGATGCTGGCAGCCAAAATGCCGGGGCAGTAGATATTGGAAACGGACTAGCTGCAGTTTTCAAAATAGAATCTCATAACCATCCATCTGCTGTTGAGCCTGTACAAGGTGCTGCTACAGGTGTAGGAGGAATTGTAAGAGATATTTTAGCTATGGGAGCGAGACCTGTAGCTCTAATGAATTCTTTGCGATTTGGAGATATGAGTTTAAAAAACGATATCCATATATTCAATGGTGTAATATCTGGAATTTCTGAATATGGAAACTGTATAGGGATACCTAATGTGGGGGGAGAAATAGTTTTTGATGAAAGCTATAATAACAATCCACTAGTAAATGCATTTTGTCTAGGGATAGTAAAACAAAATGAAATAGTTGAAGCTAAAGTTGGTGAAGTAGGTAATGTATTAATATTAGCTGGATCAAGAACAGGAAAAGATGGAATTCATGGAGCATCGGGATTAGCATCGCAAACCTTAGAAGAAGAATCAACATCAAAATCAACAGTACAAGTAGGTGATCCATTCATAGAAAAATTATTAATTGAAGCTTGCTTAGAAGTAGTTAATGAAAAAGGGTTTGTTGGGCTTCAAGACTTAGGAGCTGCAGGATTAACTAGTTCAACTGTTGAAGCCGCCGATAGATCTGGAAAAGGCATAATATTAAATTTAGATAGTGTCAAACTAAGAGATAATACAATGAGTCCTTATGAAATAATGCTTTCAGAATCCCAAGAACGAATGCTTATTGTATGCAAACCTGGAAGTCAAGAATCAATAATTAAAATATTTGAAAAATGGGATATTGAAGCCTACAAGATAGGAGAAGTAATAAGCGAGCCTAATATAAATATATATTATAAAAATGAGTTGGTAGCGAATATACCAATCTCACCATTAGTAGATTGCCCAACGTATACGCTTAAACCTCAAAAAGCACAATCCAAAATAAACAAACCAAAATTTAATATGGATTTTCAAAATCTTACTGAACATATCTATGATTTTGTAACTAGTAATAATTTGAGTTCAAGAAATACTGTATTCCAAAGATATGACCATCAAGTCCAAAATAATACTGTAATCACTCCAGGACATAGTTCTGCAGGTATAAGAATAAAAGAAACTGGTGATATCTTACTTTTAAGTACTGACGGAAATTCAAGATATTGCTCATTCGATCCATATCTTGGGACTTTAATTACTGTAGCTGAATCCTGTAGAAATATTAGCACATTAGGAGGTACTCCACTTGCAATAACAAATTGTTTAAATTTTGGTAATCCTGAAAACCCTGAAATTTACTATCAGCTCGACAAGGCAACAACTGCATTATCTGAGGCAAGTGAATTTTTTAATGCACCTGTTATAAGTGGAAATGTAAGTTTATACAATGAAACAAACACTGGATCAATTAAACCTACCCCTATAATAAGCACACTAGGAATTAACAAAAACAAAAATAAAATAATAAAATCTAATTTTACAAATGGAAATGACCTTGTTTACTTATTAGGATCTAAAGACTTAAATCTAGATGAAGAAACTTTATTAGGTTCAGAATATGAAAATCATTTTTACAATTCAATAAGCGGAATACCTTCATTAGACTTAAATAAAGAAAAAGAATTACATCAATTAAACATCAATTTAATAAAACAAAATTTGATTAATTCAGCAAATGATTGTAGTGATGGTGGTTTATTGGTATCTCTAATCGAGCAATGCCTTTTAGGGGATAAAGGATTTAGATTTACATATGAAATAGATAAGTCCTACCTGATCCCTTCATTATTTGGTGAAGTGAATTCAAGAATAATAGTATCCATAGATAAATCTAATGAAAATTCACTTATAACTGAACTGAAATCATCAAACGTCCCATATCTAAAAATTGGTGAAGTAAATAACAATCCTGAATTATATATTAATGACAATCTTGTATTAGATTTATTATTGCTAAAACAAAAATGGTTAAAAAAACTAGGACAAATATCTAATTGACATATCATTTCTCATGATATAATTTATGTAACTTAACATATATCTTAAAAAAAATGCCAACTTACGAATATTATTGTAAAACTTGTGAAATTAAATTTGATGTAAAGCAGAGCTTTGATTCAAAGCCCGTTGCAAAATGTATTCAAAAAGATTGTGATGAAGAATGTCAAAGACAATTTTCTGTAGTTCCTGTAGTTTTTAAAGGAAGTGGATGGTACGTAAATGATTATGCAAAAAAATCTGATTCATCAACTTCTAAACCAGCGTCTTCTAAAAAAGAGCCTGAGAAAAAAAAATCTAGTAATAAATCAAAGACCTCAAATAAGTCTTCAGAATGAAAGCTCTAATACAAAGAGTAAATAAAGCAAGTGTATCTATAAATAACACGGAATATTCTAGTATTAACAAAGGTCTGTTAATCTTAGTCGGAGTACATAAAGATGATACAGAAGAAGATATTAAATATATTATTGAAAAATCTACAAATTTGAGAATATTTTCAGATGAAAATGACAAATTTAATTTTAGCGCCATTGATATCAGAGCAGAATTATTAATCGTAAGTCAGTTCACCTTACATGCTGATACTACTAAAGGAAGACGACCTGGTTTTTTTAATTCCGCTCCTCCTTATGAGGCTGAAAAATTATATAACAATACTGTAAATCAATTTCAAAAAACGGGTCTTGTAATTAAAACTGGAGAATTCGGCGCTAAAATGGAAATTAATTTAATTAATGACGGCCCAGTAACAATTATGCTTGATTCACATATGAAATAACTTTTCCTTTCATAGCCCAAGGTCCGACATAATCAATTTTCACATCAACCATTTCACCTTCGTTTAAATTCAAGTTATCAACATAGATCAATTTATCTTGTTCNTTTCTGCCAAATATTTTACCTCTTTTTTTACCTTCNATCATTACATTATTCACTTCGCCCAAATATTTGGAATTTAATTCAGCTTGAATTTTTTCTTGTTCATCATTCAAGACTTTATATCTTCTCTGTTTATCAGCCATTAAAACATCATCTTTCATTTTTCGGTGAGCAATTGTTCCTTTTCTTTCAGAATATATTGCTGTATGTAATTTATCAAATTTAATTACTTTCATTAAATCAATAGTATCTTCAAAATCTGATTCTGTTTCACCACAAAATCCTACTATGGCATCAGCTGACATGGCAACATTAGGAATTTTATCTCTTATAACATTAATCAATTCAAAATAATCTTCCCTTGTATATCCTCTTCTCATATTTTCTAAAATTTTATTTGATCCAGATTGAAATGGCAGATTTATGCTNTTACAAACTTTAGGTAAATTAGCTATTGATTCAATAATTCTAATATCCATATCCATNGGATGAGAAGTTAAAAATCTTATCCTTTCTATACCATTTACTTCATGGACGGCTTCAAATAAATCAGCTAAATTTNTATCCTCAGACAAATCAAACCCATAGGAATCAACATTTTGNCCTAACAAGGTCACTTCTTTAACTCCTTTGTCAGATAGTTTTTTAACTTCTTCTACAATTACTGGAATAGGCCTGCTAATTTCTCTACCTCTTCTATATGGAATAATGCAATATGAACAAAATTTATCACAACCATGACTTACTGGAACAAAGCTCGAAATTCTTGGTTTAATATCCAAATTCGATAAACATCCTTCTTTATCTATTCCTTTTTGTTCGTACAACAAGTTTATTAATGGTTCATAATTTTGTGGCTGTAAAAACAGATCTACTTCAGGAAATCTTTCTTCTAATCCATCAGTTTTTGGCCCAACCATACATCCCATTAGTACTATTGTTTTATTTTTTTGTTCATTATTTTTATGCTTTGATAACTGGTCTAATTTAGCAGTTACTTTATCTTCGGAACTTTGTCTTACTACACAACTGTTAACAATGGTAACATTTGAATCAAATATATCATCAGATTCCTCAAATCCAACAGTAGATAAAGCAGATCCTATTCGCTCGGAATCTGCGACATTCATTTGGCAACCAATTGTCCATATAGAAAATTTATCTTTCATATAATTATTTTATTGTATTTAATGGCGGAGGGTAAGGGATTCGAACCCTTGGAACCCTATTAGGATTCGCACAGTTAGCAACCGTGTGCTTTAGACCACTCAGCCAACCCTCCAGCTTGAATAGAAATATTATCAAATTAAAGATTTAATTCAAAGTAATATTTACGAGTTTAAATGTCCGACATTTCAATTTGGGTTGTCAGATGTCCCTATCCACGCTGATCCATCTGTGTAAAACTCTTTTTTCCATATAGGAACAATTTTTTTTAATTCATCAACAATGTATTCTATTGCAAGAAACGATTCTTTTCTATGGGGAGAAGACACAATGATCAAAAGACTAGTTTCAGCAATATTAACTCTTCCTATTCTATGTATGATATCAAGTTGATTTAATTTCCATTTTGATACTGCATATTTAGAAATTTCATCAAGTTTNGCGATAGCCATTTCTTTAAATGTTTCATATTCTAAATACTTTACTTTTTTACCTAGATTATTGTTTCGAGTTGTTCCTAAAAAATATAACAGAGAACCAGAATTAGGATTNATTTTTAAATTCAGGTAATCATCTAAAATTATTTCATCATTAGTAATTTTAATCATTTAACCTCCACTTACTGGTGGAATGATAGCTATCTCATCACCGTCTTCAATTGTATAGTTAAGGTTTTCATAATTTAAATTTACAGCAATAGCATATGAATCAAATTTTGCAAATTTAGGTTCTTTGTTTTTTAAAATTTGTATAAGATTATCTAAAGTTACGCTATCTTTTAATTCAATTTCTATTTCAGATTTATTTAATTCTTCTTTGTGTTGCCCAAAGAATTTAACTATTANATTCATATTATTTTATTAAAAAATTCCATTGAATAAGCTGATGATCTGAATATTCCGTTACTTTCAATCCCTTCATGATCAGGTTCATAATAAGGACTGTTATATTCCCAAACTATTTCTCCATTTTGGTTGACTTGAAAAATCCTACCAAAATTTCCTTCTGTNATTAAAACATTTTGATTAGGTAATTTTTGTACTCCAGATATNTAAGGACTAAAAAAATTAAATTTTGGTTTGTCAAAATACTCCCACTCGATATTCATTGTATTTGGATTTACTTCAATGATTCTTGAAAACGGCATTGGTTCATCTAATCTATGAACTCCATTGTCNTAAATTAAAACATTACCATTGTCTAATAAAGAGGGATCATGTTGTTGTGCCAAAATATCAGGACCAATTTCCCAAATAAATTTTCCTGTAATTTTATCAATTAAAGCTACAGTAGATATGTTTCTAAAGCTTACTAATACTTTGTCATCATCAATCGGAACCACAGTATTACCATGGCTCCATTCATCTCGAGGATCATTAAATGTTATAGGGTGCTTATTTACGTCGAGGTGATCAGTTGAACGCCATTCCCATATCTTATTATTATTAGCATCTAATTCNATTAGAACATCAGACCACATTACNCCGCTATAGTCAGCNGGGATCACTCCTCCTTTTACTTGTTTAGCCAATGAATTTTCAACTTTTTCAACAGTCATGTAAATCAANCCTCCCGAAGAAGTTCGTCTNGCATCATGATGATGATAAATATCTTCATATTTCGATATGATATTTGAATCTTTATCGACTTCAGCAATTATGCCACCTTTAAATCTCTCCCAAAATGGAAAATCAACTTCTGATTTTTTNGTGGTTTTACCTAAATACAATAAGTTACCATTAGGCAATAAATATCCATATAATCCAGGTGACCATGGTAATTTCCATTCATGAACAATATTGCCATCNGTATTTATTGCATACACTTCACCTGATCCAAACATTGGTGCAAACAGCACTACNCAATCATANCGTTTTGATGCGTNATTTAAAGTGATTCCNGATTTTGTAATTCTCTTTCTAGTTTGAAGTATTTTATCAGACACTGTTATTCACACCTTATGATTTCTTTAGATTGAAGTTGATTAATTTNATCATNGTCATAACCTAATATNNCTGAAAGAATTTCTTNTGTATGTTGGCCTATAGTAGGTGCTGAGCCNACAACCATAGGNGTACGACCAAATTTAATNGATTTACCTGAAACATGNATTTTACCTGCAATTTTATCCGGAACTTCAACCATCATTTCTCTTTCATTTATAAGTGGATTTATACTAGCTCCTACAACATCATTTATAGGNGCAATAGGTACGCTATATTTGTTTANATACTCTACTGCTTCTTCAGTTGTTTTGCTTTTAAACCATGGNACAAGCCTNTCTTCAATAATTTTNTGATTTTCTCTTCTATCATTTCTTCCTTCAAATCTTGGNTCGTCAACCCAATCATCCCATCCTAAAGCCTCGCAACATCTTTCCCACATTTTTCTATTTGTAGCGGCCATTAAAATCCATCCATCTGATGTTTGATAAGAATTATCCATTCCCATTCCATTACCAGTTTTNNCTTGTATAATTCCATCGCCTAAAAAAGCACTTATCGGAATTTCGTTTACAGTAAATCCTGTATCTCCCAAAGAAACATCAATAGTCTGCCCTAATCCTGAAAATTCTCTTTCATATAACGCNGCTAAAGCTCCTATACANCCATGCAAAGCTGTTATTCTGTCAATTAAGGGGAAGAAATTTCTAACAGGAGGTCCNTCAGGTTCTCCATTTAATGACATCATACCTCCAAGTGCCTGACCTAGNGGATCAAAACCTACTCTATCTCTATAGCTTCCATCTTGTCCATAAGCTGAAACATTAATCATAATTATTTTTTCATTGAGTTTTTTTAATGTTTCATAATCAAAACCCATTTTAGCTATAGTTCCGGGTCTGAAATTTTGCAAAAATATATCAGATTCCGCAACCAAATCTTTTAAAACTTCCTTNCCTTCATCTGTTCTNAGNTTAATTGAAAGACTTTTTTTACCACTATTATATTGAACCCAATAAGCACTTTGCCCTCGAACAACAGGGGGATTCTTTCTGCTCTCATCTCCNGTTAAAGATTCTATCTTGATTACCTCTGCACCCATTCTGGCAAACATTAACGCNCATCTAGGACCTGCCTGATATCTTCCTAAATCTAAAACTCTAATTCCTTCTAGTGGATGTTTTTTGTTATTAATCATTTTTTCTCCCCTTTTTATCTAAAAATGTTTTAAAACTTTCTTGAACTGTAATAGGTTTAAGCCAACTATTAACTGCTCTCATNTCATTNTTATATTGATCTCTAATTGTTGAACCNGTNTTTTGAATCATTAATTTTTTTATTCCTTGAATCATTCTTGCATCACCTTTAGCTATTTGCTCTGCTAAGTCCATAGTTTTTTCCATTAATTTATCTTTTTCNACCAAATGATTTAGCAANCCGATATCTANNGCTTCATCTGCCATAACCTGACGGCCTGTAAATAAAAGTTCTTTAGCTTTTGGCCAACCAATTTGTGCCGGAAGAGACCACGAAGAATTTAGTCTCCCATATGTAGCCGCAAGAAATTTAAATGAAGTATTATTTGTACCAATTCGNATATCAAAAGTAGANGCCATAAGAGCACCNCCNCCAAATGCNAGNCCGTTAATTGCTCCAATTAAAGGTTTTTTAAAATTCATTAAATTCCAAGAATACCATCTTGAAGTTGGATGATCTTGTGGNGGATNTTCCATTTGNGAAAGTTTATCCATTTCNTGAATGTCTCCACCTGCGCTAAAAGCTTTTTCACCAGCACCTGTGACAATAACACAATTTATAGAATCATCAATTTCTATTTCNGAAATATAATCATTTAATGTAAATTGAACTTCTCTACTAAGCGCATTCAATACCTTTGGGCGATTTAATGTAATTATTGCGATAGATTCATTTTTTTCTAATTTAACTACTTGTTCAGTCATATATGTTCCTCCAATAATAATTTAATATATCAGATATTAAATTCAAAATGTACGAATAGTTAAAATCAATTATAATAATATTTATNAGTAAGCACAAATATTAATAAANAGGAATAGTATATGAATAAAATATTAATAAACAATGGAACTATAATNACTATGAATTCNAATAGAGAAATCATAGAAAAAGGGAATATTTTAATTGAAGGNAATAAAATATCAAAAATTTCAAAAGATCAAATTCCAGTTAATGACAATGTGAACATAATTGATGCAAAAAATAAAGTTGTTATGCCAGGATTAATTGATTCGCACGGTCACGCTGGTCATTCAATAATCAAAACATTAGGAACTGGTAATTCTGAAGATTGGATTAATGCCTGTTTACAAACATATGCCAAAGGATCAACACTTAATTTTTGGAAAGCGGACGCCGCATTGTCTTCTTTAGAAAAATTAAAATCTGGAGTCACTTCATCTTTAATCTTATTTGGAGGTGGTACAGATCTAATAAGAGCCGATGATACTATTTATGCAGAATCGTATGCTAATGAATACAAAAAAACTGGTGTTAGAACACATATTGCAGTTGGTCCAAACAGGCCTCCCTATCCTCAAAAATTCTTCAATAAAGAAACAAATCAAACGATTCATACAAGCGTAGATCATCAAATAGACATAACTAAAGAACTTGTTTCAAAAAGAAATAGAAAAATTGATGATAAAGTTTCATTTTGTTTGTCTGCTCCCAAATTTTTTCCAAATGAAATGGATGATAAAACAAACATTAAAAACATAGAGTACATATACGATTCGGTTATGGATTTACGTTCTAAGTACGGTGTTATATTTACACAAGATGGACATAAAGAAGGATCTGTTGCTATCACAGATAGATTTGGAGGACTTGATGAGTGGTCATTACTATCTCATTCTATTGATCTTACAAAAGAAGATTTAGATTCAATTTACGACAAAAACCCAACTATTGTTCACAACCCAAGCTCTAACTACTCGATAATGGGAAGATGCCCTGCACCCGAATTAATAGAAAAGGGAGTAAGAGTAGTCATAGGTTCAGATGGAGCTGCTCCTGATCGAGGCTTTGATATGTTCAGACACATGAGTCAATGCATGCATTATCATAGAACTTTTTTCAAAGACACATCAATTATGCCGCCAGGTAAAGTTTTAGAAATGGTTACAATAGATTCAGCAAAAGGGTTCGGTTTAGAAGACTCTATTGGTTCTATAGAAACAAACAAAATAGCTGATATTATACTTATAGATATGTTTAAACCTCACTTAATACCAATGAATATGCCCGTATCAAGGTTAACTTATTATGCCAATGCAGCAGATGTAGACACAGTCTTAGTAGATGGTGAGATAGTAATGCAAAATAGAATTCCAACCAAAATTAATGAAAATGAAATTCTAGAATTTGCTGAAAATGAATCAAATATAATGATAAAAGAAAACAATTTTGAAAAATTAATGGATATACCTGATAATTTTTGGAGAAAATCAAAGTTGTAATTTTAAATATTTTCTAATTCCACCCCTAAACCGTCAGCTAAACGGTTAACATAAGCATAATATGAAACAACAATGTTAATATCTAAAATTTCTCTATCGACAAATCCTTTTTCCTTCAGTTTCTGAACATCAGATTTATCCATTTTCCATGGATACAAAGTTAATTTGTATGAATAATCTAACATCGCTTTATGTTTCTCAGATATTTCAGCTTTTTTATAATCTGACTTTAATTGTTCAACTAATTTCTTATCTTTGGTTAATCGGAAAAGACCTTTCCCGTGATGAATTACTCAGTATTCACATTTGTTTGCTGCAGAAGACACTACTGCAATCATTTCTCTTTCAGCACGAGTGATCGGGGACTTTCCGTACATAGTTTCTTTATATAAAACCATGTGAGCTTTTAAAGAACCTACATTTAGGCTATGTATCTTCATAATATTATCCACGCCGCCCCATGGTTCAGTTATTTCAGTATATATATCATGTAACTCACCTTCAGCTTCATTTTCATTAATCATATCTATCCAAGGCATACTTATCTCCAAAACAATAGTAAATTTCAACTAAATTTTAGTATACATGGTTATAATAAAATTTATGAATAAAAAATTATTAAATAATTACATCAAACAAATTGAAATTCATATTGATGAAAATGAAGCAATAAATGATTTGAAATCGCTTATCCAAATAGATAGCAGAACTAATACTCAAAATGAAAATCAAATCATTGAATATTGGGAATCCAAATACTCTGACCTAGGACTTGAAAATAAATTATATAAGACTTCAGATAATCGATTAAATTTAATTTCAACTCTTAAATTTTCAAATAATTCCACCTCACTAATATTTAATGGACATTTAGATACAAATCATATAGGAAATGGATGGAAAACAGATCCTTTTAGAGGTGAAATCATCAACAATCATATATATGGATTAGGGGTTTCAAATATGAAAGCTTCAATGGCAGCTATGTTTAATACTGCAAAAATATTAAAAAACATCGGATTAAATAATGGTGAGATTATTTTTACTTCGGTTCTCGGGGAACTTCAAGGTGGTGTGGGAACTCAAACATTATTAGAAAATGGACTCAAGGGTGATTTTTTTATCAATGGTGAACCGACGGATTTGAATTTTATGACAATCCACGCAGGAACTTATTCATTCACTGTAAACATAAAAGGAGAAACAAGGCATCTAAGTAAATTAGATGAAGCCACTGATGCCACTTTAATTATGAATAAAATCTTGAGTGAATTATATTCATTAGATATTTCAAAAAATATTGAAAATGAAAATGAAAAACAATTAAATTTGATACATATTGGAGCAGTCAAATCTGGACTTGGTGAAAATTTTTCAGACGATAGACCTCCTCAAGTATCTGACAATGCTGTCATCTATGGCTCAATAAGATTCACAAACTTCAGTGACATAAAAGAAATAAACAGGCAAATAGAAACAATTATTACAAAATATAAAAAAAATTATAAAAATGCAAAAATTGAATTTGAAATCCAAACAAACAATCCAATAATGCCTCCAATTAAAACTGACTTATCTGAACAAACTTTAGGATTGATATCAAACTCAAATAAATTAATTAGAAAATCCAATCCTCGAATTGGGCAATTCTCCCCGTATTCTTTATATGGCACAGACGCTGGGCATATTGTAAACAAATTAAATATACCAGGGTTTGTGATGGGATCAGGCGGAAAATACAATACACAACCAGATGAACGTGTTTCATTAAAGGACTATATTGATAACATTAAATTATATTGCGTACTTTCAATAGGGCTATTAGACAAAAAATATGATTACTAAATCAAAAGTAATAAAAGAAAATGAGTTTTTATATAAAGATAAAAATCTGTTAACAATACTAATAGCAACTACTTTAAGAGGTTATAACCTTGGATTTATGGGAGTGTTTTTAGGAGTATATTTTTACTTTATTGGATTATCTGATTTGAAATTTGGAATAGCTTTGTCATGTGTTACGCTTAGTGGTGCTTTGTCTAATTTATTTGTTTATTTTTTCAAAAATTTAATTAGTAGAAAACAATTCTTAATAATTATGTCAGTTAGTTCTGTAATAGGTGGATTTATATTCTTAGTAACAGAAAATTACTATCTTATATTATTAGCATCTTTACTATCTATTAGCAGTATAACTGGAGGCGATAGAACAGGAATTACTTCAGTAGAAATTCCAATTATTTCAAAATTAGTTGAACTAAAAAAACAAACAAGTGCTTATAGTGTTTACAATTTTTTACCAATGATATCCAAAATCATAGGAACTTCTATTCTTTTAATAGTACCTATACTTACTTCCGTTACAGAATTGAAAACTAAAACTGTTTATTCAATTTTATTGACAATCTATATTGTAATAACCATATTGCAAACGCTAGTTTATAATTTTCTAGATCACAGAATAGAAGCTAAAGAAAAAATACAAAAGAAAATTAGTAAAATAAAAAACAACGAATCTTCATTAATCATTATTATTACATTCTTATTTGCAATAGATTCTTTTGGTGGAGGATTTATAGCAAGAAGTTTTATCACATTTTGGTTAATTAAAAAGTTTTCATTAAGTGAAGCTACTCTATCAATAATATTTATTATTGCTCAAGTATTAAATGGTTTGTCTCTTGTGATAGCCCCTAAAATTGCAAAAAACATTGGTGTTCTAAACACTATGATTTTAAGTCAAATGATTGCTAATGGAATTATAATAGTAGCTGCATTATCATCTAATTGGATTTTAGCAACTGTGCTTTATCTAATAAAAGAAACGTTTAATGATCTTGATATCCCAACTCGACAAGCTTTTATGATGAGTATTGTGAAAGAGAACAATCAAACACAAATGGCAAGCATGTCTAATTTGGGTAGAACAGCTGCTCATACTTTTAGCCCAGGGATCGCAGGATATATATCATCAGTGTTAGGGATTAGTTTGTCACTTGTTTTTGGAAGTACGATAAAATTACTTTATTCATTAATTCTACTAAGATTTAAATTTAGCACATTTAATAAATTAGAAATTAAATAATTAGCTTAATATATCCATAAAACTAGAATTAAGAATTAAAATCAGTAATCATTTCTCCTGGTGTTTTTCCTGTGAATTTCTCGTCTTCAATTACAATCTCTCCATTAACAATAACATGGGTTATACCTGATGGGTATTGATGTGGATCAGTAAATGTAGCATTTGCTTTAACATTTTCTGCTTCCATAATTACAATATCTGCTGCATAACCAGGAGCTAATCTTCCTCTGTTTGTAAGACCTAATCTTTCAGCAGGCAATGAAGTCATTTTCCTGATTCCTTCTTGTAATGTAACTAATTTCTTTTTGTTAACAAAATGTTCAATATATGTTGGATTTGTACCATAACTTCTTGGGTGTGGTTTTCCGACAGATAATACTCCTTCTGTTGACATAGATGACCCATCTGAAGCAACTGCTATTAAGGGATGAGCTGCAAAAGTATCAACATCTTTCTCATCCATACTTTGCATAACTACCATCGCCTCTCCTTCCTGATATATTCTTAAAACAGCCTCTGCAGGAGTAGTACCCATGCTATCAGCAATTTCTGCTATATTTTTACCTTCTAGTGATTCATCATATGAATATCTTCCAATCATTAGACCCTCTGGCGTTCTCCCTTTAGCAATATTTTCATTAATACCATCAATTAAATCTCCTCTTAAATCTTCGTCAGCCATTATTTTCAATGTACCCTCTCTTCCACCAGAAAGTGACCATCTTGGAAAAATAGCGCCAATAATTGATGATTGTGACCTTGGATAAGGATACTGATCTCCACGAATATTCAAACCTTCTGTTACAGTACTTTCTAGTAAATCCAAATATTTATCAGCCTTACCCCATACAGAAAATGTATCACATTTCACATGTGAAATCTGGACTTTACATTCTGCCCTTCTTCCAATTTCAATTGCTTCATTTAAAGATACAAATAATCCAACAGAACTTGTGCCTTCATCTCTCTGATGAGTAGAATATAGTTTATTTCTTTTTCCTACCTCTTCTGCGATTGCTATCACTTCATCAGTTCTGGCATAAAATCCTGGCGCATAATATAATCCTGTTGAAAATCCGAGTGCACCTTCATCCATGGATTCTCCGGCTAATCTTTTCATTTCAGTTAATTCGTCTGCAGTTGGAGGCCTGTCTTCCTGACCCATAACTGCGGATCTGATGGTAGCGTGGCCCACCTGAAATGCAATATTTAGAGTAGCTCCTCTTTTTTTGGAAGCATTAATGTACCCAGCATAGTCAGCCCAACCAATATTGTCAGCTATGTCACCAGTAGCTCCATATCTAGAAAGTTTCATCATTAATAATGCTTTTGTGTGATCTCTCACGGGAGCTGCATCGCTCATTCCGCAATTCCCGATTAATTCCATCGTTACACCTTGCCTTACTTTACTCTGAGCTGTGGAATCTATCAAAAATGACAAATCACTATGAGTATGTAAATCTATGAATCCAGGTGTAACTACCTTACCAGTTGCATCTATTGAAATATCTGCAGAGATATTTTCACCATTAGTCATTGCAATGATTTTTCCATCATTCAAATATATATTTCCTAAATAAGGATCACCACCAAGTCCGTCAATTATAGTTGCATTTTTAATTTCTATTTTATCCATATTTACTCCTAAATTATGAATTAAAATCTGTAATCATTTCTCCTGGTGTTTTTCCTGTGAATTTCTCGTCTTCAATTACAATTTCGCCATTAACAATAACATGGGTTATACCTGATGGGTATTGATGTGGATCAGTAAATGTAGCATTTGCTTTAACATTTTCTG
>PAZO01000018.1 GCA_002715665.1 Chloroflexota bacterium | reverse complement strand
TTTGTACTTGTATAACCATGTTCCTTTGTTTGAATGAAATGTGGCTACAATTTTACATTTTGCATATTTAATGAAAAACATTGGCAAGCTACCTGCAAATGGTTCATGTATGTGTATTAAGTCTGGATTATAAGAAGAAAGAAAGTTTTTTACTTTATCGCCTATAAATGGGGAAATTGTAATATTGGCTATCGATCCTGCACTTCTAATTTTGAATGGTTTCCCAATTTGATAATAATTATTGTTTTTCAAATTATAATTTGAAGTAGGGAAAACAATTATGTGGTCAATTTTTTTGTTTTTAATTTCATTGGAAAGATTTTGTATATGATTCCATACCCCTCCTGGTGAGGATATACCATAAGGGCAGACTATACAAACTTTCATTTAACAAAATTATTCTAGTGATGATTCTATAAATTCATCTAGAAGTTTTCGTGCTTCATTATCTGTGTGTTGAGAGGGTGGAGATTTAAAATAGTAACTAGATGGTGCTTCAATTGCTCCTGCCATGCCTTTATCCATTGCTATTTTACAGCATCTAACAGCATCAATAACTACACCTGCAGAATTTGGGCTGTCCCATACTTCTAATTTCAACTCTACATTTAGTGGAACATCACCAAAACTATTACCTTCTAATCTGATATATGCCCATTTTCTATCTGTTAACCAAGGTACATGATCGCTTGGACCAATGTGTATATTTTTAGAATTCATTTCATAGTCTATTTGCGAAGTCACTGATTGCGTTTTTGATATTTTTTTGGAGGTTAACCTGTTTCTTTCCAACATATTCAGGAAGTCAGTATTTCCTCCGAAGTTAAGTTGGTAAGTATTTTCAAGTTCAACTCCTCTATCCATAAATAACCGACTTAAAACTCTGTGTACTATGGTGGCACCAACTTGTGATTTGATATCATCACCAATTATTGGAACCCCAGCGTCTTCAAATCTTTTTTGCCAGTAGCCATTTGGACTTGAAGCTATAAATACAGGAATACAGTTTATGAATCCGCATTCTGCTTTTAATACTTGTTCTACATACCATTTGGTCGCTTCTTCAGAACCTACAGGAAGGTAACTTACAACAACATCTGTTTTAGTTTCTTTTAGAATTGAAACAATATCATCAGTTGAGGAAGAATCTTTTTCTATTATTTCTCCAAGATATTGGCCGATTCCATCATGAGTCATTCCTCTATGGACTGGAACATTTAATTTTGGCACATCTTGAAATTTGATTGTATTATTTGGTTCGGAAAATATGGCTTCTGAAAGGTCTTTTCCAACTTTGTTTTTATCAACATCAAAAGCAGCCGAAAATTCTATATCACCTATGTGGTATTTACCTAGGACCGGATGCATTATTCCAGGTATTTTATCTTCTGGTTTGGCATTTTGGTATTTAATTACCCCTTGTACTAGAGAAGATGCACAATTACCTACACCAATGATAGCTANTCTTACTTTACTCAATATAAACCTTTTTGAACTGATACTAAACAAGACAAAAATTGTATCACTTCAGTGAAATGATTTCAATCATAATAGAAATTCATTTTAAATTATATTTTCTGCATTTATAATGTCAGCATATAATTTTTCTTCATTAATTAATTTATCTAAATGAGTTTTATCNCCTACTACAACAGTTGAAAAATCCTTTAGATTACTAAAGTTAAGGTTTATATAATCGTAAATATCATTTTTTGTGATTGATTCAATTTTGTCAAAATATNAATCATGAAAGTCTAAACTTAAATTTTCTAAAATAATTTTATTTGTTAAGCTAANAGAAGACATNTGTGTTTCAAAATTTTTTAAGAATCCTAATTTAATAGAAAATATAGCATTATTAATTTCAGAGTCTTTTAGCTTGTTGTTTGAAAAGATGCTATTTATCTCATGATTAATTTCGTCAATTGAATCTGTAGTGTTGTTAGAGTTTACAGAACCTCCTGCAAAAATAGTAGGCTCAGAATTACTTGCCCAACTAATACTAGATCCAAATCCATAAGAATAACCATTTCTTTCTCTTAAATTATTGTTCAGTCTTGACATAAAAGAACCACCAAATATTTCATTAAATATTTCAAGTGAAATCCTTTCGTTAAANTTTGGGATAGAAAGTCTCTTGGCAAATAAAATAACACTTTGCGGGCTAGGTATTTTTGTTGCAATTAATAAATTTTTGTTAAGACCTTGGTCGTTATTGTATTTGTATTCTTTTGTATCTAAACATGGATTGATGCTATCTAAAATTTTTATAAGCTTAGGGTATTTGTTATTGCTAATGAGTGCTATCTTAGTTTCGGTGTTTATGTCAAATATTTTTTTTGCAATATTTTTAATTGATTCTAATTTTATTTGATTGATTTCAGATAGTCTTCCTATTGAACTATATGATTTAATTGAATTGCTGTTATAAATATTACTTAATAGCCCGGAACGTGCTAGAAACATAGGATTGCCTTCGTTTTGTAATATTTCTCCTGATCTTAATTTTTTTATTCTCATAAATTCATCAGAATTTATATCAATATTTTTTATCGCATCTAGCATAATATTAAGTGAATTTTCCCAATTATTTGATGTGGATTGAAAACCTATAATTATTTTTTCACTATCGGAAGAATAAATAGGATCAGATCCACTGTTTTCCAATTTTTGCTGTAATGACATGTTTGATTTATCATTCACTTGTTCAAATAATATTTTTAAACTTAAACTAATAGATCCACTTGGATAAGTACTACTAGATTGTTCAGCTATAGGCAGGATAAATACTAATGTTACAAGGTCCGAAGAAGGTTTTATCACATTATACAAATTGATATTATTTCTTAAAATTGAATGGTTAATTTTAACTTTATTAAATGTGAATTTTTGTTTACTAGGTTTTGGTAGATTATTCATTTTTTAATTTTATAATATAAATTTATGTGAGGAGATGAAATTAAATACTGAGCAGATTCATATATGTTTTTCTTGTTAACCTGTTTAAATGAATTCATATAAGTTAAAAAATCTGCAGGATTCTTGCCATAAATATTAAAATAATTAAGAATATCTGCTATCCCTCCGAATCCTCCNGATTTTTCAATCTGCCTATTTAAACTTAATTGATATTTATTTTTAGCAATTAAAATTTCTTCGTTTGATATAGTATTTTCACTAATATTTTTGATTTCTTCAAGAATTTTTTTGTATACGATATCAAAGTTTTTTTCATTTGCTAGAGTTGCCGATATTTCAAATTCTCCAGCTAGTTCTTGAGAATAATGTCCTACATAAACATCTTGAGCTAATTGATTTGTAGTAACTAATGATTTTTGTAAACGGCTACCCAAACCATCTCCCAAAATTAATGATAATAAACTCATACTTTGTTCTGTTGTGCTAAAATTATAAGAATTTGTGGGCCATCTAATAATTAACTTCGGAAGAGTAGCAGGGCTCTTTCCGATAATTTCATGTGTAGTTGTATTTTTTAAAGAACTTTGTTTTTGAAATTTGGGATTTGGTTTTTTTGGTGAAGGGATATTATTAAAATATTTGGTTACCCATTTTACAGCTTTTCCTGATGAGAAATTTCCAGAAATCGTAAGGCTGGCATTGGATGGAATGTAAAATTGTTTATGAAAATCTATGGTTTCACTTAATTTTGCATTGTTAATATCTTTTTCTAGTCCAATAGTCTGCCAGTTATATGGATGGGGTTTTGGAAACAACAAGTTTTGTAAAAATTCTTCACTATCTCCATATGGTGAGTTTTCGTAACTTTGTTTTCTTTCTTGTATTACGATTTTTTTCTCTTTAATTAGTTTGTCTTCATTTAGTGCTTCTGTCAGATAACCCATTCTATCGGCTTCCATAAATAAGACTCTTTCAAGATAATTAGGACTGATATTTTGCCAATAGTTAGTTCGGTCGGTATTTGTTGANCCGTTTATTCCACCAGGTTTTATGCTTATTGGCTCAATGACTGAAAACCAATTTTTATCACAATTTTTCGATCCTTCAAACATTAAATGTTCAAATAAGTGCGCAAATCCTGTTTTACCTTTTTTTTCGTTCTTAGATCCAACATGGTACCAAATGTTAACTGCTACATATCCTTTTGATTTATCATCGTTGAGTATGAAATCTAACCCNTTGTCTAGAGTCATTTTTATTATTGAAGATTTGTTTTTTGTCATTGATTAAGTCCTTGATTATGATTTTATAGCAATAAAGTTTTGATTCCAAGGTACAAGAAATGATAAAATTTAAGTGTATAAATTTTTTNTGTGTTAAAACTTAAAGAGGTAAAAATGAAAAAAAAGAAATCCAATTTACAAAAAAATGGATTTGTTTATCTTATAATAGCATCAACTTTATTTGCTCTTATATTATCTTCAATGTCTAATCCCTTTGGNACAGATTCAAANATTTCTGTTAGTGAGGCATTAGAAATGGTTGACAAAGGAAGNGTTAAAGAAATCATTGTNGAAGGTGAAAAATTATATATTACTAATCAGGATGGNAANCAATACACATCATCAAAAGAAGTTGGTGTTAGCNTAATNGAATTNATGAAAGATTCTGGNATAGACCCAATCAAAAGTGATGTAAATATCATTGTTAAAGGNAGAAGTGGATGGAATACAGCTTTNAATGTATTATTTAGNTTCTTGCCNATCATCTTTTTNGGAGGTCTTATTTTATTTATGATGAGACAAGCTCAGGGAGGNGCGAATCAAACNTTTGGNTTTGGNAAAAGNAAAGCNAGAAAATTTACNGAAAATAAAACNGGNGTTACATTTAAAGATGTCGCAGGNGTTGAAGAAGCAAAATTAGAATTAACAGAGATAGTNGAATTTTTAAAGGAACCAGGTAANTTTAAGAAACTTGGTGCTAAAGTTCCTAAAGGNGTTTTGTTAGTNGGNCCTCCNGGAACTGGNAAAACATTNNTAGCTAANGCAGTAGCAGGNGAAGCNAATGTNCCTTTTTTCTCTATNAGTGGGAGCGAATTTGTNGAAATGTTTGTAGGAGTNGGNGCTTCNAGGGTAAGNGATTTATTTACNCAGGCNAAAACTAATNCNCCNTGCATNATATTTATAGATGAAATAGATGCTGTAGGAAGNCATAGAGGNTCAGGATTGGGAGGTGGACATGACGAAAGAGAACAAACACTTAACCAAATATTAGTAGAAATGGANGGATTTGAGTCTAAAGGTTTTAATATTATAATAATTGCTGCAACAAATCGNCCTGATATATTAGATCCNGCTTTATTAAGACCAGGNAGATTNGATAGNNGAGTTGTTCTTGANGTNCCNGATATGAAAAGTAGAACTGAAATTNTNAAAGTNCATTCACANGGCAAACCTATGGAAGGNGGCGTNGATTTATCTCAATTNTCNGCTCAAACACCAGGTTTTAGTGGAGCCGATTTAGCTAATTTGATGAATGANTCAGCTATCCTTGCNGCNAGAAGAAAGAAAGATAAGATTGGNCATGAAGACATTGCNGAATCCATAGACAGAGTTATNGCAGGTCCTGCTAAGAAAAANAAAGTNTTGAGTGATCACACNATNAAAGTTACTGCTTGTCANGANGTAGGNCATGCATTATGTGGTCATTTACTNCCTGAAGCTGATCCTCCTGTNAAAGTTTCNATNATNTCAAGAGGACATATGGGAGGTTATACTAGATTTTTACCTGATGACGAAACNGCNTTACAAACAAAGAAACAATTAGAGGCAAGAATAGTTGTTGCANTAGGAGGAAGNGCTGCGGAAGAAGTTGTACTTGGNGANATTACTACNGGNGCAAGNAATGANATGGAACAAGCTACNCATATNGCTAGAACTATGATTATGAAATATGGAATGAGTGATAAATTAGGACCTAGAACANTNGGTAAAAGAGAAGAGACNGTNTTTTTAGGAAGAGAAGTTTCTGAACAAAAAGATTATAGTGAAAGTATTGCTAATCAAATNGATGAAGAAGTCAAAAATGTNATTACAACNGCNTATGATAAATCTAAANTGNTAATNAAAGAAAATATTAAAACTCTTCATACNGTAGTNGACTATTTNATTGACAANGANACCATNGAAGGTGAAAAATTGACTAATNTATTATCAACNCAATCTTNATAGGTNNGTATTGAATAANCAATTAAGAAATGATCTTTGGGTNTGGATTGACCTTGAAATGACAGGNNTNGATTCTTCNAAATGTGTGATTGTTGAGATTGCTTCAGTNATCACAGATAAAGAANTAAATATNCTTTANGAAGGTCCGGATATNGTTATTTCGAGATCTGANGANGAAATGGAAACTTTAGAGGACTGGCCAAAAAAAATGCANGCTAAATCNGGTTTGTTGGATGATATAAAAAAATCTNATATNTTACTNGCAGANGCNGAAANGAAAACNTTAGATTTTATTTCAAANATTGCTTCAGAAAAAACTNCACCTNTATGNGGNAANAGTGTCTATCAAGANAGGATTTTTTTAAAAAAAGAAATGCCTNAATTGGAAAATTNTTTACATTATCGAAATGTTGATGTNAGTTCTTTTAAAGAATCTTTTCTTGCTTGGGGTGGTGANAAATCAAAANTACCTAAGAAACAATCATCACANNGANCNTTGTCAGATATAATTGAAAGTATTAATGAANTAAAATGGTACAANGAAAATTTTATTTCCTTAATTTNAAAANAGGGATTTCATTCATTTTNTGTANATTAGGGGTGCGTATTTCTTTATATACTTTTAACAATTCTAATTCTTTTTGATTNAATTCATNAGAGTNATTNCCNTGTNTTTCCAAATTCATTGCTTTTTCTAAATCTTNATAACTTAATCCNNTTAATTGGTCTTCATCGGTNCGNCCNTCATCCCACAANCCNTCTGTTGGTAANGCGTTTATAATATTTTTGTTNATTTTTAACANTTTTGCCATTTCCCAAACATCTGATTTCATGCAATCTCCNATAGGNGATATNTCTACTCCGCCATCTCCGTACTTTGTGNAAAAACCTACTCCGAAATCTTCAATTTTATTACCAGTNCCNACAACNATACCATTACTNCTTCCTGCAATTTGGTAAAGAGCTAACATTCTTANTCTTGANCTTGTATTTGCAAATGAATGCAAACTACTATAGNTTNNATTTTCAAAGGTTTTTTCTANATCTAAAAAAATNTTTGTNATATNAATGATTTCATGTTTTACATTATTATATTTTTCNGNTANCCATATNCCNTGNTTAATGCTTAAATCATTTTGAATTTTNAATTGTTTGATTGGNAGAGAAACTACTATAGTNTTTATTCCTGTTAAAGCACAAAGTGTAGANACAACNGCAGAATCAACACCNCCTGAAATACCNACNACNAAAGTNGAAAAATTGTNTTTGTNTGAATATGTTTTTATCCANTCACTAATATCAGAAATNAAATTTTGGTAATTCATAATTTGTTAACAAAGTCNTCTATTCTATTTAAAGCTTCAGAAATATTTTCTNTAGAGTTTGCNAATGATATTCTTATATANCCTTTACCTTCCTTNCCAAATGATTCTCCTGANAGGGTNGCTACACCACTTTCGTCAAGNAANCTACTTGCAAATANTTCNCTTGAAAGNTTTGTTGNAGTAATATTTGGAAATACATAAAANGCTCCCGANGGNGTAGGNCAACTTATGTTTTTNATNCTATTCAAGCCATCTACAATTAAATCTCTACGTNTTTTAAATTCTTTCACCATATTNTGTACACTTTTTTGGCTACCTGATAGNGCCTCAATTGCAGCCATCTGAGTAAAACTTGCAGTACAAGAATTACTATTAGTTATTAATTTNGTTATTGGNTCTANTAATTCNTTGGGNAATATTCCATATCCAATTCTCCANCCNGTCATTGAATAAGATTTTGAAAACCCATCNAGAATTATAGTTTTNGAAGCTAAATCTTTNTGATTAGAAATNCTTGNNTGAGANCCTTCGTATAAGAATTGTGAGTATATTTCATCAGAAAGNATAGTTATATTTTTATNTTCNAGGATATCNGCAATTNTTTNCATNTCTNNTNCATTAATTGCACTTCCACANGGATTGTTTGGGGAATTTAAAATAATNAATTTTGTTTTNTNATTAATNAGGGATTCGAGTTTGTTTATATCAAANTTGTATCCTAGTTTTTCTTCNAGTTTNAGAGGTANTGGTTTTCCTCCTACAAANTTTATCATCGANTCATAAATAGGAAANCCTGGGTTGGGGTATAATACTTCATCTCCTGGATTTATAAGNGCNAGCATAGTGTAAAACATAATTGGCTTTCCTCCAGAGGTTATNACTACTTGGTCTTTNTCAAATTCAAGAGATCTTATATTTTTTGANTATTTTTTTATTTCATTTTTNAGCTCNTCATACCCNGCAGANGGNTTATANCCTGTATATCCATNATCTAATGCTTGTTTNCCGGCATTAATAATATTNTCAGGAGTANTAAAATCAGGTTCTCCGATTTGTAAGTGTATTATGTGTTTTCCCTGAGANTCTAATTTTTTTGCTTTTGCTAAAACCTCGAAAGCNGTTTCAGTTCCTAATCTTTGCATTCTTTCAGCTAAATTTATCATATTCCTNTCCTGATTAATTTATATATACTTATAAATTATAGCATCACANGATACAATATATTTNTATTAGTATATTTATATTANTAAAAGGTTTATGTATGCATTTATATCTTGCTGTTCCGAGAGGATTTTGTGCCGGAGTTGTNAGAGCAATAGAAATAGTNAATAAAGCTTTAGAAATACACGGAAGCCCNATATATGTAAAACATCAAATCGTCCATAACAAGTATGTAGTTTCTGATCTTGAAAATAAAGGAGCCATNACTGTAGATAATATCGAAGATGTTCCTNATGGATCAACAGTGATNTTTTCTGCTCANGGTTCGCCNCCTAGNGATTATGANTTAGCAAAATCNAAAAATGTAAANATTATAGATGCNACATGNCCTNTGGTTACNAANGTTCANAATGAAGCNNTAAAGTATAGTAAAGAAGGNCGTAAGATTATTTTAATCGGNCANAGAGATCACCAGGAAGTAATAGGTACNATGGGACAGGCTGATATGATTTTAATTGANGATAGGGAAAAAAATAATATTCCTAAATTGAATAANTCNGAATCTNTNGCGGTATTATCNCAAACTACCTTGTCNATTGATGACACAAAATCAATNTCAAATAAATTGAAGNAAAAATTCAAAAANTCTATCATAAGAAATGATATATGTTACGCNGTTACNAATAGNCAAAANGCCGTTAAAAATTTGACTAAATTCGTTGAAATAATCNTTGTAGTTGGATCNGANACAAGTTCAAATTGTGTAAGATTAAAAGANATGTCTGAAAGTNANGGAACNCCATCTNTTTTGGTTAACTCTGTAGAAGAAATTAAAGATATGGATNTGAATAANTATANTAAAATTGGAATCACATCAGGTGCNTCGACTCCTGAAGTANTNATCGATGAATTTATTTCNTATATTCANCCTTCAAAAATTGANANTGTTGGAGAAAGTGAAAAAG
Organism: Chloroflexota bacterium; assembly: GCA_002715665.1. The sequence continues at coordinate 52,323 of PAZO01000018.1, read as the reverse complement.
ATATAAATTTTGTATTACCAGACGAGGTTTNAAATTGAAAATTAATTTGNTTAGTTTATCTGANGGCGCAAANAGTGCTAAAGGTTTAACAGTTATTATAGATGTATATCGTGCATTTACNACACAATCNTTCGCTTTTGATAGAGGNGTNAATTNTATATTAAATGTTGCTGAAACTTCAAANGCATTAAGTTTNAAAGAGCANGGNAANGGNGATTANTGCNTGGGAGAAATTGGAGGNAAGAGACCAAAAGATTTCGATTTTGGNAATTCTCCANNTGANTTGAGAAATATCGATTTNAAAAATAANANTTTGATACACTGTACGATGAATGGNACAACAGGNGCTNAGTTGGCAAAAAATGCAGATTTAATTTTAGGNGGNGCNTTGATAAATGCNGAANCTACTGCNANTTATATTAANTCANTGGATCCAACTGAGGTTAGTTTGGTATCNATGGGNTCNAGAGACACNNAAAANAATGAACGAAGAACAGAAGANGATGAATTNTGTGCTATATATATCAAAAGCATTTTAGAGGAATCANATTTAGATGAACATAGTGTNGTAAAAATNATTGAAGATTGTANGGAATCAAAAAAATTTGGAGATCCNTTNCAACCACATTACCCTGAATTTGANAAACNCCAAGCATTAAAAATAAATGAATTNAAATCTCCAATAATTATTAAANANATAAATGGNANTTTANTTTCTAAGATTATCTAAAAATTTTTTTTTCAAATTTGGGATTAATGTTTTTATTGAATTAGACTTTGATTNNGAAAANAGANTGTTAACTTTTTCGTTGTNTATAAAATTTACAAATGATNNAAAATGATTATCAAATGANGAAGATTTTGATAATAAAATTTTTGAAATTAATTTATTAGATAAAGTAAATTTTGTTAAGTGATTTAACATGTTATCTTCAAATCCAAATAATGTATCTCTTAATTTATTACTTCTAGTTATTTCATCACCAATCTGTTTTTCCCATTTCTGTTGATAATTAGCCATTACTTCGCAATTAAAATTATTAATTTCTAAAGCATGTTTTATAGTTTTAACAGCAATCTCAGCAGAAATTTGAGAATAATAAATCCCACCACCAGTTATTGGTTTTACTAATCCCGCTGCATCACCCACAACTAATAATCTATTATCATATGTTTTTTCTAATGGTTTGATAGGGATTCCCCATGATTTTATATTTTTTTTGTCTGATTCATTAATAATAATATTGTATTTTTTTGTAACTAAAGAGATAAATTCTGTTATTATTTTTTTACTTTTATCTTTCGCTAAAACTCCTATTAGTAATTCATCATTAGATGTTGGGACTATCCATCCAAATCCCTGAAATCCATAATTTGATCCTATAAATACTTTTGTATTTGATATTACGTTTGGATATTTAGATTTGATTTTTAATTGTGATCCATTTAGTATGTTTTCTTTTTTTAGAGGAGCGATATTAAAGTCATTTATAAGTTTATTTTCTAATCCTGATGCTAAAATGATAGATTTTGAGTATATGACTTTTTCTTCTTTTTTATTGGAGTAAGTTATTGCAACTTTGTTTTCTNTTTGATCTATTCCGGTTACTCTATATTTACAAATTATTTTAGCATTATTATTTTTTGCTTTATTTATTAGATTTTGAACATATTGAACTCTGTCAATAATATATGCCTTAGGTTTTTCTGATTTCAAATGAAATATGTCTTTTGCGGGATTAATTATATCTGCCGAATCCGCTTCTTGATAAATTATGTTATTATCAATACCGTATTTTTCAACGCATTCTGTACCTATAATTCCGGTGCATAATTTATCACCTAAAGTTTCTCTGTAATCAATTAAAGCTATATTTGTTGAGATTTTTGACAATTCATAAATTGCCCTTGCCCCAGCAGGTCCGCCTCCTACTACAACACAATCTAATACTTGTTTTTTCATTATACAGCCTTGAATTTTAGTAATTTTTTTAATATTAATGAAATACTATGTTTTTGTTAATATTATGTATTGTTTATATTCTAAATTAAAATAAGATTATTTTAGTTTGATTATATGTAGTTTATTCTGAAGGTGAAAATGAAATCAATTACTAATTACAGGATGTTTGACTCCTTGAAATATCAAGATTTTAGAATGACTTGGATTTCTAATATGTTATCAGGTTGTAGTTATTGGACTTTTTCGGTTGGTTTATCATGGTTGATTTTAAAAGAAACAGATAATTCAGCTAACGTCGGAATAGTAATATTTGCCAGTATGTTGCCATTTTTGTTGGTTTCTCCTTTTGCCGGATATATTTCTGACAAATATGACAGAAAGTCTCTTGCTTTGTTAATGTATATATTGAATTCGATATTTTGTTTAGTTTTATTTTTATGTGCTTTATTTAATTTTTACCCTTTAATATTAGTAACTTTAATTTCATTTATTTTAGGCACTATAAGAACATTTCAAGAACCAACAGTTTCATCATTAATACCGAATCAAGTTCCTAAATCAAATTTGTTAAATGCTATTACTCTTAATGCAGCTTCAAGGCATGGAAGTAGATTTTTTGGTTTACTAATTGGTTCTCCTTTTATCGGCTTGAACATTATGGATGGCGGACAATTTTTATTATTATTTAGTTTTGTTTTTCAATTTTCAAGTACTTATTTTATTTATAAAATACAAACTGTGTCTTCAGGAGAATCCGCAACTGATTCAGATATATTAAGTAGTATATTTAAGGGCATTAAATATATTTATACAAATGGATTGATCTTTGTAATTATATTGACTGTAGCTGTCCACTGCGCTTTAGTAATGTCATACGAATCTATCTTACCTATATTTGCGCAAAACGCCCTAAACGACAATTCAGGTGAATATTTAGGATACTTAGTTATGTTTTTTGGGGCAGGGTCTTTGGTTGGAAACTTAATTTTATCTAATGCTAAGACATCAAAAATAAAAGCTTCTTTATTCTTGATGTCTTCNTTGGGAAGTGGAATATTTCCAGTTTTACTAGGNTATGTTGTATATTTTTCTGATATCTCATCCTTTTATATTAGTATGATTTGTATCTTTTTTGTTGGNGCATCTCAAGCTTCATTTATGTCTGTAACCACTACCATGGTACAAAAAATTGTTCCAGATGGAATTAGAGGGAGAATTATGAGCTTGTATTTGCTCCATGCTGGAGGAATAATGGCATTTGGAAATTTGATTTTTGGAGCTCTTGCAGATTACATTGATTACAATTTGTTATTTAGACTTTCCGGATTAGCATTTTTAGTATATTTTATATTTTTGATTTTGACACAGAAAAAATTTAGAACTGATATTATATCATTAGTTTAATTTAAATTAAGTAGTTCTAAAATATGTCAAATACTGTAGTTATTCCTTGTGCAGGTAAAGGCACTAGATTATATCCAATGACTAAAAATACAAGTAAATCAATGCTAGATTTAGGTAATTTTAAAATAATTGATTATGCTATATCTGAATCATTGATGTCAGGAGCAACAAAAATAATTCTGATTATATCTCCTGATGATTTGAAGTTGAAAAAACATATAAATAATATCTACAATTCTAATAAATTACCTTTTGTACAAGATATTAATAAATTTACAATAGATTTTATTATGGTTGAACAGATAACTCCCAAAGGATTAGGTGATGCTATAAATCTTGCAAAAGTTCATATTTCAGAAAATCACTTTGGAATAATATTACCGGATGATTTTATATTTTCAACCAATCCAATTTTGAAAAATATGAGAGAAGTTTCATTAAATTTAAAATCAAATATTCTTTTAGGAAAAAAAATCTCAAAAGATTTGGTGAGTAATTTTGGAATAATAGAGTTATCTGATTNTAAAAATTCTAGTTATAGAAAAGTAGCTTGTTTAAAGGAAAAACCNCATCCAAATAATACACAATCTAATATTTCAATATTAGGTAGATATTATTTGAGTACAAAAATTTTTGATTACCTTGATATTCTTAACCCTGGCCATGGTGGTGAAATTCAATTAACTGATGCGCTGGTAGAATTATTAAAATCGGAAAATTTTTATGTTATTGATAGCCAAAGCATTCACTTTGATGTTGGAAGTAAGGATGGGTATAATGATGCTAATAATTACTTGAGTCAATTGTAATACTAATCTTCTTTCTCAAGAGATTCCTCTAATAATTCTGCAATATCTTTTACTTCTTTTTTTGATTCTGTTTTCGCTGACAGGCCTTCTTCGAACATTTGCAAACAGAATGGGCATGCTACTGCTAATGTTTCAGAATCTGTTTCTAGAAAATCATCAGTTCTTAGATGGCTTACTCGTTTTTCGTTACTTTCTTCTATCCACATATGTCCACCACCCGCTCCGCAACATAAAGCTTTATCTTTATTTCTGCACATTTCCATTCTTTTTAATCCTGGAATTGAATCAACAATATCTCTTGGCTGTTCATATATACTATTGTGCCTGCCTAGAAAACAAGGATCGTGGTAAGCAACAGATTTCCTGTTTTCTTTAATCGGGATAATAGTTTGAGAATTGATGAGTTCATTAATGATTTCAGTATAACTTATAACTTCTGCATTAAAGCCCAATGATGGGTATTCNTTTTTAATNGTATTTAANCANTGAGGACAATGAGTGATGATTTTTTTNATATCATATTTAATAAAATTTTGAATATTTTGATTTGCAAGTATNTGAAATAAGTATTCGTTTCCTATTCTTTTTGCTGGGTCTCCAGTGCATGTTTCCTCATTACTTAGTATTGCATAATCTATTTTTGCAGAATTTAAAATTTTAATTATAGACTGACTTACATTTTGATTTCTTTCTACCAGTGCTCCTGTGCATCCAATCCATAGTAAATATTCGGCGTTTGGGTTTTCAGATATAGTTTTTACATCTAAATTCTGATGCCAATCAGATCTGGTAAATGTAGTTCCTCGCCAAGGATGTCCACGTTGCTCTAAACTGAGAAGTGTAGATTCAGCAGTTTCTGGCATTTCTGATTTTTCCATTACTAAGTGTCTTCTCATGTCTATTATGGGACTAATATGATCAATTCCCACCGGGCATTCATTTACACAAGCTCCGCAATTGAGGCAATCCCATATCTCTGTTTTTGAAATATTTTCGTCAATAACACCAATATTTTTGTCTTTGTAATTTGCAGTCGTACTATTCATTAGGTTATTTACTAAGTACATAGGAGACAATTGTTTTTCTGTCAAATTAGTTGGACATACTTCTGAGCATCTGCCGCATACAGCACATGCAAAAAAATCCATAATTTGTTTTGGTTTAAAGGATTGAATATTATTTGCCCCAAATACCTCCATTTCTTCAAGATTATTAGGAGTGTCAATTATTCCTCCGCTATTAGATTGTGTTCCAAAAAAGAAAGATAATGGACTAACTAATAAATGTAAATGTTTTGATAAAGGAATGTATACCGCAAAAGAAAGAATAATCATCAAATGCAGCCACCAAAACAAGTCATGAATAAAAATATAGTTATTTTTATTCATATCGGAATCTATAAATAATTTACTCAAATTTGTTGAAACCACATAAAATCCATCTCTGACATTCATAGCTTGATTCATTGTTTCAGATAGAAGGTGAGTAGACATTAAAGCTAAAATTAATAAAAGAATTATTGCTGATTCTGGTTTTTTAGTTAGTTTAAATTTAAGCCTTGTGGGAGTTAATATCCATCTTCTGATTAAAGCTGAAATAATTGCAATAAAAACAAATATTGCTACTATCTCGAGGTAATTTAAGTATATTTTTTTTAAAAAAGACCCTAATAGAAAATTGGAAAAATCTTCATTGATTGAATCACCGTAAATGAATATCAAATATGAGATGCTATATGATAAAAATGATATAAATATAACAACGTGTCCAATACCAGATCTATCTTTAGTGATACTTGTTCTCTTTAATACTTTTTTTTGGCCAAGTCCGTTTATAATTACATTTTTTATTCTTTGATTGATATTTGAATAATCCAATTTGTGATTTGAGTTTAGTATATGATAAACAACTCTTTTATAAAATAATAAAGCTGAAATTGCGAGCATGATGGACGTTAACCCATATACTCCTAGCCATGTAGGTAAAAAGTCAAAAAATGTATTTGGAAGAGTCATGTTTGAATATTATTATGTTTGTTTTAATTATATCAATTCAGATGAAATTCATTAATGAAGTCTTGCAATTAGTATTTACTCACGATAACATACTAGTTCTTTTAAATTAAAGTAATATAGTTATATTTTATGGTAGAAAATCAATTTGAAGCTAGAAGAGCTATTTTAGTAGGTGATGTAGGTGATATTAGGCATCAAAGAAATGCTGCAGTATTAAGAAATAACTCTCTCAACCCTAATGTGGCAATAGAATTTTATACTACAACAAATGGAGTAGTAGCCGGGCTTAACGAAGTTAAATCTTTACTAGATAAAGTTTTACCTGATACGGGGTGTGAGTTATGGGCCCTAGATGAAGGAGAAGATATGATATCTAACGATGTTGTGTTGAGAATTATTGGTCCATATGGTGGATTTGGGTTATATGAACCTTCTATCAACGGAATCCTTAGTTCGTGCTCAGGTTGGGCAACATCAGCTAGAGATTGTGTTAAAAATTCAGGAGAAATACCAATTCTTTCAAGAATTTCTAAATATGTTCATCCAAACGTTGCAGAAATGGCAGATTATTCTGCTGTAGTAGGCGGAGCAGTCCAATGTAGTACTAATCTTGGAGCTCGAATTAGCAATACAACTAGTTTTGATACGATGTCCGGATCATTGTCGATGCTTTTTGGAGATGCAGTATCAGCTGCTAAAGCATATGATTCTACCTTACAACCTGATATCCAAAGAATATTTTCTGTAGGTGCAATTGAATCAATTAATCACGAAGCTTTGAAAATATCTGAAGCACTTAAAGAAAAAACAAGAGGTGTTGAGTTTGTAATAAATAATCATACTCCTGATGACTTTGATGTTATAAAAGAATTAAAAATAAGATTAGACAATGCAGGTTATAATTATGTTGAATTATATTTGTCGGGCAACGCTATGACCCCTGAATTTATATCCGAAATTAATGCCCACAAAGTACCTGTACAAGGAATTATAGTTGAAAAATATATTGGAACAGCAAATCCTCTTCCTTTTTCTTCGGAAATTAAGCAGATTGATGGATCAGACGTTGCTAGAAATGGCCAAATTCCAGGTTTAATTGATAATCCTAAATTAAATAAATTAGCATAATTAGATTTTAATATTTATCTTTTTTTCAAAACGAGCTATGTTATATTCCTTGATGAATTTATAACCATCAGGCAAATCATAATGCTTATTTCCTTCTGAGCCTAATAACTTATCTATTTTTTGAATATGTTCCATACTAAATTGATTTTTTACAGATGTATTGCCCATTATTCTTCTTATTAATTCTGATCTTATCGAATCAGGAAGTATTCTAAACACAATTACGTCATTAATTTTTTTGTTTAAACCTTTTTCAGATATTAATTTATGGTAGAAATAATCAATATGTTGTTTATTTGATTTGTTATTAATTTTTACAATGTTACCTAATTTATTTAACGCATCAATAGTTTTTGGATTAATTTTATTTAATTCAGGAATGATTTTATTTCTTATCCTATTTCTAGTGAACTTTAGATCTTTATTTGAAATGTCTGTCATAGGAACTATATTGTTTTCAGAACAAATATTCTCTGTTGTTATTCTTTGGATATCTAGTAATGGTCTTAATATTTGCATATTATTTGAATCAGTTTTTTTTATTAGTTTTTTATTTATCCCTTCTATTCCCTTTAATCCTGTACCTCTTACAATATTGAATAATATAGTTTCAGCATTGTCAGTTGCTGTGTGCCCGGTTAGTATTACGTTTGAGCTGAACTTTTGTGCATTAAGTGTCAATTTTTCATATCTTAATACCCTCAAAGTGTTTTCTATAGATCCCTTGTGAATAGTATTAAATTCATTTTGTTTTATGTCTGAAAATGAATAATCGAAATTCAGAAATGAAGCCAAATTACTTACATAAGTTTTTTCTTTATTAATGATTTCTCCATCTCTAATATTATGGTTAATATAGATTAATTTTATGTTCAAAGGATATGCGAGAACAATTTTTGACATAATTATCGATAATGCAGTCGAGTCTGCACCACCTGAACATGCAATAATAACATTAGATTTGCTTTTGACATTACTGGTAATGAAAGGCAACAACTCTGTAGCTATTCTTTGACTTAAAATCATAACTTATAATGTGTTTTCAGTATTTGAAAAGGGAATTGTATTAGGAGTTTTTTTTCTAACTTGTAAAAGATCTATTTTTAATCCCTTTGTTTCTTTAACTTCAAAGATTAAATTTGAAAATTCTATTTGATCACCAACTTGTGGTATTCTTCCTAGTTTCTGCATCACAAAACCTGCAGCAGTTTCGTAATCTCCATCTGGTATAGGTACCTCTATATTTGAATCTTCTAGCTCTTCGTTTAAATCTTGAATACTTATTCCGCCATCAATATTAAAAGTATTTATATCTATTTCAACTAATTCTTCTTCTGGCTCTGTTCCTTCTTCACCAAAATCACCTACTACTTCTTCTAATAATTTTCTTAAAGTTAAAACTCCGGAAAGCCCTCCATATTCATCTATAATGATAGCTATCTTATCTCCAGAACTTCTCATTTCATTAAATATTTCAAAATTTCGTTTTGTTTCAGGCACAAAATAAGGTTCTCTAATTAGTTTTTTTAATTCGGTATTATCATCGGCAGCTTTTTTAGATAAACTCATTAAAATATCTTTAGACGAAATTATTCCTACTACATTATCTTCAGTTCCTTCATATATAGGGAATCTGGAATGACTATGTTCAGAATATATATCTTTAAAATTTTTCACTGTTGAATTAATAGAAAGTGAAATGATTTCAATTCTAGGTGTCATGATTTCTTGTGCCTGAGAGTCCCCAAAACGAAATACATTTTCAATCATTTCAGCTTCTTCTGGTTCAAGTGAACCTTCTTCTTCTCCAATGTCTATTAAAGTTAAAAGTTCTTCTTCAGTTATTGAATTTGATTCTGCGCTGCTATTCATATTTGATGTACTATCAATCCCTTTTAATATCAAAGTCAGTATAAATACAATGGGTGCAAAAATTATCTCGAGCGCCCTTAATGGCCTGGCATATATTCTTGTTACAGATTCCGATAGTCTTACAGCTATTGCTTTTGGTAGAACATCTCCAAAAATAACCAATATTATAGTTCCTACTAAAGTGGTTAAAAAGGCAGTTTGAATTTCATCTTCAGTAATCTTAAAGAAGACTGCACTTAGTAAAGCTGCGAAAGCTATGTTAACTATCGCATTACCCACAACTATAGTTGATATAAGTTTGTCTTTATTTTCTAATAATTTTGCTACAAGTGCCGCTCCCTTCATTTTATTATTAACCATATTAAAAAGTTTGGTTTTTTGTATTGAAAGAAACGCTGCCTCGGAGCTGGAAAAAAACGCTGATAATACAATAGAAATTATTATTAATATTATTTCTAGTACCATATTTTAGTTTTGATTATCCTCGTGGTTAATAATACTAATAACTTTGGATTCAATTTCCTTCGACATTTTATCGTTGTCTTTTAGAAATTGTTTAACAGCTTCTTTCCCTTGGCCTAACTTTGTTTCTCCGTAGGAATAGAAAGATCCGCTTTTAGTGATTATTTCGTTTTCTACACCTAGTTGAATAATGTCTGCTTCTCTTGAAATTCCATGATTATACACTATTTCAAATTCAGCAGTTTTAAAAGGAGGCGCTACTTTGTTTTTAACTATCCTAGCTCTAACCTTATTACCAACGGCTTCTGTGCCAATTTTTATTGTTTCAATTCTCCTTAAATCAATTCTAAGCGAGCTATAAAACTTCAATGCTCTTCCACCTGGAGTTGTTTCAGGATTCCCAAACATAACACCGATTTTTTCACGAAGCTGGTTTATAAAAATGACAGCACAATTAGAAGAACTTATCACTGGAGTTAATTTTCTAAGAGCTTGCGACATAAGCCTAGCTTGGAGTCCTACATGAGAGTCTCCCATATCACCTTCTAATTCTGCTTTTGGCACTAAAGCTGCAACACTGTCAACCACTACTAGATCAACTGCTCCACTGCGAACTAAATATTCACATATTTCTAATGCTTCTTCTCCACCATTTGGCTGAGATACTAGCAAGTCATTTAAATTAACGCCACATCTTTTGGCATATCCAGGGTCTAATGCATGCTCTGTGTCAATATAAGCAGCAACACCTGACGATTTTTGGCAACTAGCAATCACATGATATGAAAGAGTAGATTTACCCGATGATTCAGCGCCAAAAATTTCAGTAATTCTACCTTTTGGTACACCTTGAACACCAAGAGCTAGATCAAGATTAATTGATCCTGTAGAAATAGCTTCTACTTTTAGATTACTATTTTCTGAGCCAAGCCTAACAATCGATCCTTGACCAAATTGTTTATCTATCTGACCAATCGCTTGGTCTAGGGCTTTTGTTTTATTGGGGTCCATTATTTAGTTAGTAATATAATTATTGAATTCTAACATTTTATCATTGATCTAACAAGGGAGTTAGATTTTTAATTTATTTTTGGGAGTTTTATATTTTCTGTCTTTCCAAGTTGAATTAAATAACAAATTATCAGAAAAAGATCTTGCGGCCAGTAAAATAACCAACGAAATTAATAAAGGAAAAGAAAGTGGAGTAGATAAAGAATAATGAAATCTATAAGTCACAATTGACCATGATAAAACTAATAGTGTAAATAAAGTAATACTTAAAATTATAAATTCATTATTTTGTTCCATTCCAATAAGGTACAAAATAATTGGGAGGGTGGAAAAAAGTACAAATGATAGCAAAATTGTAAAAATACTTAAAAAGATAGATATACTATAACCTACAGCAGGAAAAATGTTTTTAGAATACCCGCTTACAAAGTCTTTATTATTGTTATAAGTTCTTGTTGATATTCTTCTTTCGCCATCATATAAATTCCATTTCAATTTTTTTCTTTTAATATTTCTTCCTAACTGAAAGTCGTCAACAGGATTATCTTTAATACTTTCAAAACCACCAATACTTATAAATGATTGTTTTTTGAAAAGCATAAATTGTCCGAATGTTGCAGATAAAAAAGGCATATTCAATGTTAATGCTAATTTCATTGGAAGCCAGCAAACAATAAACCATGAAATTATTTTTTTCATTGCATTATCAGCTATTAATATTGTTTCTCTGTTGGGTACTAAAGACAATAAATCAGAATTGTCTTTATGTAACACATTTAACGTATCAGCTAATATTCTTTTGTCAATTTTTGTATCCGCATCCATAAAAAGCAAATAATCTCCTTTTGCTTTTTTTGACAATTGATGGCAAGCCCAATTTTTACCTAACCATCCTTTTGGAAGTTTATCACCTTCAATAAGACGTACGTTAGAATATTTTTTTTCATATTTTGTAATAATGTTTTTTGTGTTATCAGTAGAATTGTCATTTAAAATTAGAAGTTCAAAATTTAAGTATTCTTGATTTAATATAGATTCTATTGTAGTTTCCAGTACATCTTCTTCATTTCTTGCTGGTACCAATATAGAAAGTAATGAATAATTGCTATTAATTTTATTCTTAGGTAATTTTTTTAGCCAAAAAAAATTGGTTAGTCCAGTTATAACATTAAAAAGAGCTATGATAATTAGTCCTATATACCAATATATGAAATTATCTTTTGTAAATATTTGATCAAAAAATATTTCTGTCATTTTAATTTGAACCTAAATGCCATTTTCTTTTTATATTCCTTTCTATGTTTAAAAATTATAAACAATAAATTAAATAAAATCCCAATTAATAAAGAATGTGTACTAAAATTTGACGGATTTCTCAATAATAAGTAAATCCCTAATGAAGAAAAAGCTACGGTAACAGTTATTGCATCGTTTTTTTGTATTAATTTCATAATTGCTAAGCAAGGTGTAATAATATAAAAAGCTTCAAATTTTGTGATTGCAAGCCAAGTTCCCGCTGTTACAGCAAGAGATTTCCCGCCTTTAAATTTTAGAAATGGTGAAAAACCATGTCCAAACAAAGAAGCAATTACAAAGATTATCATCGTAAAATTATCAATTGAATAGTTAGATAAGAAAAAGTAAATTGGTAGGCCAGATTTGGTTATTTCAAAAAAACTTGCAATAAACCCCCAAGTAATGCTGCCAGCTCTGAAAACGTTAACTGTGCCAGGGTTTTTATCACCATAGTTTCTTATATCAGAATTGAGTCTTAATTTTCCAATGTAATAAGCCCATGGTATAGCCGAGGATACATACACAATTATTATGTAAACAATATCTGCATTTCCTATATTAAAGCCTAACATGAAATGATTATATCTAAGTTTGCGATTAATTTCTTAAGATGTTATAAAATTAATTATGTTAATTATTTAAGTAAATCTAAGTTAATGAAAAATTATAAGAAAATCAGAATTGGATTTATTGGAGCAGGTGCTCTTGGAGGGTCCATAGCAATAGCACTAGATTCTTTGGGTTACAATATATACAAAATATATAGTAGATCCGTCACTTCTTCGGAACATTTAGCTTCCAAGCTTACTAATTCTACAATAGCAAATAATTATCAAGAAATGTCTGATGAATGTGATGCGATTTTTATTACAACACCTGATAAAAGTATCAAAGAAATTTCTGAATTATTAGTTTGGCGAGAAAATCAAATCGTAATTCATTGTTCTGGAGTTACTGATTTAAGCGTTTTTGCAAAACCTCAGCAAGAAGGAGCCTTTGCAGGAAGTATGCATCCATTATATCCCTTTTCTGATATGGATTTAGGAAGTAAGAATTTGAAAGATGTAACTTTTGGAATCGACGGTGATAGTAAATCTTTAGAATTCATTAATGTAATTTTATCTGATTTAGATTGTAAACCCATAAAAGTAAATTCTGATTTTCGTGCTTTATATCATCTGTCAGGAGTAATGGCAGGTAATTTGTTACTTGGCTTAGGTTCAGCTATTTCTGATATATGGGAAAAAATAGGATTAGACAAATCTACAGGCTCCGAAGCTTTAATTCCAATGATGATAAATAGTTGTGAGAATATTTTAAAATTAGGAATACCTGATTCAATGGCTGGGCCTTTTGTAAGAGGAGATGTGAAAACTATTAAGATGCATTTAGAAGCCTTGAAATCCTCACATCCAGATATCCTGCCTCTTTATATAGAGCTAGCAAGAACAAGTATGAGATACAGTATTGCTAAAGTGGGAGAAGAACAATCCCAGTCTAAACAAATTTTTGACTTATTAAATAATTATTCCTAAAATAATTTGTTGTAATCTATCTCATAATAAAATAGTATAACTATAGTCTGATTTATATGGAGGCAATATGGCAACTGAAACGAATTTTAGAGTTATAGGAAAATCACCAATTCGACATGATGGTACTGACAAGGTTACGGGAAGAGCTCTTTATGGCGCTGATATGAATTTACCAGGGATGCTTTATGGAAAAGTTTTACGAAGTCCTCATCCTCACGCACGTATAAAATCTATTGATTTGAGTGATTTAAAAAAACATCCTGAATGTAAAGCTATTGTAACTTCAAAAGATTTGGCCCCAGCTCCAGAAGTTACTAAAGATCCTTTATATGGCCAGGTAAGAATAACTAACGTTTTAGCTTCTGAAAAAGTTTTATATAAAGGGCATCCAATACTTGCAATAGCTTCTAATTCACCAGATCAAGCTGAGGAACTCTTGAGATTAGTAAAAATTGAATATGAAATTTTAAAACACTCTTCTACTGTTGAAGAAGCAATTAGCAAGGATTCAGATATAATACATGAAAATTGGGAAAAAACATCAGATATCTATGATTCAAATCCAAATGGAACTAATATTGGCACTATTGAAGTCTATAAACTAGGTGATGCAGATGATGCTCTTAAAAATTCTGAGCATATATTAGAAAGAGAATTTAGAACCAAAACTGTTCATCAAGGATATATTGAACCTACGAATGGGACTGCTTGGTGGAGACCTAATGATCGATTAACCATATGGTGTAGTAGCCAGGGACATTTTGGAATTCGAGATTCAGTAGCTATGGTATTAGGAATACCTGCATCTCAAATTACTGTGATACCTATGGAAATTGGAGGAGGATTTGGTGGTAAATTGTCAGCATACCTAGAGCCTTTGGCTGCTGTTCTATCAAAAAAATCTGGCTTCCCAGTAAAGATGACCATGAGTAGATCTGAAGTATTAGAAGCTACAGGGCCTACATCTGGTAGTTATCAAAAAATAACCTTAGGGTATGACTCGAAAGGTAAAATTAATGGAGCAAAAGCTATTATGCTATTAGAAGCAGGTGCGTTTCCAGGTTCTCCTGTAAGTGGAGCTGCCTCTGCTATATTTTCTCCATATAACATTGAAAATGTTCATATTGATGGATACGATATAGTTACCAATAAACCTAAAACTACAGCATACAGAGCACCAGGTTCTCCAATAGCCATGTTTGCAGTTGAAAGTATGATGAATGAAATTGCTGAGGTTGTAAATTTAGATCCAGTTGATTTACGAATTTTAAATGCTGCTAGGAAAGGTACCAGAAGAGCTGATGGAGTAATAAATGGCACAATTGGAGCGATTGATGTTATGCAAAGTATAAAAAATCATCCCCATTATAAAATGCCTTTACCAAAGGGCGATTTTGTTGGTAGAGGAATATCATTAGGATTCTGTAGAAATAATGCAGGAATATCAAGTGTTATTTCTAATATGTTACCAGATGGTAATTTTTCTTTGACAGAAGGATCAGTTGATATTGGTGGAAGTAGAACAGCTGTCGCTCAACAATTTGCTGAAGTTTTAGAAATACCTGTCGAAAATGTAATTCCTCAGATTGGTGATACAGACACTATTGGTTATACATCTGTAACAGGAGGAAGCGGAGTTGCATTCAAGACTGGATTTGCAGCTTATCATACAGCAAATGATATCAAATCACAATTAATCAAAAGAGCTGCTTTAATTTGGGATACGCCTCAAGATAACGTTCAATATAAAGAAGGAACTTTATTCCATTCTTCTGATCCAGAATTAAAATTAAGCCTTAAACAGATTGCTGCTCTTCTTGGAGACACTGGTGGCCCAATTACAGGTAAATCTCATATTAATCCTGCAGGACAAGAAGGATCTTATGCCGCAAATATTATTGATTTAAGAGTGGATCCTGGTACAGGTAAAATTGAAATCTTGAAAGTTAGTGCTTTCCAAGATGTTGGAAGAGCTATACATCCAGGGTATGTGGAAGGACAAATTCAAGGGGGTACTGCTCAAGGAATAGGATGGGCTTTGAATGAGGAATACTTCATGGTAGATGGTGAAATGAAAAATAACAGCTTTTTAGATTATCGTATGCCTACATCCTTAGATTTACCAATGATTGATCCAATTATTATAGAGGTTAATAATCCAAACCACCCATTTGGAGTGAAAGGAGTAGGGGAATCCAATATAGTTCCTCCTTTAGCAGCTATATCACATGCAGTTTATAATGCTATCGGTAAACGCGTATATGAACTGCCAATGAACCCTGAGTCATTAACAAACTTAGATAATTAATATAAATAATTTTTTTGGAGTAATATTATGTCAAACGATAAAGAACAAGATTTAAAAGATAAAGCAAGAAAATTACATTTTAATTCACTAGTTGTAGACACTCATGCTGATACTATTAGCAGGATGGTAGATCCAACAAATAATACGCATGGAATTCATGATGATCCTGATCGAGGAAGAGATCATCACCCGATAGAGGATCAAGGAGTTGATATATCTAAAAGATTAGAAGATGGGCACTTAGATCTTCCAAGGATTTTTGAAGGAGGACTAGGTGTACAGTGGTGGTCGTGCTTTGTTTATTCAGGATATATTGCAAAAAAAGAAACTATCGATCGATCTTTAGTTCTCATTGATGCACTGAAGAGATTTGAAAAGATGCATCCTGAACAGATTGGGCTTGCATTAACTGCTGAAGATTGTAGAGAAATGGTCAAACAAGGCAAGCATGCCGTTGTTCCATGTATTGAGGGCGGTCATGCAATTAATGATAACTTGGCTGTATTAAGACAATATTGGGATTTGGGAGTTAGATATATTACCCTTACTCATTTTAATACTAACAATTGGGCTGACAGTTCAACAGATGCTGCAAAAAATAATGGATTAAGTCTTTTTGGAGTAGAAGTTGTAAAAGAAATGAATAAATTGGGTATGGTAGTGGACGTATCCCATGTTTCAGACAAAACTTTTTGGGATACCCTGGAAGTTGTTAACAAACCACTAATGGCATCACATTCATCTTCTTGGGAAATATGCAAACATCCTAGGAACATGAAGGATGATATGCTCAAAGCAGTTGCTACAAATGGTGGAGTAGTGTGCGTTAATTTCTACCCAGGCTTTGTTGGCGAAGAACTGAGAGTTGCAAATGAAAACTTGGAAAATCAGATGTGGGAAGAAATTGATGATTTAGAAAGAATGGCAAAACGATCCCCTAGTGGACATTTTGATAAATCGCCGGAATACCTAGCTTCAGAAAAACAAAATATTCGTAATAGATACAATATTATACGAAAAGATTTGCCATTACCTACCTTATCAGATGTTGTCGATCATATTGATCACATTGTTAAAGTGGCAGGAATAGATCATGTTGGCTTGGGTTCTGATTTTGACGGAATTCCAGAAGGTCCTGTTGGATTAGAAGATTGTACAAAATTTCCAAGTATCACAGAAGAACTGATGCGTAGAGGATATGCCGACGGCGACATACAAAAAATACTTGGTTTAAATACAATGAGAGTTATGGAAGAAAATGTAGGTAAATAGATATATTATTTACTAACAAATGCTATAGCTACACAACCAGGTCCAGCATGGGTTCCTACAACAGGTCCTATTCCTGTAACTGTTATTGGATGATCTAAATTATCTTCGTTTAATTGACTAACTATTTCATCTGCAGTATCCGGTACATTACCATGTAGAATCGCAATTTCTGAAATATTAGAAATAGCACCCATATCATTTATCATCGATGTTATAGCTTTTTTAATTGATCTTGCTCTACTGTGTGGAACAATTTCTCCATCAACTGTTGTGATTATAGGTTTTAAATTTAAAATAGATCCAAGGGCAGCTTTTGCTCTTCCAATTCTACCACCTCGTCTAAGAAATTCCATTGTATCCATTGCTACAAAGACTTTAGTTTTATTTGCTGTTTCTTTAGCTATTGATTCTAGTTCTTTAAGTGATTTTGCAGTTTTTGTAGCTCTTGCGGCACTCATAGCAGTTAAACCTTGAGCCATAGATGCTGTTCCTGTGTCNACAATAATTATNTTATCAGTGTTTAAAGTAGATATAGCTTGTTCAGCGGAGTTTATTGTTCCACTTANTTTTGCAGATACATGTACTGATAGAATTTCAAATCCTTTGTCTAAAAGTTTTTTATATGTTTTAACAAAAGCTTCAGGAGACGGTTGTGAAGTTGANGGATGNTCNGGNTCTGTNTTTAATCTATTGAAAAAATCTGTGTTTGAAAGGTCTATTCCATCNAAATACTGTTCNGTGCCAAATATAACCGTNAAAGGAACTACNGTTATATTTAGTTNTTTTGCTATTTCTGGTGAAATGTCAGAAACGCTATCAGTCACTACCGCTAATTTCATTTTATCTCCTAATAATAATAATTAAATAATTTGAATAGTTTAAAGATTATACCTATTTTAATCAACTAAGTTAAGTTAATAAATTAAGCTTTCTTNGTTTTAAGNGGTTTTANTCTTTTAGGGAAACAAGNTTTACAAATTTNACATACTGTTCCATCACANCCTCTCGCAGAACAATNATTTCTTCCGTAAAATATCATTTGTAAATGAAGTTTGTTCCATTGATTTTTAGGAAAAGNTTTTTTCAAATCTTTTTCTGTTTGTTGAACATTTTTNCCATTGGNTAANCCCCAACGCTGAGCTAATCGGTGTATGTGTGTATCTACNGGNAAAGCNGGATATCCAAAACCTTGNGACATTACAACACTNGCTGTTTTGTGTCCCACTCCAGGAAGATTTTCTANNTCTTCANAGTTATCAGGAATTTNCCCGTTATGTTTNGTTATAAGTATTTTTGATAATTCAGATATNTTNGCTGATTTTTTNGGACCCAAGCCACATGGTTTGATTANTTGATAAATTTTGTTTGTNTCCAAATNTGACATATCATANGGATTNTTTGCNAATTTAAAAAGATGTGGNGTTACCTTATTGACTCGNTCATCTGTGCTTTGTGCGCTNAATAAAACTGCAATTAATAATTCAAAAGTATTNCAATGNTCTAAAGGNATAGGNGTNTCAGGATATAATTGATTTAAAATCTTNGATATATATTTAGATCTTTCTTTTTTTANCATTGAGTATTTNAATTATTGCATATATATAAAATGGTATTAATATTTGATTTAGTATATCACTNTAATTGATTNAAATTACAATTGANTAATTAAGNTTATATNCANAATTAACNNATNAATATAAGTAGAAAAANAANTATATAAAAAGTATAATTNTGTTTCTTTATTNAATCTCTAAGTCAAATGATAAAAGTTGGAATAATAAATGTTACAGGTTATGGAGGANCAGANCTTGCNAGAATCCTTTATAANCANTCNGNAGTTGAAATTGTNTCNGCTACTGGCAGAAGTATGGCNGGGAAAAAACTNAATCAAGTATTTCCNCATTTGTATGATATTGATATAGATATTTCAGAATCAATAACTGNNCAATGTGATGTTATTTTTTCAGCNTTNCCTCACNCAGCTAGTGCTGAAGTAATAAAAAANTATATNAATGAAGACGTTAAAATAATCGATTTNAGTGCTGANTTTAGGTTAAATGANATACTTGATTACAATAAATGGTATGAACCAAATCATCCNCTAGAAAATTATTTGTCTAAATTTACATACGGATTGACGGAATTGTATNGGNATGAAATTGTAAATTCTAATTATGTTGCTTTGCCAGGNTGTTTNCCNACATCTACNCTTCTTGCACTNGCACCTGTTTTAAGAAATAATTTAATTAATCCACCNCTAATTNTAGACTCNAAAACNGGAGTTTCNGGTGCAGGACGAAAACTTTCATTAAANACTCATTTTTCTGAAATTAATGAAAATGTAAAAGCTTATTCTGTATATGGACATAGGCATATTTCTGAGATTATNCAAGAATCGAATTTAATTGATAATCGATTTGATAATCAAATAACTTTTTTACCTCATTTGGTTCCTATGACNAGAGGNATATTGACTACAATNTATGCNGATTATAATGCTGANAAAATNAAAGGAAATGATCATNTAATTGAAATTTTTAGAGATTTTTATAAAGATTCTCCTTTTATTAAAATTGTNAANGAACCTCCNGCTACCAAAAACACATTAGGTTCNAATTATTGNCATATTTATCCNTANATAGAGCCAAATAGTGATAANTTGATTTTGTTAAGTTGTATAGATAATTTNGTAAAAGGAACNGCAGGTCAGGGAGTTCAAAATATGAATNTAATGTTTGGATTAAATGAAACAGAAAGTTTNATTGACCTNGCTTTATATCCTTAATTTTATTTCAATTATNTGATAAAAATATTATAATTATTTTTATGGCCCCTTCGTCTAATGGTTAGGACATCACCCTTTCAAGGTGGGAATACGGATTCGAATTCCGTAGGGGTCACCAAGTAAACTATCCACCACCAACTGCTCGAACAATATCGATCCTGTCATTTTTGTGTATTTCAAATTGGTCCCAATCAGATTTTCTGATAACTTTTTCGTTTACAGCGACGGCAATATTTCCAGATTTGATATGCAGNGTTTTTATCAATTCGTTAATGCTAAGTGGTGTAGCTATTTTTGTGTTATGTTCGTTATTAATTGTAATCATTTTTTTAACAGAGCATTTTTAGTTAATCTTATTATTTTTTCAGGATTTATGCTATTAATTATACCTGATTTTATAGCAACTCCATCAGCTCCTGCCTCAATTATTTTTTTAGTGTTTTTTTCGTTTATGCCACCTATGGCTAGAATTATTGAATTGTTATATATTTTTTTTATTTTTCTAAAATAATTTATTCCAATTGGTTTGATTTCAGGATGAGTGCTTGAAGTAAATATAGTGCCAAAAATTATGTAATTTGGAATTGGTAATTCATTCGAATTACCAAAGTTATTAGGTTTAAATGTGTCTACATCTAAATGTACTGATTTCCCAATAATCATATTTGTTGGAATATTTTTGATTGTTTTATTCCAGTTAGATTCTTTTATATGAATTCCATCAGAATTTGATTGTTGGGCCAATATGTAGTTTGAATTGATGATGATTAATGCATTAGGAAATTTGTTTTTGATTTTATTAATAAAAGAAATTTTCTCATTATCACATTGTGAATCATCTCTTAATTGAACCATATTAACTCCATATTTTATTGACATGGTAATAAAAAGTTCTGCTTCATTAAGATTAGGAAAATCTTTAAATATATCAGTTACGAGCATTAGGTAGTATTTAAAATTCAGTTTATTATTATTTGGCATTATTTATCCCACTTTGTGGGCTGCTTGTATATCCTTGGTTTATTTTCGGTATTCTACCTGCTAAAAATGCTTTTCTTCCTGCTTCTACTCCTAATTTAAAAGCTGTTCCCATTAAAGATGGATTTGTAGCTTGTGCTATAGCAGTGTTTACCAAAACACAATCAGCACCAATCTCCATAGCTAGTGANGCATCTGATGGTACTGCAAGACCTGCATCTACTACTACAGGCACATCTGATTGTTCAATTATGATTTTAATTTCTTCTAATGTGTGAATCCCGTTACCTGAACCTATTGACGATCCTAGAGGCATTACAGTTGCACAACCAATGTCTTNTAGTTTTTTTGCAAGAACTGGATCGGCGTTTATATAAGGAAGTACGGTAAAATTATTTTTCACTAAATATTTAGCAGCTTCATAAGTACCTACTGGATCAGGGAGTAAATATTTAGAATCAGGAATGACTTCTAATTTAATCCAATTGGTACCTGTTAATTCTTTTGCTAATTCAGCAATATAAATAGCTTCTTTAGCAGTTTTAGATCCAGCTGTGTTAGGTAAAAGTGTATATTTATTCCAGTCAAAAAAATCTAAAATAGATTTTGCGTTAATGTTTTCTAAATCTATCCTCCCAATTGCAATAGTAATTATTTCTGCACCTGAGGATTTAATAGATTTTACCATCTCATCATTAGATCTATGGCGACCTGTGCCGACCATCAATCTGGATTTGAATTTTTTATCAGCAATAGTAAAATAATCTTTGTCTGACATCATTTAATTGAAACAACATAAAAATTTGATATTAACTTGATTTGAGATCCTTGATTACATTTTCTACTCTATTTACTAACTCGTCTATTTCGTCTTTATTCACAGTAATTGGCGGTGCCATGGTTATACCTGCTGGAGAAGGAAGCCCAATCATTTTGTGTTTGTTATAAAGAGAACCTAATTTTGCAGGCAAATTAGGATAAGGTTCTTTTGAGTCTTTTTCTTTAACTATTTCAACAACATTTAATAAACCTTTACCACCTCTAACATGACCTACTATGTCGTATTTGTACAATTCTTCTAATTTAGACATCAAATAATCTCCCATTTTTTTAGAATTATCCACTATATTTTCAGATTCCATAATTTCTAAAGTTTTAACTCCTGCTGCAGTAGATGCCGGATTACCTCCAAATGTAATCAGATGTGAAAATGTTTTACTGTCGTCACCAATAAAAGCATCAGATACCTTTTTAGATGCAATGGCGCCTCCAATTGGCAAGTAACCACTTGTACAAGCTTTTGCGAATGTGANTATATCTGGAGTTACATCCCATTGCTCTATCGCAAACCATGACCCTGTTCTTCCGAAACCTGTTATAACTTCATCTGATATCATTAATACCCCATATTTATCACATATCTCTCTTATCATTTGGAAATAAGCTTTATTTGGTACGTGAATTCCTGTTGCAGTAGAAATAGGTTCGGCAATAAATGCAGAGACTGTTGAAGGGTTATGGCCTAATATAGCTCTTTCTAGATCTTTAGCATATTGTTCGCTTGCCTGTTCTTCAGATATTGCATTAAATCCTAATCTGTAACTGTCATAATTTGCTATCTTTACACTACCTGGCATAAGAGGTTCGAATTCATGAGGAGGACGAGTCCCTCCTCCCATACTCATTGTTGCATAAGTTGCTCCGTGATATGAATTTCTTCTGCTTATTACTTTATATCTTGTTCCTTCTCCGTTATTTAAATGAAATTTTCTAGCCATCTTAAGAGCAGTTTCATTGGCCTCAGCTCCTCCAGATACAAAAAAGATCCTAGAATCCTTGTCAGGTGCGTAGGACGCAATTTTTGCTGACAATTTAGCAGCAGGAGGGCTAAAGGACCCCATTGGTGTAAAGCTAACCTCTTTCATTTGTTCATAAGCAGCATCAGCAATGTCAGTTCTACCATGTCCTAGGTTTACTAACCATAAACAGGATGTGGTATCGTACCATGGGTCATTGTTTTCATCATATAGCCAAACCCCGTCACCTTTTGTTATAGTTTTCAAGCCTGTTTCTGCAGAAACATCACCTGCTGGCTTTGCATGAGGCCAAAAATGTTTTTGAGCCATTAATTTTAAATCTTCTAATTCAGATCCTGATAATGGTGTAGTTGACATGAGTTTTCTCCTTTTTTAATAAATTAAAATGTTTTAGTTCTCCAATGATTATACCTTTTGTCTATACCTCTAACAATATTATGGTATAAATTTTGAATTTCTTTTGATATGTTTCCTGGTTTTTCTGAAATAATGTACCCATCAATTTTTCCAATAAATTGAATTTCTCCTCCTGTTCCACATATAAATGATTCATCTGCAACATAAAATTCAGTTCTATCAATTTCTCGTTCTTCTACTGTCAATCCAAGTTCGTTTCTGGCAAGTTCAATGATTGATTTTCTTGTTATGCTGTCGAGTATGCCTGATGTTACATTCGGGGTGATTAATTTATCGTTTTTTACCATGAACACGCATGTATATGTTGATTCAGAAACTTTACCTTGGGTATTTAAGATTAATGATTGGTCATAATTATTAAGTCTGGCTTCCTCGGCTACATATCTTGAATTTTGATAATTAGCTATTGTTTTAATCCGTGGTGGCATAACATCGTCAGAAATTCTTCTCCATGAACTAACATTAACATTGAGCATATTATCTGATGTAAGTAAAGAATCTATTGGTTTTACCATAATTGTCATATCACCTTTTCTTTCTCCGGATGCGAGAAATCCAGGGGGTCCATCGCCGAAGTAACCTAGTGGTTGCATATAAACGTCTTCTTTATATTTATTTAATTTTATTAGATCAATAATCACGGCTTTCAATTCTTCAGAGCTCGCAAAAGGATACATTCTCATCATTTTCATAGATTCCATAAATCTTGAGAGATGTTCGTTTAAATGCAGGATATAGATTTGATCATCAGATTTATTGTAATAACCTCTTATCCCCTCAAATACCATGTTAATTGAACTCCAACCTAGCATTGATAATGGGAAACTAGCATCTGCGTACTTTAATATTTCTCCTGATTTCCAAACATATTCAGGTTCAGTATTTACTTCAAAAGTATTTCGTTTGACGTTTTCTTTTTTAACCATAGTGATATATTAATTCAGAATCAGAGAAAATAGAATAACATATTACTAGTTTATAATGTAATCGTATTTTAAAATAATAAATTATCAATTCAGGAAATAATGATGCCAAGAAAAAATGAAGGAGAACCATTTAATCAAATTAATTCTTCTGAACTAAATCAGCTAATAAAAGACGAACAACCAAGAATCATTGATGTTAGAGAGCTTGAGGAATATGAAACAGGACATATCAAGTCATCTGAATTGATTCCTCTTCATCAATTTGAAGGATGGATTTCTCAAAATAAGATCGAACAGAAAGTTATATTTGTTTGTCAAATGGGGGTTCGAAGTGCTTTGGCTTGCGAGATTAGTGCTGCCTATGGTGTAGATGATAATTTATTGTTTAACCTTGACGGAGGAATGAATGATTGGATTATTAACGGATTTGAAATCGAATAAAGTGAGTTTTTAATATGGCAATTACAGTTGTTGGATCAGTAGCTTACGATACAGTAACAACCTTGTATGGCAAAAGTGTCAGACAGTTAGGAGGATCGGCAATACATTTTAGTTTGGCTGCTTCAAAATTTACCGATGTTATTCCTGTCGGAGTGTATGGCGAAGATTTTAAAGATAGTGATTTAAATTTGTTGGAAGCCAGCTCAATTAACCTTTCTAACATGCAACAAGAAAAGGGATTAACGTTTTTTTGGGAAGGTGAGTATGAAAAAGATAATATGAATAATAGAGAGACAATAAAAACTGAGTTAAATGTTTTTGAAGACTTTAATCCCCATCTGAATGATTTAGCAAAAAAATCTAATATTCTTTTTCTGGCAAATATTAATCCTGAATTGCAATTAGACGTTCTTGAAAAAGTAAAAACTGAAAATAAGAAATCATTTGTTGGCCTCGATACAATGGATTTATGGATTGATACTTCAAATGATGTTTTGCATAAAGTAATTAAAAATTCTGATGTTGTAATGATCGACCAATCAGAAGCAAGAATGATTTCGGGTTTTAACAATCTTAAAGACGCTGGTTTTAAAATAATGGAACTCAGTTCGAAAAATGTAGTTATAAAAAAAGGCGAACACGGGGCACTAATATTTACTTCAGATCAATATTATGCCTTACCAGGATTTTTAACCAATAATGTAAAAGATCCAACTGGAGCTGGGGATTCATTTGCTGGAGCGTTCTTTGGATTATTAGATAGAGTTAATTCATATAACTCAAAAGATATTTTTATGGCAGGAGTAATTGGAACTGTTGTTGCATCATTTATGGTAGAAGATTTCGGAGTTAGAGCTTTGATCGAATTAGATATGAATATGATATACAAAAGATACATAACTTATATTAAATCAATAGGCTATAGCTTTATATTTGATGAAACTCAATTTAAAGATTATTTAAATTTGTAAGCAGATCATAATTGTATTATCTATTTAAATTAAATGTGCTAGAATTACTCGGGTCAATTAATACTTAACTTGGGTTTTTATAAGTTATTTTGATTGAATTTTTAATCATACATAAATATAAGGTGTAGTATATGGCTGAATTGAAATATGATGTAAAAGATTTAGGACTTGCATCAGAAGGTATAAGAAGAATTGAATGGTCTCAAAAAGAAATGCCTGTTTTGGGACAAATTCATAAAAGATTTATTAAAGAAAAACCTCTAACTGGAATGAGAATAGGAGCCTGTTTACATGTGACTACAGAAACCGCCTATTTGGCTAAGATATTAAAAGATGGCGGAGCAGAGGTCGCGATGTGTGCTAGCAATCCGCTTAGCACTCAAGACGATGTAGCAGCAGCATTGGTTTCTGAATATGAAATACCGACATTTTCAATTAGAGGTGAAGATAACAATACTTACTACCAACATTTGTCAGAAATTTGTGATTTCGAACCAAATATGACTATGGATGATGGAGCTGACATGGTAGCAATGATACATCAAGAAAGAACATCGTTAATCGATAATATTATTGGAGGAAGCGAAGAAACAACAACAGGGATAATTAGGCTTAGGAGTTTGGCTTCACAGGATAAGTTAATGTATCCAGTTATTGCAGTAAATGACGCTGATACAAAACATTTGTTTGACAATCGATACGGAACGGGACAAAGTACTTTAGATGGAATAACAAGAGCAACGAATATTTTATGGGCAGGTAAAACTGTTGTTGTTGCTGGGTATGGATGGTGCGGAAAAGGTATTGCTCAGAGAGCAGACGGAATGGGTTCTCACGTAATAGTGACAGAAGTTGATCCTGTTAGAGCGTTGGAAGCTGTTATGGATGGATACAGAGTTATGAAAATGGAAGATGCAGCAAAAATAGGTGATGTATTTATTACAGTTACAGGTGGTATGAATGCAGTGGGTATCGATGCCATTAAAAATTTAAAATCTGGTGCAATTATAGCCAACAGCGGACACTTTAATGTTGAAATAGATATTGAATCATTAGAAAAAGAATCAGATTCAAGTAAACAAATTTTGAATTCTGTCAAACAGTATACATTGTATGATGGAAGACAGATTTTCTTACTTGGAGAAGGAAGATTGATTAATTTAGCAGCTGCTGAAGGGCACCCTTCTGGGGTAATGGACTTAAGTTTTGCTGGTCAAGCTCTTGCAGCAGAATTTATAAAAAACAATAATTCTCAATTATCAAATAGTGTTCATTCCCTTCCAACGGAATTAGACAAAGAAATTGCTAGACTAAAACTCCAAGGAATGAGTGTTGATATAGATGTATTATCAGAAGAACAAGAAAAATATCTTAATAGTTGGGATATAGGAACATAAACGGAGGTATAAGGTGAGTTATGATTTTATAAATGCAGATTCATATTTGTTTACGTCTGAATCTGTTACTGAAGGACATCCAGACAAAATCTGCGATCAAATTTCAGATGCAATTCTAGACAGTATTCTTTCAATAGATAAAAATGCACGTGTTGCATGCGAAGTTGCTATAACAACAGGTTTAGTTGTTATCATGGGTGAGATAAGTACTGAAGCATACGTTGATATCCCCTCTGTTGTTAGAAAAGTAATTTCAGATATTGGGTTTAATGATCCCGAATTGGGTTTTGACTCTAAATCCTGTGGAATTATGCTTTCTATCAATGAACAATCACAAGATATCTCAAAAGGAGTATCTGAATCATTGGAAAAAAGATCAAATGTTCAAGATGAAAAATCTACAATTGGAGCAGGAGATCAGGGAATGATGGTTGGATACGCTTGCAAGGACACAGAAGAACTGATGCCATTACCTATAAGTTTGTCTCATAAATTAGTTCAAAAATTATCAGAAATTCGAAATAAAAATGTGTTACCTTATCTGAGACCGGATGGAAAATCTCAAGTAACAATAGAGTATTCTAAAGGAAAGCCTCAAAGAGTTGATACTGTTGTGATAAGCACCCAGCACGAACCAGATGTTGAACAAAATCAAATTTACAATGATATTTTGAAACATGTAATTAACCAAATTATTCCAGAAAACTTAATTGATGAAAAAACAAAATATTATGTAAATCCGTCAGGTAGATTTGTTATCGGAGGACCTAATGGAGATACTGGGTTGACTGGTAGAAAAATTTTAGTTGATACATATGGAGGCTTTGCAAGGCATGGCGGTGGAGCTTTTTCAGGTAAAGATCCAACTAAAGTTGACAGATCAGGCGCTTATGCTGCCCGATATGTTGCAAAGAATATTGTTGCTGCAGATTTAGCTGAAGCATGTGAAGTGCAAATTGCCTATGCAATTGGAATGGCAGAACCTGTGTCTGTATCAGTTGAAACTTATGGAACAAGTAAGTTACCTTATAATCAAATAATTGAAATTATAGAGCAGGTTTTTGATCTGAGACCCGCAGCTATTATTGACCAATTAAACTTACGGTCACCAATATATTCTCCAACAAGTTTTTATGGACATTTTGGTAGACTTGATCTAGATTTACCTTGGGAAAAATTAGATAAAGTTCAAGAAATACAAAACCTTTTATAATATATAGTTAAAAGTTAAATATGAAGCATATAAAGTTTGGCACTGATGGGTGGAGAGGAATCATCGCAGATGATTTTAAATATGAAAATATTGATTTGATCGCTTGGAGTCTTGCTGCTTTTGTGAAAGAAAAATTATCTAACGAAAGAGGAGTTATTATTGGTTATGACACAAGATTTAATTCAAAGGAAACTGCTCAACGTATATCTCGAATATTATTAGATTCCGGTATTGACACATATGTTGCTACTGAGCCAACTCCTACACCTGTTTTAACAAGTGAAGTTATTTCTAGAGGGTGCGATTTGGGAATCATTATTACTGCTAGCCATAACGATTTCAAATGGAATGGTATTAAACTTCGTAATTCTAACGGCACGGCTCTTTTACAAGATGAATTAGATTTTATTGAATCTAATATCTCAATAAAAAAAAGTAAGGAAATTTCAGAAAAATATGCAAGAAACATTAAAGGGTTGTTAACTGAAATTTCTCCCAAAGAAGGATACTTAGAAGATTTAAGAGACAAATTACCAATATCGGATATATCAAAATCTAGTATTCGAATTTTGGTTGATAACATGTTTGGGGCAACTGCCGATTATATTGAAGATTTAATCGATGTTAACGGATCACCGATTGTAATTGATTCTATTAATAACTATGTTAATCCTTCATTCCCTGGTATTAAAAAACCTGAACCGATTAAAGAAAATCTCGACAAACTTTCTCAAAGAATAAAAAATGAAAATTATGCTTTGGGTTTAGCGTTTGATTTAGATGGAGATAGAATTGGAATTGTGGATGAAAATGGTGAAATCCTTGAAACTTATCAAATATTTTTATTATTGCTATATTATTTTCTCGAGAGTCAAAATGAACGTCTTCCTGTTGTAAAAAGCATATCTGTTAGTAATACAATCTCTAATTTTGCCGCACATTATAAAGTCCCAGTAGTTGAAACTCCGGTGGGTTTTAAATATTTGAGTAAATATTTATTGAGTGAAGAAGCTATGATCGCAGGTGAGGAAAGTGGTGGCTTTGGGTTTCTTGATTTTAAAGATAGAGATGGAATAGTTAGTAGTATTTATATAATACATTTAATTATTGATTCAGGTCTTTCTATAAGTCAAATTTTAGAAAGTATCAATAAAATTACAGGACCTACATATATTGCAAGAAAAGATTTAGAGTTTAATTCTATAAACAGGTCAGATTTGATTAACTCACTCAAAAATTTAAAACCAAATGATATTTATGAATTTGGGTTAAGTTATTTAGACGAACAGGATGGGTTTAAATTTTCGTATAATGATGGAAGTTGGATTTTAATTCGAATTTCAGGGACTGAAAATTTAATAAGAATATATGCAGAATCTATAGATCAAGAAACAGCAGATATCATGATTTCTAATCTAATAAAATGTATTAATATAAGCTAGCTAATTTTTATTATTGTGTAGTTCATTTCTCCTACAGGAGCTAGTACAGTTACTTCGTCATTTTCGGTTTTACCAACTATAGCTTGTCCAAGTGGCGAATCTACAGATATTTTTGATGAATTCACATCAGCTTCCGGAGATGATACCAAGCTGATTTTAACTCGATTTTTATTTTGCATCATTGTAATTTTCGACCCGATTTTTGCCAATTTGTTTGTCTTTGAATTTTTTTTGGTATTGATGATTACTGACTTTCTCATTGTTTCTTCAATGGTTTTAATTTGGGATTCTATAAGGCCTTGTTTTTCTCTTGCAGCTTCTAAGGGAGCATTTTCTCTGAAATCTTTATCTGCTGCAGCTTTATTTATTTCTATAACAACCTCTTCTCTTTCTTTGAATTTTTCTTCTAAATCTTTTTTCAAAGTATCATGGTATTCCTGAGATATCTCAATGGATTCTTCTTCATGCAATCTTGATTTTAGGCTTAGTGAACCTGCTCTTCTGCCTTTTTTGTTTCTAATGTGATTTCCTAGATTTGATTCTGTGAAGGTTATGGTTTCATCATTTGGATCAGGGTTGTGCAGGAAGCCGAGGAAATCTCTGGCTACCGTTAATTTTTTTGAGGCATTAAAATTTGAATGCTTTAAATTAGTTATTTGAACATATTGTTCGATAAAACTAGGTTCTATCAAATTTAAATCAATGTTCGTTGTACTTTGATCTTCACTGTAAGATTTGCTTTCTATACATTGAGATATCCATTGAACGAATGATGACAAATCATTTTTAATACTTTCTTTACGTGATTTCCTCATACGATTGGTATATAAATTTACAGCTTTGATGAGATTTTCTGTTGGCTTTACTTTATCGGTAGACATTTTGACTCCTATTTAAAATTATTCCATTTCTCCTAAATTGTTACCTATTTCAATATTTATTTCCAAAGGAACTAACAATTGTACTACATTAGTCATAATATTGCTAAGCATATTAACTAGTTGTTTTGAATCAGATTTGTTTGATTCAAAAACAAGTTCGTCATGTATTTGAAGTAACATTTTAGAGCTGATTTTTGAATTTGAAATTTCATTTGAAATTTTGATCATTGCTAGTTTTATGATTTCAGCTGCTGTTCCTTGAATGGGCATGTTTATAGCCATTCTTTCGCCATGCGCTTGAATTCTCTTGTCATTTGATTTCAGTTCTTGTATATATCTTTTTCTGCCAAAGAAAGTACTTACGTATCCTGTTTTTTTAGCATCTTCTTTGATCTTATTGATGTAATTTAATATTGCAGGAAATCTTGTAAAATACATTTCTATAAAATCTTTCCCTTGTTGCACATTTAAATCTGTTTGCCTAGATATTCCGTATGGACTTAATCCATAAAGTACTCCAAAATTAAGAATTTTTGATATTCTTCTCATTTGCGATGTAACATCTTCTTTTTTACAGTTGTACATCATTGCAGCTGTAAAGTTATGAATATCCTCTCCATCATTAAACGCATTAATAAGGTTTTCATCTTTAGAAAAGTGTGCCAAAACTCTTAACT
The DNA here is from genome assembly GCA_002715665.1 of Chloroflexota bacterium. The sequence goes on along the minus strand of PAZO01000018.1, from coordinate 21,303 downwards.
CTATCTGTGAATAGTCTGCTGAAACCAATTCTTGATCGTTATTTTTAATAGCAAAAGACGATCTTACAAGCTTACCAAGTTCCGATTTTTTAGGAATAGTCTGCAAGTTTGGTTCTGTGCTTGAAAGTCTTCCCGTTGCAGTAACTGATTGGTTGAATTTTGTATGAACTCTTTTTGTATCTTTATTGACAAGCTCAGGTAATATTTTTATGTAAGTCGAAAGCAGTTTTGATATTTCTCTATAATCTTGTATTAGTGTTAAAAATTGAATATTTCTTGAATCTTCAAGAGTAGGGTTGTAATTTTCTGTGGATTTTAATTTGTCGTACAATTTATTTTTCAAATCAGAAATAGATTGAGAGTCTGTGGAATATCCAGACTTTGTTTTTTTACTTTTAGGTAAATCTAAATCTTCAAATAAGATTTCACTTAATTGTTTAGGAGAATTAAGATTTATTTCTTTATTTGTAATGTTTTTAGCTTTAGACTCAATATCCTTGATTTTTATAGTAAATTCTTTGTCTAAATCGTTTAAATAGTTTGTATTAAGAGGCATTCCGTTATTTTGCATTTCGATCAAAACAGGAATCAATTTCATTTCAATTTCTTCGAAAAGATGTTGGTAATTATTTTCAATAAGTTCTCTTTCTAATATTTTTTTTAATTTATATGTGTAATATGCATCATGAATTGCATATTCTGCGACCTCGTGTATTTTTTTTGCTGACATTTTATCCTGATTTTTACCACTTCCTATTATTTCAGTTATTGGTTTTAGATCTATTGAGAATAAATCTTTTACAATATTTTTTAAACCTAGATTTGGATAGTTTAATATGTGAGCAGCTAACAAAGTGTCAAAATTGAAATTTTTGATATTTAAATCTAAATTTAATTTTTTATACTGGGCAACTAGAACAGAATAGTCAAAATTTACATTGTGCGCAAATTTGAGTATATTTTCGGATTCTAATATTGGCTTAAATTTGGTTAATGCATCGATGATATCTAGATTATTATCATCTTTATGTTGTAAAGGTAAGTAATATCCGTCAGAATCATTAAAGCAAATCGAAATCCCCACTATAGGATTATCTCTTAAATTCAAAGAATCTGTTTCAGTATCTAGGGCAAATTCTGATTGTGAATTTAAATTTGCAATTAAATCATCTAATTTATTTAAATTATCGACAATGTGTAGTCTGATTTTTTTTGGTTTATTTTTTCCTGATTCAATTTTGGAAGTTTTGAAAAATGATTTCTGATATCTTTCGATTAACGAATTGAATTCAAATTCTTTAAAAAGATTAATTAAATTTGATTGATTGATTTGTTCAATTAAAAGTTTATCTGTTTCTATATCGATATTTAAATTTTGATTTATCGTTACAAGTTCTTTGGCTTTAATCGAATTTTGATTGTATTCATCTAAATTATTTCTTAATTTTAGTTGTTTGATTTGTTCAATGTTTTCAAATAAGTTTTCTAGAGTTTTGTATTCGTTAAGTAATTTGATTGCAGTTTTTCTTCCTACTCCGGGTATTCCTGGAATGTTATCTGATGTATCTCCTGTTAATGATTTGAAATCTATAATTTGATGTGGGGATAAACCTTCGTATGTATTTTCTATTTCTTTCTCATTAAATAGTTTCAGATCACCTGACCTAGATGTGGTTATTATAAACACATTCTGCTTTATTAGCTGGTGTAGGTCTGAATCACCTGAATATATATACACATGATTATCAAGGTTTTTGCTTAAATTATTACTTAATGTCCCAAGAACATCATCAGCTTCATAAAAATTTTCTGAAAATGATGTGATTTTTGTTGTTGGTAATTTCTCAGTTATTAAGTTTAGCTGAATTTTAAGTTCATCCGGAGCTTCTGATCTGTTTGCTTTATATTCTGAATAAATTTCATTTCTAAATGTGGGACCTTTTGTATCAAATGCGATAGCAAAATGTGAAGGTTCAAGTGAATTTAATAATTTAAGTATGGTATTGAAGAATCCATAAATTGCACTTAATTCTATACCAGAACTATTTATCATTGGAGCTTGTATTCCGTACCACGATCTAAACATCAAGTAATGGCCGTCAATTAACAAATATTTATTTTTATTTTTATTTTTGCTTATTATAATTAGAATCCTCTAGAAAATATCCTTCAAAATATATTGTAAGGTTAAATGTATAAATATACTATTAAATTTGTCAAAAAAAAAACTTCGAGGAAAATTGTATGACTTATATTATTTCTAAAGCTTGCGTTGGATTAAAAGATGCCTCTTGTGTGGATGTTTGTCCTGTTGATTGTATTTATACAACAGACAATGATGATCAATTTTATATTAATCCAGAGGAATGTATTGATTGTGCTGCATGTGAACCAGTGTGCCCAGTAGAAGCTATATATGCAGAAGAAGATGTTCCAAAGGATGAACAAGAATATATTGATAAAAATTACAACTACTTTAATTTGCAAAGATAACTTTTATAAAATTTAAATTTATGAGGGGATTTAAATTATGAATTTTGAAGACAAATATAAAATAACAGATTCATTTAGTATTGGGTCTAAAGAATTTAATTTTTGCAGCCTAGATAAACTTGATGTGTTAAATCCGAAACTTCAAGTTAGTAAAATGCCAAATGCAGTCAAAATAATGACTGAAAGTATTATTAGGAATACATCTTTAAGTGGTAATGAAGAATTTAATTTAACTGATTTAAATAAATGGTCAGATTTTGAAAATTCAGAAGAAATACCATATTATCCCTCTAGAGTTTTGTTGCAAGATTTTACCGGCGTTCCTGTAGTTGTAGATTTGGCAAGTATGCGTGATGCGGTGAAAAAAAATAATGGAGATCCTTCCATCGTTAATCCAATGGTTCCTGTTGATTTAGTAATTGATCATAGTGTTCAGGTAGATTTTTTTGGGACAAAAAATGCTTTTATGGGAAATGTTGAAAAAGAATATGAAAGAAATAGTGAAAGATATTCTTTGCTTAAATGGGGCCAAAAATCTTTTAGCAATATGAAAGTAGTGCCACCTGGAGCTGGCATTGTTCATCAAGTAAATTTAGAGTATTTATCACCTGTTGTTTCTGTTAAAGATTACGATAATATATCGATAGTTATACCTGATACTGTAATTGGCACTGATTCTCATACACCTATGGTAAATGGGCTGGGAGTTTTAGCATGGGGCGTAGGAGGCATTGAAGCAGAATCTGTTATGGTTGGCCAGCCAGTTTACATGAAAATTCCTTCAGTAGTTGGTGTAAATTTGGTTGGTTCTTTATCTAAGCAAGTCACAGCTACTGATTTGGTTTTAACCATAACACAAAAATTAAGACAATATGGCGTTGTAGGTAAAATAGTAGAATTTTTTGGCGAAAGTTTTAATGAATTATCTTTACCTGACAGAGCTACTATTTCGAATATGGCTCCAGAATATGGAGCTACTGCTTCTCTTTTCCCTATTGATTCAAAAACCCTGGATTATTTAGAGTTAACTGGAAGAGAAAATGATCAAATTGAATTGGTAGAAAAATATGCTAAAATGCAAGGTCTATATGGAGTTGATAATCAAAAAATATTTGATGACACCGTAACAATTGATTTAAGTGATATTGAGCAAAGTATGGCGGGACCAAAAAGACCACAGGATAAAGTAAAGTTATCAGAAGTAAGAACAAATTTCTCTGATTTTTTATCAGAATCTCAGGAATATATCACAGATTCCAGCTCCCTTGATCACGGTTCTGTTGTTATTGCTGCTATAACAAGTTGTACAAATACTTCAAATCCTGATGTTATGGTTGGAGCAGGAATATTAGCACAAAATGCAGTTAAGGTTGGATTGAAAACTAAACCCTGGGTAAAAACAAGTTTGGCACCAGGATCTCAAGTTGTAGATGATTATTTAGAAAAAGCAGAATTAATCGAACCATTAGAAAAATTAGGATTTCATATAGTTGGACATGGTTGTACTTCTTGTATTGGAAATAGCGGTCCATTACCTGAAGATGTGGGTAACAAAATTGATGATGATGATTTAATTACATGTGCAGTGCTCAGTGGAAATAGAAATTTTGAAGCTAGAGTTCATCAACAGGTAAAAGCAAATTATCTTGCATCACCAATATTGGTTGTAGCTTATGCGTTGGCAGGAACAATAGATATTGATTTTGAAAAAGATCCTATTGGCCAAACCGAAGAAGGAGAGAATGTTTTTCTAAAAGACATTTGGCCAACAAAAGATGAAATTGAAAACACAGTTGATTTTTCCTTAAGCCCAGAAATGTTCAAAAAACGTTATGATGAAGTCTTTGATGGAGATGATAATTGGAAAGAATTAGAAGTGCCTGATGGAGATTTGTATAATTGGGATGAATTTTCAACATATATTCAACCTTTATCTATATTCGATGATTTTACTAAAGATTTACCTGAATTAAAAAATATTAATCAAGCCAGAGTATTAGCTGTATTAGGTGACAGCATTACTACTGATCACATATCTCCAGCAGGAAATATTAGTAAATCTTCCCCTGCATCGGAATACCTACAACAAAAAGATATAAGCCCTATTGATTTTAATACTTATGGCTCTAGAAGAGGTAATGATAATGTAATGATAAGAGGTACATTTGCTAACGTAAGATTAAAAAATTTACTAACTGATGTAGAGGGAGGGTATACAATTCATTTTCCATCGGAAGAAAGAATGAGTATATTCGACGCTTCCCAAAAGTATAAAGAAACAAACACACCACTTGTACTTATTGCAGGCTCAGAATACGGTAGCGGAAGTTCAAGAGATTGGGCAGCTAAAGGACCGTATTTGTTGGGAGTAAAGCTTGTTATAGCTAAAAGCTATGAAAGAATACATAGATCGAACTTAATTGGAATGGGCATTCTACCTGTAGAATTTACTAATAATGATGATTTTGAATCTCTACAATTAAAAGGGAATGAAATTATTTCTTTAGACGATATTGAGGCAACAAAAGTACCTGGGGTAGTTTTAAAAGTAACTTTGAAAAATCCCGATGATAATACTTCTAAAACTATTGAAGTTAAATCAAGAATTGATACAAACGCAGAAGTAGATTATTTTACCAATGGTGGATTGTTACAATTTGTATTAAGAAAATTGTTGAATAAATAGTTTACTTTGAAATTATTTCTTTCTTTATTTTGATTATATTTGAAGATAGATTAGTATCTTTAGCTTTAATTATATATGAATCAAAACTACCCGCTTTATCGATGTCTCTTATTGCGCTTGTAGCCACAGTTGCGCTTATTTTTTTGTTTAATTTTCCACTCCAAAATGACATTTTTTGCAAGTTTGGGTTAAATCTTCTTTTATTTCTATTTTTTGCATGACTGACATTATTTCCTGATTGAAAAATCTTGCCAGTTAATTCACATTTTGCCATGTCTGCCTTTATCTTATAGGGTATATTTCTTATAATATTAGTAATTCAGATGAGTTATTCTATCATTCAATGAATAATTTGTCATTTATATCTATTGTTATAAAAATATGAAAACTATAAAAAAACTTAACGGATCAGATTTATTGGAAATATTAGTTTTAGCTAAGGACTTGATATATAAACATAAAGATCAGATAAATCAATTAAACGTCTTTCCAGTTCCTGATGGAGATACTGGAACTAACATGTATTTAACTTTGGAATTTGCTTTAAAGAATGTTGATGACATTAAGCAACAAAGCATAGATCAAGTAAGTAGATATGTAGCTAAAAATGCAGTTTTAGGAGGAAGAGGTAATAGTGGTGTTATTCTATCTCAAATACTACAGGGATTATCTCATGGGTTGAACGATATAAAACAGTGCGATGTTAATCAATTCGGAAATTCTCTTGAAAGTGCTGTAAATGCAAGTTATAAATCTGTTAGTAAGCCAGTAGAAGGTACTATGCTAACTATAATCAAAGCTTTTTCTGATTCTTGGAATCAAACTAAAGAAAAATCAGACTCATTTTCTTCTATCATCCCAAAAGTTTGCGAAAGTACACAACAAGTATTATTAGATACTCCGAATATGCTAAAAATATTGAAAGAAGCAGGAGTGGTTGATGCAGGGGGGCAAGGATTAATTGTTATTTTTGAAGCTATGAAAAGTTATCTTTGCGAACAAGAAGCAGATATTGAAAATATAATGAACACCCCAAATTCCTCTGAAATATCATTGAAATCATTTGTTGATGAACACTCAGATGAAGAATGGGGATATTGCGTACAATTTGTAATAAACGGATCCAATTTGTCTCATGATTTGGTTAAGAATGAAGTTAACAAAAATGGAGGGTCAACAGTAATTACCGGAATTGATAATTATGTTAAAGTTCATACTCATTCGGAAGATCCTGGAAGTATTTTAACATCATGTATTACTTTCGGAGATTTAATGGAAATNAATATTGAAAATATGGATAAACAATTTGAAGAATTTTCTAAAATACCCGAACAAGAAATAAATGAAAATCAAANAACTTCAGTTGTAGCTATATCAAANGGTAANGGTTTTGATGAATTATTTATGAATATTGGAGTNGATNNTATNGTTTCNTGTAAGAATACNATTAATCCTAGTGTNGAAGAAATATTAGATANGATAGANAAATGNAACTCNTCTGATATNATNCTNCTGCCNAATGATAAAAATGCAATTATGTCNTGNGAGATTGCAATTNAGNAAAGTAAAAAAAATGTNAGCTTAATTAAAACTTTATCCGTATCAGAAGGNCTNACTTCNATGATTGTATTNAATAATGAGNTNGATATTTCTTCAAATATTGAAAGTATGCANGAATATATNAAAGATATTNNNTTTANTTCTATNTCTANTTCATCTCGTTCAGGNTCNATGAATAATACAATTTANAAANAAGGTGATTANATAACAATTTCAGATGGAGATATTGTTNTNTCTGAATCTGATTTGTTTGATTCTATAACAAAANCGATNGAATTTATGAACCCNGTTACNGACAGNTATCTNACAATTTATTGGGGTAATATTGANGATACCAATNTAGTAGAAAAAAAATTGTCANCTNANTATGAAAATATNGATATNGAATTTCAAAAAGGTGGGCANCAAAATTTTGTNGCATCNTTGGTTTTGGAATGATTTTTTATGAATTCAAACTTTNAATCAAACANAGATATNGTTAATGANAANTTAAATATTTTAAAAAAAATTATNAATCTTGAAATATCTAAATCTTATGATAATAAATCTGTAGTTGGNGAAGGATTAGATGGATATTTTGAAACNAANGCTCAATANTTTTCTNTNTTAATTCGCAATTATCAGGATAAATATGGANGNAAACCNNTTTATTCAACANTAAACGTTTCCGCACGAAAAATCTTTTGCGATCGATTCATAAAAGAAATCAATGAACTCTTAGTTGATAGAAAAATGAAACCCAAATCCAATGTGCAAAAAAATAAAAATTTAATCTCTAAAAACAATGAAATTACTCTTAACTCTAATCTCAAATCACTTGGAAGAGTATCTACAAAAGTAATAAATATGTTTAGAAAACAAGGTGTAGAAAGTTTGTCTGATGTCTTAAGTTTTTATCCCCGTAGACATAGAGATTTTAATGATATAAAAAAAGTAAATCAATTAATACCAGGAGAAATTCAAACTGTGGTTTTAACTGTTTGGGAAGCAAAAACTATAAGATACAGAAATGGTGTAAATGCAACAGTTGGGATCTTGGGAGATGAAACAGGCAATGTTAAAGTGCAATGGTTTGGCCGAACTTGGCTTGTTAATCAATTAAAATCAGGCGTAAAAGTGATAATTAGTGGTAAAGTCAATGTTTTTAGAGGGAGTAATATATTTTCTGGAAATTTTGAATATGAAATTATTGATACTGATTTAAAAACTGATTTAACCCATGTTGGAAGATTTGTTCCNGTATATCCTCTTTCAGGACAAATTCATCAACGTACAATCAGGCAAATCGTTAAAAAAACCATTAACTTAGTTGGTGATAAAGTTGAAGATTTATTGCCTGAATCAATAATTTCAAAATTAAACTTAATTAATTTATCCGAAGCTGTAAAACAATTTCACTATCCAGATGATTTGAATAAATACCATCAGGCTAGGAAAAGAATAGTATTTGATGAATTTTTCTTTTTGCATTGTGCTTGGCTTTTAAAGAAGAAAGAAGAAAAAACAAAAAACAAAGCAAATAAAATACGTATATCGTGGAATTTCATAGATGGATTTTTTGATTCTTTAAAATTCAAACCCACTCAATCGCAAATAGAGATAATTAGAGAAATAACCAAAGATTTAAATAAAAATCATCCTATGACTAGATTGTTACAAGGGGAAGTTGGAAGTGGNAAAACTCTTGTTGCTATGGTCACAGCATTGTCAGTGATACATCAGGGTTATAAGGCTTCTGTAATGGCTCCTACTGAAATTTTAGCGGAACAACATTACATTAAAACATTAGATTTATTTTCTAATAAATCTAATTTAAGCAATTACCACTCTATTATCAAAATAGATAAGAATTCAACAAATATAAATATAGGGTTGTTTTTAGGAAGTATGCCTCAAAAAGACAAATTGGAAATGGCAGGCAAAATTAATAATGGCGAAATTGACCTTATTATAGGAACACATACCTTAATACAAGAAAATATTAAAATCCCTAAATTGGCATTAAATGTTGTAGATGAACAACATAGATTTGGAGTTTTACAAAGATCTTCTATCAAATCTTCCAAGAAGATATATCCTCATACTTTGACTATGTCAGCGACTCCTATACCTAGAAGCTTAGCTTTGACAGCCTATGGAGATTTAGACTTGTCTGAATTAACAGAATTACCGTTTGGTGAAAGAAAAGTTAAGACGAAATATATTAATTCTTCAAGACTTAAATCAGGATATAGTCATATAAGCAAAGAAATTGAAAATGGCAGGCAAGCTATTGTTGTGTGTCCACTTATTGAAGAATCTGAAAAATTGAACTCTGATTCAGCTGAAAATATTTTCAAAGAATTAAATTTAACAACTTTTAAACAATATAGAGTTGGATTAATACATGGCAGACTAAAATTAGCTCAAAAAGAAAAAATCATGCAGGATTTCAGAAATGGAATCATTGACGTTTTAGTTAGTACAACTGTTATTGAAGTTGGCGTTGATATTCCCAATGCAAGTGTAATGTTAATCCTTAGTGCAGATCGTTTTGGATTATCACAATTACACCAACTGAGAGGAAGAGTAGGAAGAGGGGAACATGAAGGTTATTGTATCTTAGTATCTGACAATGAAAATGAACATACAAAAGAAAGATTAAAAATTTTTGAAAGAATAACTAATGGCTTTCAATTATCTGTAGAAGATTTGCGTATCCGAGGAGAAGGTGACGTGACCAATACTAGACAAAGCGGAATTCCTATGTTTAAAGTTGCTAATTTAATTGATGATAAAGAGATCCAGGAATCGTCAAGAATTATTGCTAAAAATTTTATAAGAAATGATTTCAAAGAATTAGTTAGTAATAAAAAATTATATAAAAAAATTTACGAAATTAAGGATCAAATGGAAGGGAAGTTAAATTAGAAGAGAAATTCTTGTATTTTTTTTACTTCAAATTAATGTAAAATAAGATCGTGAAATTTTTTATTAACTCTCATTGATATTATGATTTCTTATAAAAAATCAGACTCAAAATTATGGGCAAAAGAATTTTTAAACGGACAATGGTCAACTCTTGTTACTCCTTTTGATGAATCAGGGCAAATAGATGAATCTGGACTTAGGTCAAATATTGATTATATTAAAAGTTTAGGTTCAAATGGAGCAGGTTGCTCATGGGGAATGGGTGAATTTTGGAGTATGTCTACTTCTGAAAGAAAAAACCTTATGCAAATAGTAAAAGATCATTCAAAAAATTGGCCTGTTGCAGCTCATATAACACATACCTCTGTAACAGATATATTAGAATTAGCTAGATTTTGTGAAGATATAGGATATGAATTATTAATTCTTGGAGCGCCTTATTTTGCAACAAGAAAAACTTCGCAAGTAATTGATTTTGTAGAATATATATCAAGTAAAACTAATTTGGCTATAATGTATTATAACTCCCCTCAATTTGGAGTAATTCTAGATGAAACTGAATTAGAAATAATTGTAGATATAGAAAACATTGTAGGTGTTAAAGAGGCAAGTTTTAACCCTAAAATATCCATTAAATCTCATGTTAATCTTGGAGAAAAAGCAATTATAAGTACTCCAGACGAGTGGATTTTTTGGGAGGGCAAAAAATCAGGTTTTCAACAAACAGTGATGTTCGCAAACACTTCTGATTGGAGATTTGATACTCCCGAAAATAATAGCTATACAACTTTTGTTCAAAATGCTTGTAATGGCAATATTGATGATAATTTATACATTTCTGAAATTAAAGAAATCAAATCTATTTCAGATGAGTGGTGGGGGAAAATTGTTTCTGATGCCGGAGGTGTTTTACCGGTTGCTCTGTGTAAATATTGGGGTGAAATTGTGGGTATGAGTAGTGGAGGCCCAAGACCGCCTGTGAAAGATATGAATATTTCAGACAAGGCAAAATTAAAAAATCAATTAAAAAATTTAAATAAATTTAATATAAATTAATAAGGAGCTTAAATGTTATTATTAGTTAGTGTACAGGATGTTAAAGAAGCGCACCAAGCAATAAAAGGTGGTGCAGATATTGTCGATGTGAAAAATCTACAAGAAGCTCTTGTGGGCTCTGCTCATCCAATTACTTTTAAAGAAGTTAAGGCTATAGCCCCAGATCCAATTCATTCCAGTCTTACTTTGGGAGTTGTTCCAAATCAAATAGGAACAGTAGCAATGGCAGTTCACGCAGCAGGCTTATTAGATGCTACTTCAGTAAAAGTTGGTTTTATGCATGATGAATATAATCATGCTCTTGAAACTTTGTTGGCATGCAGGGAAGCTTTACAAGGTTCTAATACTTTGTTAATTGGTTCTTTATTTGCTGATAATTTACTTTATGAAAACGGCTTGAATCCTTCTCTGATGGTTGATCTTGCGGTAGAAGGGAAGTGTGACGGATTTCTAATNGATACATTAGTTAAAGATGGTCGTAATCTTTTTGATTTTATGCCTGAAGAGGAATTAAAAGAAATGGTCATTGAAGCAAAATCAAGAGGATTGAGTACTGCTTTNTCAGGTCATCTNAAATTGAGTGATTTAGATGAACTTGCAAGAATTAATCCTGATATAGTTGGTGTTCGAGGAGCTGTGTGTGCAAAAGGAGANCGTGATGAAGGAGTNTATTGGGAAGCAGTAAAACATTTTAAGGACCAGTTAGAATTAAGAAAATCAGGAGAATTAAAAGTNAGAGAATCTTTAGATAATGAGTTCAAAACATCTGACAAATATTTTGCTAATGGTGACGTTATTATTGATGGNCAAGGTAAGTCNTGTTCAGGAATTATAGCTGCTTTGGCTAACCAAATNAAGAATGATAGTAAATCTATTGTAGAAGTCATTATTCCTGATGAATTAAATACATATGATGTTTTACTATGGGCAAAAAATGACAATCACAGTATAATGGATCAACAAAAAGATGNTAATGGTAATCTAAGGATATTAGTAAAACCATAAAAGGTTTTTATGCAAGAAATAACATCTGTAATAAAAGATATATTAATAATTGGCTTTATAATTGTATTAACTNTATTAGTNATNTTGAGTTACTTGAAATTAAATAAGCTATTTTCCAAAGTTGATTCTTTGGTTGATAGTTCACAAAAACTTTGGTCNTTAATTGGTTATATTGTTTCACCNATTGATAAAATAAATTCTAAATCTTTANAAATGATAGCTAAATATTTNAAATCNATTGATNTTGAAAAAGCNACNANNAAAGCAAAAAAAGCAACAAAATCAGCGTCTGAAAAGATAAGGAGAAAAAAAAAATGAGTGANNATAAAAAGCAAAGTAAATTAAGTAATTTATTTNTNGGATTCGCTTTAGGAATGTATCTTGGACCTAAACTTGTAAGAAAATTAAAACAAACTGAATTAACTGAAAATGAGAAAATNAAACTTTTCGCTTTGAATATGAGAGATGCTACTTTAGATGTTNTAGAATCTNTAAGAAATTATCTTGATAATCTTGGAATNGAACCTTCTAAAGATATTTTTGATGATATAGATAGATTAATTAANAAGAANAATAAANAAANTGAAGAAGANTAAATTATTNCTGTTTCNACNGGGTAAGANCCAATAATTTTNAACATACTTGTNATNTTTNTTACNTGAACAAATATTTCTGACAACTTTTGTTGTTCAATGTGTCCNGTTATATCCATCCAAAAAATATATTTACCTAATTCTTTTTTTGANGGCCTNGATTCTATTTTAGTAATGTTNATTTCTTGATCNGANAATAATTTCATTACATTTATCAATTGNCCTGGTTTGTCTATATCTGAAAAATCAAAACAAAATGANGTTTTATCATTTTCTGTTTTTGGAGTAATNTCATTNCCTAAAACTACAAATCTTGTGATATTGATTTTTNNATCTTGNATATTTTCTTCTATTANATTNANGTTGTTAGAGTTTGGCATTTCTAGCGTGAGCTATAGCTGCTGATGTAATTCCATCATNTATNATGTGTTTTAGNGCTGCGGACGTNCTTGANGTATTTANNAATTGNGCNTGCGGAGCTTTTTTNGATAAATATANTTTGCATTGAGCTAAAGCTTGTGGATGTGAATAAATTGTTTNAATTTTACTNATNTCGATNATTTCATTTGTAATNAGTGAGTGAGAAATATTTAACATGATTTCTGAATTAATATTTACTTTATAATCATGAATTANTGCATCTAAGGTAAANGTAACAGATCCTTCGATACTATTTTCAATTGGGACTANNCCATAATNAGTAATACCNTCCTGNACGGATTCTATAACTGCNGGAATAGTNGTCATNGGNAATAATTTTTGATNGGGATATTTTGTTATAGTAGCTTGNTCACAGTATGATCCNGAAGGNCCTAAATANGCTATGCTTTTCATTTTTCACTCAAANAATTTAATTATCANAGAANATATTCTAACATTTTATTCATATTTTGTTCNTNGGTGAGTATTAACAANTCNTCGTTAGGGTGAATTGTTTTTTCTTTNGATGGNATATCTGTCATCCCGTTNGANCTNATAATTAAAATAATTGAAGTATCTCTTGGAAGTTTTAGATTTTCNATAGTTTTNCCAATAACTTTNCTTTCNTTATCAATTCTAATAGCCATTATATTTTTTTTNGGATTTGTATTTAGTTCNGTTACTGTCCAAGGAGCNAAAACAGCTGTTTCTTTTTCNATTGANTTNAGTATTAATGATTCNAGATTGATTATTGATTCTANNCCAAAATTNGAAAAAGTACTTGTAAAANTAGAATNGTTNACTNTNTTAATTACTTTNCCAACATTAAATTNNGTTTTTGCTATAAGACTAATNAAAAAATTATCTTTATCNGATTTTGTNGTTGTAATCAAAACATCNGCTCTATTCATTCCAGCAAGTNTTTGAGTTTCAATNTCACATGCATCTCCATTTTGGCATATTGGTCCAAATAATTGGTCAAAATAGAGACATTTGTCTAATTTTTTTTCAATTATTGTTATTTCNTTTTCATANTCTGAATACCANTCAACGAGNNNTTTTGTTAGATTATTNGCACCTACAATAATTACNTACATAATATNTTATTTCCAAAATGAACTAAGNTTTGAAGGTATATTCCANGAATTAAATATNCTAATTNCTTTTNTATNAAAGAGATTTTCNTATTTNTTTTTATTNATATANCAAAACAAATTATCATTCTTGGTTNTNGATNTNAACATNGCTGAATACAAAATATTTANTTTAAAATCATTTGATGCACAAATTGTTAGTAAANTNTTTGCATATTCNTTNGATTTGAAAATGTTAGATTCTGGNAGAATTTCAGGNATTATATTGATTAAATTTGAAAATTTTTTAACTTCAATTAATTTNTNTNCTGNTANTTTTTGATCGNATATAAGNGTAATNTTGTAATTTTTATTACANTTNAGCAATGATTCAAGTATATANATAGAAATATCTGAAACTCCAATTATTAANANATTATTTTTAGANGTTTTGTTCATNTNANTTTATTTTTTATATATTAANGTNGGNTAAGTTGTATTTTTTAGTATATACGAAGCNTTCGATCCAATTATANAATCTGANTTTNAATTTTCGTTTNCTCCAATTAATAATAGGCTNGGGTNATTTATATCAGCAATNTCAATTATAGCTGCTCCAGCATGTCTTGNTTGAATNATTTCNCCATNTATATTNATTTTATTTTTAAATTTTGTTTCTAGTTTTTTTAAAACATTTTCTGCNCTTGAAAATGANTTTTNATCNTCNATATCTAATGCTTTAGATTTTGGNATGATTATTACATACAACATGCAAATTTCTGTTTNNTCATCAGNNATTTCNANGGCTTTTTNAACCAAGNCNTCNTCNAGNTAGGANCCNGAAATTCCTACTATAATTTTATTTGTNTTANGATTTGTTGACTNTTTATCAGTNCGAAAAATATTANTTATTCNCCAAACATTTTGTCAATTAATTCGTTATTNCCAGCTAGAATTAAAATATCNTCTTTTTTTATTATTTCATTAATATCAGGNTTAAGGATGATATTNTTTGATCTGATTATTCCNAAAGCTGTAAGGTTATATTTATCNCTNGAGGTACCAATGTTTAATTCTTTAAGAGATTTNCCTTTTTGNATTTCTGAGACTTCAACTTTGCTTATTCCATAATTAGAAGTCATCCCCATGTATTCTATAACATTNGGATTAAANAAATTATGAGCCAATTGAGNTCCCATTTCTTGTTCNGCTAATAGTGTTTTNTCAACTTGTATTCTTTNNAGNGCATTTCTTTGTAATTCNTCNTGAGCTCTTGCAACTACATATGGTACNCCAATTGATTTNAGNAAAACTGAAGTCATAAGNCTTGANACNGTGTCTGANCCAATAGCNACAATNGCAGCATCATANGANGCGATACCTAATTCTCTTAATGTAGANTCATTAGTTGCNTCTCCTGAAACNGGATAAGTTACTTTTCCNANCATATCCTGAACTCTGTCTTCGATTTTATCAATGGCTAGAACATCNTGCCCTAAATTGTATAATTCAGTNGCAACACTNCTGCCAAATCTNCCTATTCCTATTACNGCAACTTGTTTTTTCATTATTTTNTCCTTAACCTATTGTAACTCTTTCTTCTGCATATTTGAACAATTTNGGATTATTTATATTACCTAAAGCCAAAATCATTGATATTGGACCTATCCTTCCTAAAATCATTAATAATGTAAGTATTATTTTTGATGTATTNGNAGCNACTGCNATAAAACCTGANGAAAGNCCTACTGTNCCAAATGCTGANCAAATTTCAAATAAAATACTATTTGTATCTNTATTCTTTTCGANGNATGAAANTAAAATTANAGANAATATAATTGTAAATATNCCTAAAGTTGCNATNGTAATNCANCTTTNAACTTGCTCATCNGGAATTTTNCGACNAAAAATNGANGTNTTAGAAGANCCNGTAATTGTACTTTTAATAAATGCAAATATNACCATAAATGTATTAACTTTAATNCCTCCTGCAGTNGATGCNGANGCTCCNCCAATAAACATTAAAGTAGANCACCANATAACAGTAGATGAATTTATCAAATTAAANGGTANAGAAGAAAANCCGGCNGTTCTTCCNCTNANNGTATTGAATANAGAATGTTTGATAGAATCTNNAGTAGACAAATTATNTAGNACTCCNGNATTTGAGCTTGATTCNAATATNAAAAATACTATNGTTCCNATAANNTTTAGNAATATTGTTGATGATATNACAATTTTAGAATTCAANGAAAATTTTTGCCATTTTAAATTTTTGATNAAATCTAAAAACACTAAATANCCTATGCTTCCNANGAAAAGNCCNGNTCCTATAGTTANAAGTATTTTTGAGTTNTTNTCATANCCACCTAGCAANCCTTCNTTATTGAAAAATATAAAACCNGCTCCATTAAANGAAGAAATTGAATGNGCAANTCCTTGNAATATAGCNTTGCTTAAATTCATATCAGGTATAAAAATAAAAGTTAATAATANTGCAATAATAACTTGTACAAAAATACTGTATGAAACAATNAGACCNAGNGTTGATATAATATTNCCNATCTGNAAATTACCNAGNGATCNTGAATCNGCTATAGATTCTCTTAATAAAATTTGCTGNGTAAGGGATATTTTTTGACCAAAAAGTTTTANTATAAATGAACTAGATGTCATAAANCCTATTCCNCCGATGAAAATGAAAAANANAATAATTGTTTTTCCNATTGGTGTCCAAAATTCATTGGTATTTTCTACTATNAGTCCTGTNAATGTGAAAGATGATGTAGCNGTAAATAATGATTTTANAAATGAGTTTTCTTCTGGATTAACNGNTGATTGNGGTAAAAGAAGTAAAAATGTTTCTANTATTATAATTGACACATATAATANAAATAANGTTAGAGATGGGTTNTAGAATTGTTTTTNAAAATCAAAATTNCCTNNAGATATATTAATNGGNTTTATTGATTCNAGTCTTGATATTCTNACAATATTAGNNCCAGGTTTTTGGTTGTTTTTTCTTTTATTCATTATGTTCTAATAAGATATAACTATATATAATAGTTTATATATATGAAATTGTATGTAAATCATGAAATATGACCAATTTTACAACGTTTCAAAAAAAGAAACTGAAGCAATTATACAAGAAATAAATTTTTCTGATAAAAAATTTATTTTTTCTTTATTTGGATCTTGCCAAAGGTTAGTTAAATGGTTTTTAGATAAAGAAGGAATATCTAAAAATTTAATTGGAATATATATGCCATATTCTAGAAAAGCAATTAATGATTACACACAATTTCATTCTTCTAGCTATGTTAATTCGCTACTAACTTCTAAAGTTAGTAAAGATAAATATGATGATTTTTCACTACTAAATTCGTCAAATGATGATCTGATGTCAATAGCAGTAAGTTCTTCTTTGAAAACTAAAAAACATAAGAGATCTGATGATGGTAGTTACATATCAACTTATAATGGCAATCAATCAATTAATTATCGTATAGAATTTATGGCAGATGAATTCAGTAGAACTCAACAAGATTTTATCATTAGTTTTGGTGTTTTAAAAATTATTCAATTAAATAATTCATTAAATTTTTCTAGTTTAGATTTAGATTTAGATAATGTTAGTTTAGTAAGTATCTAAGGGATTTTGTGACTAAGTATTTAAAAAAAATAATAAACGACGAATATAAATTTCTTTATTTTGATATAAATTCAAATTTAAAGGATTTTTATAGTTCAAAGAATTCTGATGATGAATTTTTTAGTGATTTTCTGATTTTTCCAGGTAGTTTTAACCCGTTGCATCCGGGTCATTTGGATCTTATTAAATATGGAATGCAATATAGCAATAAAAAACCAATTTTTGAAATTTCAGTTTCCAATGTAGCAAAATCAAATTTAACAGAAATAGAATTATCTACAAGAATTAATCAATTTAACAAAAAGTTTCCTGTTCTTATTACTAATAAATCCACATTTTTTGAAAAAGCAGAAATTTTTGTTGGCTCGGATTTTTTAATTGGAGGTGACACTTTAGTGAGACTTTTTGATACTCAATTTTATGATGATATAAATAACTGTTCTGAAATATACGATTGTTTATTTAATTTAAAGATAAAAGGAACAAAATTTATAGTTGGAGGAAGAAAAGTAGATAATAAATTTATAGATGTTGAAAGTATACTGATTCCCAATAATTTACAAGAAATGTTTATTCAAATACCTAGAGATGTATTTGAATCTGAATTTGCTTCTAATAAAATAAGAAATCAAAAAAAGAGTAAATAGAATGTTTGATGACTTAAGACAGTATGTAAATTGGCTGAATGAACAAAAATTACTAAATGTTGTAGAAAAAAAAGTTTCTTCGGAATTAGAAATAACACAAATTGTTACTAAACTTATTGAAAAAAAAGACCATACCGTAATATTTGAAAATGTAGATGATAACAAAATTCCAGTTGTAGCTAATTTGTTTGGCTCAGAATCTCATATTTCTAATGCACTTGGTGTTAAAAATTTGGATGAATTATATAACATGTCAGATCAAATCATTTCGTTGATTGATAAAGAAAATAATTCAATGAAAGAAAAAATTGACATGTTATTTACCGTTCTAAATATGAGGAAAATAAAACCCAAAACCATAAAAAAAGCGCCTTCACAGGAATTAGTGTATGAAAAGAGTGAGTTTAATTTTTCTGATTTGCCGGCACTTAAATCTTGGCCTTTGGATGCAGGGAAATATTTGACAGCAGCTATGGTAATTTCAAATAATCCTATTAATAACAAACGTAATGTTGGTATGTATAGAATTCAAATACTAGATGAAAGTAATGCTATTATGCATTGGCAATCTTATAAAGGTGGATCTCAAAACGAAAATCACGCTAAAGAACTAGGTATAAATAAAATTCCTGTAGCAATTGTTCTTGGTTGCGACCCTGTTTCTATGTGGTCAGCTTCAGCCCCTTTGCCACCTGATATAGATGAATTTTTACTGTCAGGATTTATAAGGTCTAAACCAGTAGAGCTAGTGAAGTGTAAATCAATTGATCTTATGGTACCTGCTCATGCAGAGATTGTACTTGAAGGAGAAGTTGATTTAAATGATTATAGAGATGAGGGACCATTTGGGGATCATACAGGTTATTATTCACCTGTTTCTCAATATCCTACTTTTAATTTGAAAACAGTTACTATGAAGAAAAACCCTCTTTTCCCTGTTATTACTGTTGGCAGACCAATTAAAGAGGATTATTTTTTAGGAAAAGCTAGTGAACGATTTATGTTGCCAGCTTTGAAGAAAATTACATCAGAGATTGTAGATGTTAACATGCCAGCAGAAGGTATATTTCATAATTTTATAATTGTATCAATTAATAAAAAATATCCGGGTCAGGCAAAAAAAATTATGCATACAATATGGGGGCTAGGGTTGTTGTCATTAACAAAAATTGTTGTAGTTGTGGATAAATGGGTCAATATCCAAGATTTATCTGAAGTTTTTTGGAGATTAGGGGTAAACATTGATCCAAACAGAGATCTTATGATTACCGAAGGTCCAGCTGATGATTTAGACCATTCTTCGGAGTACTACAGATTTAGTGGCAAATTAGGAATAGATGCAACTGCAAAGATAAAAGGAGAACCAAGAGTAAGAGAATGGCCTGAAGAAATAGTAATGGATGAAAAGATTGTTGATTATGTTGATCAAAATTGGGGAAAATATGGATTCAAAGATTAATGAATAAAATATTATTAATTTCGAAATCAGTTAAAATCCACGAAACTTTATTTAGTTTACCTTTTGCTTATTTTGGATGCTTGATGGCAAGCGAAGGCCTAATTAATATTGCTGATATTGGCTTAGTGTCTTTAGCATTATTTTTAGTTAGAACTTTCGGGATGGCTATAAATAGGTATATAGATTATGACATTGATAAACTAAATATCAGAACTAAATTCAGACCACTGGCATCTGGAGCTCTTTCAAAGAAATCTATCTTGGGAGTCATAATAATATCTTCAATTTTATTTATGAGTTTATGTTTTTATATAAATCAGTTTGCGTTTTATACAAGTCCTTTAGTTTTGCTATTAATGTTTTTCTATCCATTTACAAAAAGATTTACAATTTTTTGTAGTTTTGTTTTAGGTTTCATATTATCCATAGCCCCAGTTGGAGGTTGGGTTGTTGTAAATGGGAGCATGAATTTTAATATTTATATATTTAGCTTAGCGATTATGTTGTGGGCATCTAGTTTTGATATGATTTATCATACACAAGATTATGATTTTCAAAAAAAACACGACTTACAATCATTTGGCTCTAAATTTGGTATTACAAATACTTTTTATATTGCAGTAGCATTAGATGTTTTTTCGATGATTTTATTTATTTTGTGTGGATATTTATTTAATTTAAATTTTTTATATTTCTTAGGATGTATACTCGGGTTTGGAATTCATATAGTAAAATATTTAAGAAATTGGCCCAAATCTGATAAAATTAATTTAAAACCAGAATTTTTTAGATGGAATACAGTATTCTCTTTATTAATTTCTAGTTTTGGTATTATTTCAATAATTTAAATATAAATATGAAATCAGAACCCCCTATAATAGTTGCCATAACTGGAGCAAGCGGAGTAATTCTTGCTTATAAATTTATTGATTCACTTTTAGAAAAACAGGAAAATGTATTTTTAGTTTGCTCTTCGGCGGGAAGAATGGTTTGGAAAGACGAGAAATTGCCTAGTTTCGGTGAATCAATTGAAAAATGGGACTCTTCAGGAAGATTTAAATTATTTAGTAATGGAGATTTTTATTCACCTATTGCAAGTGGAGGATTCAAATCCAAAGCTATGGTTGTAATTCCTACAAGCATGAATACAATATCGTCTATTTCGAATGGAATTACTGATAATCTAATTAAACGAGCTGCCGATGTGATGATTAAGGAAAAAAGAGAATTAGTTTTAGTACCCCGTGAAACTCCTTTAAATGCCTTGCACTTAAAAAACATGGCCAAATTAGCAGAATTAGGAGTGAAAATATTGCCACCCAATCCACCCTATTATTTGTTTCCTAAAAATATAGATGATATAAATGATTTTATAGTACAGAAATTGATGGTAACAATAGGTGTTGAAGATAAATTACCAAGTAATTATATTTACAATGAAAAAGAATAGTTTAATCTGCTATTCAATTTCATAATTATTGATTTTATTTTAAATTTAATACTAAAAAGTATTGACCCTTAATTTCCTATTGAATATACTACTCATCTTGGAGCTCCAATTTCATTGTTTAACGCATTTGAAATGCGTTTCTTTAGATTTGGAGTATCGTTCTTTAATAGTTGAATATTTTTGAGTCTTAAATTGAGAAACAAGTTTTTTAATGTAAGGTCAAGTTATTAAGGGTATAAGGTGGATGCCTTGGGTCCAAAAGCCGAAGAAGGGCGTGGCAAGACTGCGATATGCCT
>PAZO01000017.1 GCA_002715665.1 Chloroflexota bacterium | reverse complement strand
CTGCCTGTAAAGGATTTGAAATTGGTTCAGGATTTAAAGGAACATTAATGAAGGGATCAGATCATAATGATGAATTTTATAATGATAATGGCAAAATAAGAACTAAAACTAATAATAGCGGAGGAATCCAGGGCGGAATATCTAATGGTGAAAATATTATATTAAAAGCTGCATTCAAACCAACTGGAACTATTATACAAAATCAAAATACAGTCACTGATAGTGGAAAAGAAATTGAATTCGGTGGCAGGGGGCGACATGACCCTTGTGTTTTACCTAGGGCAGTGCCTATGGTTGAATCCATGGTTGCTATTGTATTATTAGATCATGCATTAAGACATAATGCACAAAATAATTTTCTCGATTAAATAACGGGAGCTGTCCCTCCATCCACATTTATTGCAGTTCCTGTCACATAGCTTGCTTTAGATGACGCTAAAAAGCACATTACGTCTCCAACTTCTTCAGCTTCGCCAACTCTGCCTAATGGGATATTTTTTCCCATAGATTCCCAATGATCATCCAAAGAATAATCAGGATTCTTTGAATTCATAGTTTCCCATCTAGTTCTATGCTGACCTGATTTTAATAATCCAACACAAACAGTGTTAACTCTTATATTAAATTCTGCCAATTCTCCCGCCCATGATTTAGTTAAAGAAATTCCTGCGGCCCTTGAAAGCGATGTTGGTTGAGTGCCAGGACTAGAAGTTTTACCTCCAGGGGTGGTTGTGTTTAAAATCACTCCATTCCCTGATTTTTTCAAGTATGGCAAGGCAGCTCGAGCACAATAAATTGCTCCATACACCTTTATACCAAAGTCTACCTTAAGATCTTCATTTGACATTTTTTCTAAAGTTGTAGCTGATGACGTTCCAGCATTGTTTATTAGTATATCTACTCCGCCAAATTCAGCATTAACGGTTGAAACCATGTCTTTTACATCTGATTCAACTGAAACATCTGCAGAAATGCCAATAACGCTACCATTTGTAATTTGCTTGATCTCTTTTACAGCTAAATCAATTTTTTCTTGATTTCTTGCAATAATTGCAACCTTAGCTCCTTCTCTAGCCAAAGAAATAGCGGCTGCTTTACCTATGCCGTCGCTACCTCCTGTAATTATAGCTACTTTATCATTTAAACTAAGATTCATTTTTCTCTCCTTTCAAATAAGAATTATAAAGTAAATCAGTTACGTACATAATATCAGAACTAATACTTGATTCTTGTATTCCATTTTGTAACTGAATTAAACAACCTGGGTTGGATACAGTAAGTATATCAGCATTTATTGACTTAAATTCTGTCATTTTTTTGTTTAATACTTTTTTTGACCACTCTGGTTGAGTAATCGAGTAAGCTCCTCCCGCTCCACAACATATGTTACTTGAAGGTAATTCAACGTACTTAATTCCAGGTATCATTTTTAATAACTCGACAGGGGGATCAATAATTTTTTGTGTATTTATCAAATGACATGCAGGTTGATATGATACCGTTAAATTAATATTACCTTCTGGCTTAAACGGCAAATTATTATACAAAAATTCATAAATATCCATAGTCTTTTCTTTTAACAATAACGCTTTGTTGTAATATGATGAATTTTTATTAAATAAATGATTATACTCTTTTATTCTGGTACCACAGCCAGCGGATGATATTAAAAGATATTTTGATTCGTTTTGTAAAAAATTATCAATATTTGTTTTTGCTAACTTTAATGTCATATCTGAGTCACCATTATGCGAACTTATTGAGCCACAACAAACTTCATTATCTAACACTTCAACATCAAATCCTAAATGATTTAATAAATAAATAGTTTTTCTCATATTGTCACCATGAATACCAGGCATAACACAGCCTCTAAATAACATAACTTTAAACTTATTATTTGTGCCAGAAGGATAATTTCCTGACTTTAATGGGAATCCATTAATTATGGGGATCATTTTTTCTAGTTCATTAATTTTCTTAGGTAATAACTTATTAAGTTTAACCTTATTTATTAATTGGGAAATTTTTAATTTGTTATATATCCTAAAAATAAGCGCATTAAGATTTACAAACCATTTTGAAATTAATAAATTAAGAATGATTTTCAAATTATAACGGTAAATAAAAGATTCAGATCGCACTTCATTCATGCCTGTTTTGGTTGCTTCAATTAGCAAACCATAATTAACACCTGACGGACACGCAGGTTCACAAGCCCTGCATTGTATACATCTATCCCAATGAGCAAAAGTGTTTGAATCGGGAATGATTTCTGATTCTATTGTGGCTTTCATCAAAGTAATTCTACCTCTTGGAGATTCTAATTCTTGACCACTAACAAGGTATGTAGGGCAAGCGGTCAAACAAAATCCACAGTGGACGCATTTGTAAACTTCATCTTTTACATTATCTATATACGATTTTATTGTCATAACAGTTTACCTGGGCTGAACAAATTGTTTTTATCATAAGTATTTTTAAAAGATTTTGTTAAGATTTTATTTATATTATCAGAATTATCATTAGTCAAATTAAAATTGTGTTGATGTGAATTATTCCATTCAATTTGCATAATCATATTATTTTTAATAATTTGCAATTCTAAATTATTAAAAAAATTATTAAGATCTTTATTATCTTGTATCACTAACAATGCAAATCCAAATATGGGATTAATCATGAAATCATATTTAAGTTTTTGTGTTTCAAGATAACTAACTATTGGTGCGAAAAAGTCATTTTTATAGGAATTGATTTTAACTAAAATTTCATTTTCATCTAATGAATATCCAAAATCATCTATATACTTGTCAGAAAGCATTTCGTCAGTAGATAATATGTTCTTTGAGAAATCATAATTAATAGAATTTATAATTTTATTTACTACCGAACTTGTACCTACTATATCCAATCCTAGTTTATACTTACTAGTTGAATCAGATTTGCTTACATACAATCTTGGGACATTCCAATTATATAAAACAAACTGTTTGCCAAATATCAAAGCGTCATTCATATTATCGAATAACAATTCTATTTTTTTTTGTGTTTTTGGAATTGGATAAACTTTAAATGATATTGAATAAATAGGACCAAATGATCCATATGTGCCAATAAATAATTTGTGAACATCATATCCAGATACATTTTTAACTACACGTCCTCCGGATTGAACATAATTACCAAAATGGTTCAAAAATTCTAATCCAATCACGGAATCTCTTAAATGAATATCGTTAAATCTATATGTTCCGGAGTAACCATAAGCCAGGCTCCCACCAATTGTGCTAGTATCATAAAATGGTAACCTAAAACCCAAAAATTGATTATTAGCTTTAAGTGTATCTGCTAATTTTCTAATTTGTGTACCAGATTCTACAGTAACCACTAAATCTGAGGGATTGTAGTCAATAATATTATTGAGTTTACTTGTATTAATTAAAGTTATATCTTTAGTGAAATCATTACCAAAATTTATTTTGGTTCCTCCTCCAATAAATGACATGGGAGATTTTGAGTTGTAAAGTTCTTTGGTTGCTTGCTTTAATTCTGATTTATCAGAAGGGCTAATATTGCTTAAAATTTTATTGTCATTTTGGTTGTTCAATTGCATCACTCATTTCAGGGAAAATTTTACCGGGGTTAAAATTATTTTTACTATCAAAAATATTCTTCATTTCTTTCATATAATTAATATCATTTTTAGAAAATAATAAGGGCATATATTCCTTTTTCTCATAACCTATGCCATGCTCCCCACTCAAAACACCTCCATTTTCAACACAAACTTTCAAAATATCACCTCCTAATGATAATGCTTTTTGTGTATCTCCTGGTGTTTGTTGATCAAAAATAATACATGGATGCAAATTACCATCCCCTGCATGAAGAACATTTGCTACTATCAAACCGTATTTTTTTGCCAATTTATTTACTTCTGAAAGAACAAAAGAGAGTTTTGTTCTTGGGACAGTTCCGTCAACCAAAAAGTAATTTGGCGCAATTCTTCCCAAAGCACCTAATACACCTTTTCTTGCTTTCCAAAACAGATCTCTTTCTTTTGTATTTGCTGCTAATTTGATTTCTATTGGATCAAATTCATTTACTATATCTTTTATTAATAATTCTTGCTCTTTTATATCTTCCTTGAAACCTTCAATTTCAATTAACAATACTGTATCAGAATTCTCAGGGATACCTGCATTTGTTCCTTCTTCTGCTGCTTTTGATGCTGTGCGGTCCATCATCTCTATTGCTGAAGGAATTATGCCTGAACCGATTATTGATGTAGTAGCATTTGCGGCATCATTTATATTATTGAATGCTATAAGAAAAGTCTGAACTTCTTCTGGCTGTTTTAATAACTTTACAACAACTTTTGTACATATACCAAAAGTACCTTCTGATCCTATAAACAAACCTCTAAAATCAATTCCTGAACTCTCTTTATTCATTTCTCCAAACCATGTAATTTCACCTGTAGGCAAAACAACCTCTATAGCCAAAATATGATTAGTAGTAACTCCGTACGCAAGGCAATGAGGTCCTCCTGAGTTTTCTGCTACATTACCTCCAATCGAACAAGCTTGTTGACTTGAGGGATCAGGTGCGTAAAACAAACCATATTCAGAAGCTTTTTTACTGATTTCTAAATTTATCACACCTGCTTCCAATTCAGCTGTAGCTTTTTCTGGATCAATATTCAAGATTTTATTCATTCTATTCACAGAAATTATTAATCCTCCACTTATAGGAACAGCACCTCCACTAAGTCCTGTTCCAGATCCTCTTGCTATAATTGGGATCCCATAATCATTTGCCAATATTACTAATTTTGATACTTCTTCAACAGAACCTGGTAATGTAACATAATCAGGCATACCTTTGTCATGAGTTCCATCACTTTCGTAAACTATCATGTCTTGTTTATCGACTATGACGTAATCAGATCCAACGATATCAATTAATTTTTGCTTAAAAGATTGATTAATATTCATAATAAAACCATAATATCTATTATTATATTTGAAAGGCTAAATTTTATATGGATATAATTACAAAAAAACAACCAATATCATCATCTAATGGCATAGTTACATCAAATCATCCAATTGCATCTTCGGTAGGAATATCGATTCTTGCGGCAGGAGGTAATGCATTTGATGCTGCTGTTGGAACAGCATTTGCTTTGTCAGTTGTTGAACCTATGATGGTAGGACCTTTTGGGGGAGGATTTACAAATTTTTATAAGCCTGAATCTGGATTTTCTACAATAGACGGGTATTGTAGTGCTCCTGGGAAAGCTTATGAATCTATGTTTAATCCAATAAGCAATGAATTAGATCAATATTTTGAAGTTGAAGGCCAACTTAATACAATAGGCTATCTTGCATCAGGGACTCCTGGAAATTTATTGACTTGGACTCATTTAGTAGAAAAGCATGGAAAATTTCCACTAAGTGAAGTAATTAATCCAGCAATAAATATTGCTAAAAATGGTTTTAGAGTATCGGATTATTTATCAAACAATATCAGAGATAACGCAGAAGGATTATCTCAATTTAAAGAAAGCAAAGATATTTATCTTCCCAATGGAATAATTCCAGAAAAAAACCAAATTATAAAAAACCCCAATTTTGCAACAACATTAGAGGGAATAGCAAAACATGGTTCCGATTACCTTCATGGAGGAGAATTAGGTAAACATATTGAAGAAGAAATGAAGAAAAATGATGGATTGATTACTTTAGAAGATTTGAAAAAACAAAAAATTTATTATAGAGATCCTATAGTTGGTACCTATAAGAATTACACCATTAACTCCGTAGGGCCTGTAAGTAGTGGTGGCATTTGTTTAATACAAATGTTAAATATTTTAGAAAATTTTGAAATCGAAAAATATAAACTTAGTGACCCTGAAAGAATTCACATAATAGCAGAAACCTTTAAATTAGTTTTTGCAGATAGATATCAATACATAGGTGACCCTGAGTATATAGACATCCCTATAAAATCTTTGCTTTCTAAAAACTATGCAACTCAAAGATCTAAACAAATTGATTTAGAAAAATCACAGGATTATCAATATACCGAAGGATTGGTAGATAATGACAGTAATAATACAACTCATTTTAATGTAGCCGACAATGAAGGAAATATAGTTTCTATGACACAGACCATAAATAATGCTTTTGGAAGCCGTGTTGCTATAAATGAAACCGGAATGATGATGAATAACTGCATGCTACTTTTTGATCCACACAAAGGTAATGCAAATTCAATCAAGCCATACAAAAGAAGTTTGTCGTCAATGACACCTACAATTATTACAAAAAATAATAAACCTTTCCTTGTGTTAGGCACACCAGGTGGAAGAAGAATATTTGGAGCAGTTTGCCAGGCATTGATAGCAATTATAGATAACAAATTTTCTTTACAATCAGCTGTAGAATCACCAAGAATATGGACAGATGGTTATGAGCTTGAACTCGAATACGAATTTCCTGAAAAGACACTAAATCAACTAACTAAATTGGGACATAAAACCAATTCGGTTAATAGAGTAGCTGGTGGTATGAATGCCATATTATTTAAAAATGACACTATGGAAGGTGCTGCTTGTCATAGAGCTGACGGATCTCCTGCTGGTTTAAGTGGTGGGTTTGCTCTTCCATCAAAACCCGGAGATGCTTTTAGAGATTATTAATGGCATTTTTTAATTGTGATTTTATATCATCAAATGAATTTGTGGGCAAATCACACGAATACGATTTGCATAAATAAAATGTAGGAATACCATCTATCGATTTTTTATCTTTAAAAACTTGATACCCAGTATCAATGGTATTAGATTTACCAAAATAAATAAGATTAGGAATATTATTTATTTTGAGCTTGTTGAACACAAGATCTATATCTTTATCTTCATGAATTATAAATAAATGATATTTTTGATCATAATTTATTTTTTCTAAAGTTTTAATCCAAGAAAGTGTGTGTAGAGGAATTTTGTCTATATATGGAATCATTTTATTCATTATTTTCTGTACTATATTTAGATAATTTGGGTTATCCAAAAAAGAACCCAATACATACAAAATTTCAGTCATTTTCGAAAAAGAGCTTGTATACGGGTTGTCATATAAAGATTTAGGTCTGACAAATAAATCCTTAGCATCTTTACTGCTTTCATACATATACCCTGATTTATCATCCCAATACAAATCAATAACTGTATTAGTTAATAAGATTGCAATTTCAAGCCATTTATAATTCAATGTGGCTTGATTAAGTTTGAGTAAAGATTCTATAAAAAAAGCATAATCTTCAAGGGTAGGGGAATAGATTGGTTTATCATTAATAATATATCTAGGAATTAAGTTATTGTTTTTAGTATTATTTAAAATATATTGAGTAGAATTAATTGCCTGATTTAAATATTCCATTTTAGAGCTGGAAAAGTAATTTTGAATGAGTGCAGTAATTGTCATTCCATTCCATGATGTTATGATTTTCTTGTCTGTGAAAGGCTGTTCTTTTTTATTTCTTATATTATTTAAATGAGCTTTTAAATTGTTAAATTCATCAACATTTTCCTGGATCCCACCATTTTCGTATATATCAACCAATCCTTTTGTTAATATATTTTTATTTTCAAAATTGCCTTTCTTGCTTAAACTAAAAACCTTCGTTGCCATTTTTAAATCATTATTGCTTAATTTATCTTTCAATTCATTAAATTCCCAAATATAATACTTTCCTTCCTCACCTTCAGAGTCAGCATCTTGAGCCGCGTAATAGCCAATAAATTTGTTTGACATGTGTTTGTTTAAATATCCCAAAATATCCTCGGATATATACTTCATCCATTCTTGATCATATTCTTCGTAAAATTTTGAATAAATATTAGAAAGCAAAGCATTGTCGTATAACATTTTTTCAAAATGAGGGGTTTGCCAATTTGAATCAACAGTATACCTATGAAACCCTCCTCCTATATGGTCGTATATGCCGCCCTTAGACATTTTTGAAATTGATTGAATGATCATTTGGTCCAATTGATTTTCTGGAATTAAAGATTGATACCTGTAGTAATTGATTTTTAAGTAGTATAAATATTCCAAAATATGTGGCTGAGGGAATTTAGGTGCATTAGAAAATCCTCCATTTGTAGAATCAAATGATTGGGTAAGTTGTATTAAAGTATTTTTCACATGATCAGAACTAGTTAATCCATCTTCCTCTAATTCAGTAAGTAACATTTTTTTTAATTGGGTTCCAATACTATTTATTGTCTCTTTTTTATGAATATAATGTTCGTGTACAGATTCTAAAATCTTTTTAAAACTCGGATGCCCATGCATATCTTTGGGCGGGAAATATGTGCCAGCAAAAAACGGAATCTTATCTGGTGTTAAAAATAAGCTAGCAGGCCAACCACCAGATCCAGTTAATGCCTGCAGAGATTCCATGTAAATACTATCAATGTCGGGTCTTTCTTCTCTGTCCACTTTAATAGAAACAAAATTAGAATTCATATATTCAGCAATTGCGTGGTCAGAAAAACTTTCTTTTTCCATTACATGGCACCAATGACACGAAGAGTATCCAATACTTAAAAAAACTGGTTTGTCATATTTTTTTGCTATTTGAAACGGTTTTTCTGACCATGGATACCAATCAACAGGATTGTTTGCATGTTGCTGCAAGTAAGGACTAATTTCATTTATTAACTTATTAGTCATGACAATTAAATCATCACTCCCATTCAATTGTTCCTGGAGGCTTACTAGTAATATCATAAACCACTCGATTAATGCCATTGACCTCGTTAGTAATTCTAGATGATATTGAATCTAGAAGATCGTAAGGTAATTTAGCCCAATCAGCAGTCATGGCATCTTCGCTTTTCACTGCGCGAATAGCTATAGTATATTCATACGTTCTATGGTCTCCCATTACACCAACTGTTTGTGTATTAAGGAGTACAGCAAAACTTTGCCATAAATCTTCATACAAATTATTTTTTTTAATTTCATCCATTAATATCCAATCTGCTTCTCTCAATAATTCAAGTTTTGGAAAAGTGATTTCACCCATAATCCTAATTCCTAGCCCTGGGCCTGGAAACGGCTGTCTGTCTACCAAAAAATCTGGAAGTCCCAATTCTCGTCCTATACCTCTCACTTCATCTTTAAATAAATTTCTTAATGGTTCGACAAGTTCAAAATTCATGTCTTCAGGGAGTCCTCCAACATTATGGTGGGTTTTTATTTTTGACGCATTTGGAGAATCATTAGTAGCACTCTCTATTACATCTGGATATAGAGTTCCTTGTGCTAAGAATTTAATATCGTCATTTTTTTTTGTAAATGACTCAAATACAGAAATAAATGTATTACCTATTATTTTTCTTTTTTCTTCAGGATCAGTTATATTTTTCAAATTAGATATAAATTGTTCAGTAGCGTCTACATATTGAACATCAATATTAGCTTCTTTGAATTTTCTAACAACATCATTGTGTTCATTTTTCCTTAAAAGTCCATTATTGACGAACAAGCATATCAAATTAGATTCGATTGATTTATTTATTAAAGCTGCTGTCACGGAAGAATCAACTCCCCCAGAGATTGCACAAAGTACTTTATTGCCATTAACCTGTTTTCTGATTTTGTCAGTAGTTATAGTAATAAAATGTTCAGAAGTCCATTC
This sequence comes from Chloroflexota bacterium, assembly GCA_002715665.1. Next base: position 16,892 of record PAZO01000017.1, on the reverse strand, counting down.
AGGAGAAATCTCACATATTTCTTTCACAAAATTGTCTAAAATTTTGCTACCATTCTCAGTATGGACTACTTCAGGATGAAATTGTATACCATAAATATTTCCTGATTTAACAGCAGCATATTTGCATGAATCTGTTGAGGCTAATAAATCATAGCCTTCAGGCATTGAAGTTACAGAATCTCCATGACTCATCCAAACATTAAAATTATTATCACAACCCTTGAATAATTTTTCTTTTGAATTTTTAATTTTTATTTTAGAATTTCCGTATTCAGAATGCTGTGAAGAAGATACAGAGCCACCCTGGTCATGAATTATTGCTTGCAAGCCGTAGCATATGCCTAATATTGGGACATCAAATTTATAAATCCAATTAGGAATTTTAGGGGATCCAGGTTGATTTATTCCAGCAGGTCCACCAGATAAAATTATACCACCTATATTTTTATTTGCTAAATTACTATAACTTTCATCAGGAGTAATAATTTCAGAATAAACATTACATTCTCTAATTCTTCTTGCAATAAGTTTGGAATATTGTGATCCGTAATCAATTATAATAACTGTGTTATATTTCTTTTCAGTATTATTTAATAAGCTCATAAAAAAATCTTAAATTATTAATTAACCAAGGTCAACAAAATATGGAGTTCTCTTTAGACAAAACAAAAAATATTATAACTAATTTACTATCTAATGGCGGAGTTGTAGTACTACCTACAGACACAATCTATTCACTTAGTTGTATTATAAATGAAGAAAATAGTTTGAAAAGAATTCTAAAAATCAAAGGCAGAGATATTTCTAAAGGAATACCTGTTTTAGTTCCTAATAAAAGTTTTTTTTACTTATACTCTGAACATATAAGTCAAGAATGTGAGGATTTGATTGAAACATTCATGCCAGGAGCATTAACACTTATAGTCAAGAAAAAATCAAATATATCAAATATAATTAGTGGAAATACAGAAAATATTGCAATTAGAATTCCTGATAATTCTAACTTGATTGAAATTATGAATAAAATAAAAAGTGGAATTACAGGAACTAGCGCAAATATATCAGGAAAAAAACATAGCTTGATAAAAGAAAATATTGTAAAAGACTTAGGAGATCAAGTAGATCTGATAATTTTTGGTGATTATAATAAAACATCAAATAATCCGTCCACAATCTTAGATATGACAAAAGAAAAAATCAAAGTTATAAGAGAAGGGGAAATAACAATAAATGACATTAAAAATACTGGGATAAATATTCAATGAATTTAAGTAAACATCTTGAGCAAATAGTAATAAATATTGAAAATACAACTAATGATATAGACCAAGGACTGAAAGATATGATCTCATATCAGATATATGAAACTAATCAAATAAAAATTGAAAATTCATATTTAGATCTAAATTTCAAAGAAATAAAAAATGCTCTTAATTTAGTTGATGGCCACATTAATAAATCTACTTATTCTAAAATAATTACAGGCTTATCTGCATTGTTTTTATTTAAATCTGGCATAATTATTCATGACGAAATAGGGTCGGGAACACCAAACTCAAATGGTAAAGATACTTTATGGTGGAAATGGGGGCCTGCTCAAGCAATAAATGTAGGCGATTCTCTATATAGTTTATCTAGGTTATTAATAATTAATGACAAAAACATAGAAGATAATGAAATTTTAAATATACTTAATAAATTCGATAAAATGAATACTAATATATTTAAAAGTAAATTCTTAGAATTACAAAACTCTGAACAATACAAAATAAACTTTGATAATATTGTTAGCATCTACGAACTAAAAGAAATTGAACCGTATCTATACATCTCAGAACTTTTTGATAATACAAATTTAATCAAAAGTATTTTTAAAATAATAGGTGAAATAAATTTATACGAAATGCACGAAAACGCATTTAAAAATTTACTTTCTGAAAATTTAAATTATAATTTTAGTAAATTAGAAAATGAAATTTTAAACAAGAAAAAAATCTTACCGATAGCTTATGTTTTTAAAGAATATGAAAATGATCTCGAACATGTGAAAAAACTAGGGACAATATATATGAAACGAATGTTGGAGAATAATGATATAAAACTTTTACATGAATTGTTTTATTCAAATAAGATTTCAAAAAAATATACTAATCACATACAAAAATTAAAAACTAATCTTGAAAAACTTATTTCTCAAAATAAAAAAACAAATAACAATTTAAGCATAAACGTACAATCTTTATTAAAATGAATGAAAAATTTCATATAGAACAAATTTTAAATAAAAACTACAAATCATGCTTGTTGAGAGTTGATTTTAATGTTCCTATTTCAGATACAAATATTATATTAGACAATACTAGAATTCATGCTGTAAAAAAAACCATAGACTTATTGATAAATAACAAAATAAAAGTTATTTTGATTTCTCATTTAGGTAGACCTTCTGGTAAGAAAAATCTCACCTTTTCGTTAAATAAACTTGTGATGGAAATTGAAAATGTTCTTAATTATAAAGTGAATTTTTTAGAATTAGATGATCAACAAATAAAAAACAAAATCGATGCAATCAATACAAATGAAATTATACTACTTGAAAACATAAGATTCTTTAGAGATGAAGAAAGTTATTCCGATATTTTTAGTAAAAAACTATCTTCTTTAGCTGATTTTTACATAAATGAAGCTTTTGCTGTATCTCATAGAAACCATTCTTCCATAACAGGAGTTCCTCTATATTTACCAAGTTATATGGGTTATAAAATGTACGATGAATACACTTCTGTATTAAATTCAAATCCACAATTTAAAAATTCTACTGCTATTTTTGGTGGAGCAAAAATAGACGACAAAATACTAATTCTTCAAAATTTTATCAAAAAAGTAGAAACAATACTAATTGGTGGTGGAATGATAAAATCTTTTATAAATTCCAAAGATGATAACTACAATACAGCAAAATTGATTTTAAATAACGGAATCACTAAAATTATATTACCAGAGGATATTTTGATAAAATCAAACAATACAATTAAAACTAAACTAATTCAGGATTTTTCAAATGATGATCAAATAGTTGATATAGGACCAAAAAGTATAAATAAATATACAAAAATCATTAATGATTCAAATTATATTTTATGGAATGGTCCCATGGGTATATTCGAAGAAAAAGAAACAAGTATCGGTACTAGGCAAATTGTAAATTCGATTCAAGATAATGAAGCTGCATATACAGTCGCAGGCGGAGGTTCTACTGTTCAATCAATAAACCAATTTGGTAATTTCAGTAACTTTAACCATGTCTCGACTGGAGGTGGCGCATTTATGGAATTCATTGAAAATGGTTCCTTGCCAGGAATAGACGCTATAATAGAAAATAAAACAAATTAAATAATGAAGAACTCTTATTACATCGGTAACTGGAAAATGAATGGATCAAAAAACTTAGTCGATGATTATGTTGATATATTATCAAAAAAAAATCTTCCTGAATCTTCCAAAATAATTATTTGTCCTCCATTTACTCTTTTAGATTATGCTGAAAGTAATTTTAATAAAATGAAAAACATTGAATTAGGAGCACAAAATATTTCAAGTGTTACTAATGGCGCAAACACAGGAAGTATTTCTGCTGAACTTGTAAGTCCATATTGTAGATATATTATAATTGGCCACTCAGAAATCAGAGAAAAAGGTGAAACTAATAAAGAAATTCAAGCAAAACTGAAATTATGCTCTGAATATAATTTGATACCGATTGTTTGCATAGGTGAAAAAATATTTAACAAAAACTTAGATAACACTTTAGAATTTGTTGAACAACAATTAGAATCAATTTATCAAAACATTAATTTCAAAAATATAATCATTGCTTACGAACCTGTTTGGGCAATTGGTAATGATAAATTTTGTGATCCTGAGAGGGCAAGTAAAGTTTTAGAATTTATACACAATAAAGCAAAAATTTTAAATAACCAAATTGATACTTCTGTAATATATGGAGGAAGTGTGAATATAGATAATTATAAAAAATATCTAGAAAAACAAAATATAAATGGATTGCTTATTGGTAGATCAAGTTTGGATCCACAAACCTTTTACAAAATTATTAATAATTCTTAATATTTAAATCATTGATAGCAATAATAGGACCAACAGGGTCTGGCAAAACAGAATTTTCTATAAAATTATCAGAAAAAATACCCATTAATGTCATCAATGCTGATAGCCGTCAAATATACAAGTATATGAATATAGGTACTGCTAAGCCAACTTTAAAACAAAGATCAAAAGTAAAACATTATATAGTTGACCAAGTATATCCAAATATAAATTATAGTTTGAACAATTTCATTAATGATGCTAAAGAATCATATGAAAATATTCTTTTACAAGATTTAATTCCAATAATTGTTGGAGGAACCGGATTGTATATATGGGCCCTTTTAGACGATTGGCAGTTACCAGATGTTCCTCCTGATCAAGAATATAGAAATTACCTTGAGATTAAAATCAAAAATAACAAACCTGAATATTTATCCAATTTGTTTATTTCAGAAATAGGGCATGAAAACTCTAAAAATTTCGATTTAAACAATAATCGTAGATTAATAAGATACTTAGAAATAATAAATACAATAGGACCTGAGGCATTTCTAGCTAACAAAAAAACAGAAAAAGATAATCATTTAATCATAGGTCTAGATTATTGCAAAAATACTCAAGAAAAAAAACTAAGCAAAAGAATTGATAAAATGCTTGATCAGGGTTGGATAAATGAGGTCGAAAATCTTATGCAAAAAGGATATAATCTATCACATCATTCCATGTCGGGCATTGGGTATAAAGAAATTTATTTATATCTTACCAAAGATATTGATCATAATAAAATGAGAGAACTCATAATTAAAAGAACTTTAAATTTGGTAAAAAAACAACGAACTTGGTTTAAAAAATCAGATAAAAGAATAAATTGGATTGATAATACAAAATCATCTAACCAAGTCGAATTAATCAAAAATAAAATAATAAAATATAGAGAAGAAAATGAATCAAATTGAATTCTACAAATATACTGGAGCTGGTAACAATTATATTTATATTGATGCTAGAGAAATTAATACAGATTGGGTTCAGCTAGCTAAAAACATATCTGACCCAAATTTTGGAATTGGATCCGATGGTTTAATTATATTAGATAAAAGTAAAGATAATGCTGATTTCAGCATGAGAATGTTTAACAGAGATGGTTCAGAAGGTGAAATGTGTGGTAACGGGATGAGATGCCTTGCTAGATTTGCAAAAGATTTGAATGTAGTTCCTAATTCTAAAGATAAAATTACAATATCAACAAAAGCAGGACACATTCATGTTAAACCTCAATATTCAAATAATATAATGAATAGTGCTACCGTTGACATGGGACGACCAATATTTGAAACAGATAATATACCTGTTATTAGTGATGAATTCGAATCTTCTATTCCTTTTGTTTTTTTTGAACATAATAATTTAAAATTAAAATTATATTCTGTTAACACAGGAGTTCCTCATTGCGTTGCTTTCATAGACACCCCTGTGTACGATTTTGACCTAGAATACATAGGACCTTTAGTAGAAAAACATAAAAATTTCCCAAACAAAGTAAATTTTGAAATAGTTAATATAATCAATGAAAATACTTATGACGTAAGAGTGTGGGAAAGAGGTTCTGGTATAACTCTAGCTTGTGGTACTGGGGCAGCCGCAGTTGCAGCAATATCACATAAACTAAACATGCATAATAATAATTTAGATATGAATTTTCCTGGAGGCAAGTTAACTTGTAATTGGGATGGTGAAAATTCAATATTTATGGAAGGTCCTATTGAATTTATAGGCAATGGTATATATAAAATACAAAATTAAAGGATAAACTAATGAATATATCAAAAAGAATTAATAAAATTCCTCCTTATTTATTTTTTGAAATATCAAAAAAAATCAAAAAAGCTCAATCTGAAGGAAGAGATATAGTTGATTTTGGAATTGGAGACCCTGACATTCCTACCCCTGATTTTATAGTAGATGCTCTTATAGACGAAGCTAAAAATCCAGTCAACCATCAATACCCCGAATCAGATGGAATGCCAGAACTACGAGAAGCAATTGCAAATTGGTACAAAAAAAGATTTGATGTAGATTTAGACCCTAGTTCAGAAGTAATAAGTCTGATTGGTGCTAAAGAAGGAGTGGGGCATGCGGCCTTTGCATTTTTAGACCCCGGAGATATAGCCCTTGTTCCAGATCCTCATTATCCAGTTTATTCTAGAGGGACTTGGTTTGCAGGTGCTGAATGTCACTTCATGCCGTTAATGGAAAAGAATAACTTCTTGCCAGATTTAGCTGCAATTCCTGACAATGTTATTAGAAAATCTAAAGTAATGTGGATAAACTATCCAAATAATCCTACTGGAGCTATAGCTGATGACAAATTTTACAATGAAGTAATTGAATTTGGTATAAATAATAATATTATTATTTTACATGATGCCGCTTATTCAGAAATAACTTTTGATGGATACAGAGCTCCTAGTATTATGGAATTTCCAAAAGCTAAAGATATAAGTATAGAATTTCATTCTCTCTCTAAAGCTTACAACATGACTGGTTGGAGAGTTGGGTCAGTAGTAGGGAATAGTGAATTAATATCAGCATTAACTACAATAAAATCTAATTTAGATTCTGGCCTTCCTCAGGCAATACAGCATATGGCAATTTCAGCTTTAAATAGTGATAATTCTGTTGTGTCTGAAAATATTGAAATTTATAAAACCCGTCGAGACAGATTAATCTCAGCTCTTGAGTTATTTGGATTGGAAGTTAATGCTCCAAAAGCAGGTCTTTATTTATGGATTAAAGTACCTTCTGGTCATACTTCATCAAGTTTTACTGAATACCTATTAGAAAATCTAGATATCGTTGTAACACCCGGGAATGGTTTCGGAGATAGTGGAGAAGGATATATTAGATTATCATTAACTACTCCAGATAGTGATATAGAAAAAGCAATTGAAAGACTTGAATCAGTTAATTTAAATATTTAATTTTAATTAATGTCATCAATAGAAAAAGTACTAATAGCAGGAATTAAATCCAACAACAAAAATCGTATGAATTCTCAAACTTCTATTCAAGAATTAGAAGAATTAGTAAAGTCTGTTGACGCAAAGGTAGTGGGAAAAATCACTCAATCTTTAAATAATCCAACAACACATTATCTTGGGAAAGGAAAGATAGAAGAAATTATTAATCTCAAAAAAACAACAAATTTCAACACACTGATTTGCAACGACGAACTATCACCCTCCCAACAAAAAAACTTAGAACAAAAACTTGATCCTATAAAAGTTATTGATAGAACGGCGCTGATTTTAGATTTATTTGCAAAAAATGCTCGAACAAAAGAGGGTCGTTTGCAGGTAGAATTAGCACAACACGAATATCTGCTTCCAAGAATTGCAGGTCAATGGAGCCACCTTGAGAGACTGGGTGGAGGAATTGGAACAAGAGGACCAGGTGAAACTCAAATAGAAACTGATAGAAGATTAATACGAAGTAGAATAAAAGTCATAAAAAGCCAGATTGAAAAAGTAAGAAAGCATAGGAAAAATTATAGAAAAAACAGAAATCGATCCGGATTCTTAACTGTTTCTATAATCGGTTATACAAACGCAGGTAAAAGCCAATTACTTAATATTTTAACTAATTCAAACATAGAGTCACAAAACAAGTTGTTTTCAACTTTAGACCCAACAACTAGAAAATTATCAGGAAAATATAATATTAAAAAAAATATACTATTATCTGATACAGTTGGTTTTATAGATAAATTACCAACAACATTAGTAGCAGCGTTTAGAGCAACACTTGAGGAAATTAGTGATGCAAATATTATAATTCATTTAATTGATATAAGTGATAAAGAATTTAGTAATAAATTTGAAACATCAAACAGAATACTGGCTGATCTGGGTTACGACAAAAAACCAACACTAATAGTATTAAATAAAATTGATAAATTTGAAAATTGGGATGATAAAACAGTAAAAATTGATTCAAATATAAATGAAACTTCATTCATATCAGCTTTAAAAGAAACTAACATCGAAGATTTAATACTAAAATTAACATATTTAGCTGACAAAATTGATAGAGTAGATTAAATTAATAATCAACCGTGGTTCGCACTATAAATATTATGTAAAGTACTATGTTAGATTTACATCTATAACGCTTGTGTTAATAAGGTATTTGAGAATTTGAGCAAATATTTGGTCATTTCCAGAGCTTTCCAGCTTTAAAATCTTATCTTTATAAATATCAGGGACGCTTATCGATTGATCAAAACTACTAATAAACAAATAATTTTCTGACGATTGAGACAAGTAAGCTCCCAGTTGCATCCAAAATTGTATATCGGTTGAATCTTCATTGATATCTGTATCAATTATAAATATGCTGTATTCTGATGAGCTTTCTGAAACAAAAAAATCATTAATTGAAACATATGCCTCATCATATTTTATTCCTAGTAATTCAAGCATATCTTTGATTAATTGCAAAGTTTTTGTTTCTTTGAAGTATTTTAATGATATTTGCTCATTTTTTTTAGAACTAATAATACTTGGTCTGAATTTTTGAATATTTGTGGTGTCATTGTCATTCATAGATTGCTCTTGATTAGCTAATATATATGACTCGAAATCAGATTCTGTTCTATCAGTATCATGATTTTCACCAAAGTACACTTCGTCATCATTGCTTATTAGCTCACTAAATAGCCCATTCTCTTTTGATATATAGATAAATTCATCAACCAAATCCTTGTCTACAGAAATATTTTGAATAACAATTCGCTTAAGATTTTCAATTGACGGAAACTTTTTATCTTCTAATAATTTATAAAATTCAGCAAATTTCTTGGGGGTTTTGCATGCCTCTTTAAGAACTCTAAAGTATTGTTCCTGGTCAGCGGGTTCTAATATCTCTTTACATAATCGCGTTAGCTCAATATATTCAGATTCTTTTTTCGCATTCGTTAGGCCATATCCTCTCATATTATTTATTTTTGAAGTGTAATTACTGCTATTTACACTAATACCCCACAATTTTGCCAAAGCTCTCTTTCGAATAGTCATTCCTAAATTTTGTTCAATTATATCCTTGGCATCTAAAATGCTTTGTTCTAGCGTATTATTAGGATACCCTCTGAATATTCTTTTTCTTGATCTTTTTGATTTATCATTCATTTTATTCAAAATTTTATTCAAGCATAATAAAAAATATATAAATTGAATAAATCTTTATTCAATTTATGAAATGAATTTTTTTTAAATTTATTTCAAATTATATTCAAATATAATTGAATATAATTTACTTTTTTTTCATAAATTATTCAACCCTTTTATAATAAAAATAATTGATGATAAAATATACTCATTAATATATATAACGATAAAAATGTCATCACTTAAAATTTTAAAATTTTTCTTTGTAATAATAATTTCTCTTTCTGTTTTATCTTGCTCTTCTAGCGAAGTAGCCTCAGATCAATCTTCAAATCAAGATTACGAATTGATATTCCCTAAAAATGAATTGAAAGCGCCATCTGAATATTCTAAAGAATTAACTCCAGTTTGGGAAACATGGGCTTATTTAACTAAAGATTATGTTGAAAGATCTTCGCTTAATGAAGAGAAAATGACAGAACTATTAATTAAAGAAATGCTCAACTCTCTTGATGACCAACATTCAAATTATATTCCTCCGGAATTTTTTAATGTTGAAAATACAGATATGCAAGGAAAATATCAAGGCATAGGAGCAAGTGTAGATATGAATCGAGCTGGCAAAGTTGTGATAGTATCGCCATTCGTTGGTAGCCCCGCAAAAAAAGCAGGTATATTACCTGGAGATATAATTTTAGAAGTTGACGGAATATCTATGGAAGGATATTCATTAATGGAAGCAATTAATTTAATAAGAGGACCAGAGGGTACAGTAGTAGAATTACTTGTTAAACATTTATTAACACAAAAAACAGAATTGATAAGTATCAAACGAGAATCAATTAAACTAGATAGCGTGAATCTTCGTTCAGAAAAAAATGACAATATTGCCCATATAAGATTAACAAATTTTTATCCTGAATCAGGAAAAGATTTATCCCAAATGATAACAGAAGTTAAAAACAATGGAGCAAAAGCAATACTATTAGATTTAAGAAATAATCCGGGTGGATTATTAAGTTCTGTCATAGATGTNACTAGCTTATTTCTAGAACAAGGAATAGTCATGAAAGAAATAGATGGATATAATCGTGAAAAAATTTGGAATATTAGAGATTTAAATTATGATAAGCATCTTGAAATTCCTTTAGTGTTATTAATAAACAATTACAGTGCCAGTGCAAGCGAAGTGCTCGCNGGAGCATTAAAAGATTACAAAAGAGCAATTATTGTTGGCGAAAAGTCTTTTGGTAAAGGAAGTGTTGGTTTAATGAGACCGTTAAGCAACGGGGGNGGCATTTCAATGACAATTGCAAAATGGTATACGCCTAATGGTAACATTATACACGAAGTTGGAGTTCAGCCTGATGTAATATTCCCTTCACAAGACGCTACTGATACAACTGGCATACAAACAGATGCTGCCAAAAATCACATTAGAAATAATATACTAAATATAAAATAATGGGAAAAACAATAGCATCAAATAAAAATGCATTCAGAAATTATCAAATTGATGATAAGTATGAATGCGGAATTTCACTGTTAGGAAATGAAGTAAAATCNATAAAATCAAATAGAATAAATATAAATGGGAGTTATGTAGCATTTATAAAGTCAGAATTACATTTAATTAACGCTCATATATCTCCGATACAAAATAACGACCTATTTGAACCAACTCGCTCAAGAGTTCTATTATTAAATAAGAAAGAAATATTAAAAATAAGACAACAAATAGAAACTAAAGGATACACAGCGGTACCAATTAATGTTTACTTAAAAAATTCGTTAATTAAAATTGAAATTGGAATAGGTAAAGGTAAGAAAACCTATGACAAAAGACAAACTATAATCGAAAGAGACAGAAAAAGGCAAGCAGCAAGAGAACTAAAGAGAAGAAACACCTAAGNTAAACACAAAAGGCCTGTTTGTCAGAGATCAACGGCCAGCAGATCATTTTAACAGACCAATTGTGTTAATTTATTCTAAGATAAGGTATTTATATTTAGACTTTCGCCTGGTTTCAAAGCAACACGCCTAACACTAATGCCAAATTTAAGTAACCAATAATTCAAAGTAGCTTTACCAACGCCTAATTCATTAGCTGCTCCTGTTAATCCGAGATTAGTAACAAGTTCAGGCAACGCTTCTTCCAAAGGTTTATCCAACCCCTGCTCTATTTTTAACATTTTTTTACTTTTCTTTAACATANTAGAAGTATATTAATACTCAGAANTAGCACAGTCAATATCTTTTTGTACTTATTTTAAATTAATTTAATTTTTTTCATATTACGACAATTTTATTCTGTTTTTTTCATTTTTATTCAATTTATTTCAAATCCCCTTCATAAATCCGAAGCGTGGTTTAAAGTGAAAAAATTATTTTTTAACGGATTGTGTGAACTTTTTATTATTGTACTAATGGTTTTCTGTGCGTTTTGTGTGTGCGTTTGTGTTTCGTTTGCTCAAATTTGATTTGTTTTTATGTTTGGCGAACAAAAGTGTTATGTTAAGTTTCAATGACCCTTAAAATCGATATTTAAAAAAATCAGATAATTCAATATAATGTACTTTTAATTACCTGCCCGCGTAGCTCAGTGGATAGAGCAATGGGTTTCTAACCCATGTGTCGAAGGTTCGAATCCTTCCGCGGGTGTATCTCTATTTTGGATAATTTTAGATTATGAATGTTTTAATAATAGGTGAAGGTGCAAGAGAGAGTGCTATTTTGCACAAAGTCCACCAATCTCCNAAAGTATCCAAAATTTATATTGCTCCAGGCAACGGTGGAACTGAAAGCATTGCTGAGAATATTGATATTTCTATCGATGATTTTGATAAGCTAACTGAATTTGTTAAAGCAAAAAAGATAGATTTAACAATTGTAGGNCCTGAAATCCCTCTCAATAATGGTATAGTTGATCATTTTGAATCTCTTGGGTTANATATATTTGGACCATCAAAAAAAGCTTCAAGAATTGAAGGAAGTAAAATCTTCGCAAAAAACTTAATGAAAGAATTTAATATTCCTACAGCTAAATATAAAACTTTCTGTGATCAAAAATCTGCAGTAAAGTATTTGGAAAAATCTTCCTTCCCAATTGTAATTAAAGCTGACGGACTTGCTGGTGGTAAAGGAGTTTACATCTCAAAAAACAAAAATGATGCTTTGCAGGCAATCAAAGAAATAATGTCAGATAATATATTTGGGAATTCTGGTAAAAAGATAGTAATAGAAGAATTTTTAATTGGTAGTGAATTTAGTGTTTTTGCGTTCACAAACGGAGTAGATATAAAAACACTATTGTCAGCATGTGATTACAAAAAAGTTTTTGATGGTGACAAAGGACCTAACACTGGAGGGATGGGGAGTTACTCACCTGCCCCTCAATTGTCACCTAAAAATAAAAGTTTTATTATTTCAAAAATCATTAATCCCACCTTGGAAGCCTTAAGATCAAAGAACAGTGAATTTGTTGGAGTTCTTTATTGTGGTCTTATATTAACAAAAAATGGAATTTTTGTAATAGAATTCAACTGTAGATTAGGAGATCCTGAAACTCAGGTAGTTTTACCTTCATTAGAATATGACATTATAGATTTAATTGAATCATGTCTAGATAAAAGCAATAATAAAATTTTTGAAACTAATTCTAAATCTGCAGTTGGAGTAGTGCTTGCATCAAAAGGATATCCGGGAAAATATAATACAGGCGAGAAAATCATAATTAGTGATTATTCAGATAAAAATAATTCATACATTTTTCATGCTGGCACGAAAAAAAGTGATGANAATCTTTTTACTTCAGGTGGAAGAGTATTGACAGTNGTTGGTACTGGAAATAGCATTAATGAAGCAAGAAATTTAGCTTATAAATTATGTGATAAGATTAGTTTCAATAACAAATATTTTAGAAAAGATATAGCAAAAATAATTAAGGAGTGAAAAGTGGAAAAAGTTTCAATAATAATTGGTAGTAAATCAGATGCTGAAATAATGGATAAAACTAAAGAAATTCTAGATGAATTAGAAGTACCTTATGAATTCAATGTCATTTCAGCTCACAGAGATTTAGAAAAACTCAGAGACTATGTATNTCAATCAGAAGAAAAAAATATCAAAGTATTTATAACAGCGGCAGGTGGAGCTGCTGCCCTNCCAGGAGTTGTTGCAGCGATGACAAACCTTCCAGTAATAGGTGTTCCGATTGGGTCAAGCTCACTAAAAGGAATTGACGCATTAATGTCTATAGTGCAGATGCCACCAGGTATACCAGTAGGAACAGTTGCACTTGATAGCTGGGGGGCAAGAAATTCTGCAATATACGCAGCATCTATACTTGCATTATCAAACCAAAAAATCAATGAAAATATCACTAAATACAAAAATAAATTAAAACAAAAGTAATATGATTTCTAGATACACATTACCCGAAATGGAACAAATTTGGTCTGACACCAATAAATACGACACTTGGTTAAAAGTTGAACTTGCAGTTTGTTGGGCACTTAAGGAAGTTGGAACAATTCCTAAGTCTGATTTTAATAAAATTGAAAAATCAAATTATAACTATGAAAGATTAAATGAAATTCTAGAAGATACCAAGCATGACATGACAGCGTTTTTGTTATCTATTACTGAAAAAATGGGTGACGAGGGTAGATGGATTCATTATGGATTAACTACAAGTGATGTTTGGGATACCGCAACAAGTATCCAAATTGTTCAAGCTGCAAAAATAATACTCAGTCAAATAACACAACTTAAAAATTTACTTTCTAANCTAGCTATAAAATATAAAAATTCAGTAATGATGGGCAGAACCCATGGTATTCACGCTGAACCTATGACATTAGGATTGAAATTTTTGTTATGGGCTGAAGAAATTAGTAGAGCAGAAATCAGATTAAGTAACTCAATTGCTCAAATTAATTTTGGTAAAATCTCAGGACCTGTAGGCACAAATGCTTCTGTAAGTCCAAGAGTAGAAGAATTAACGTGTGAAAAATTAGGAATTAGTGTTGCACCAGTATCCAATCAAATTATACAACGTGATAGGTATGCTGATTTCATGACTACACTCGCAATATCTGGAGGTTCATTAGAGAAATTTTCCACAGAAATACGTTCTTTGCAAAGAACTGAAATTGGAGAACTACAGGAACCTTTTGGCGATCTTCAAACTGGCTCATCCTCAATGCCTCATAAAAAAAACCCTGATATAACTGAAAGAATTTGTGGCTTATCTAGGGTATTACGTGGAAATGCTTTAGTAGCNCTAGAAAATATATCATTATGGGGTGAAAGAGATATTAGTCATTCCTCAGCCGAAAGAATAACTTTACCCGATTCATGTTTTACATTAAATTATATGCTTCACAAATTTATCGAAATAATGTCAGGGTTAATTGTCAATGAAGATAGAATGACTGATAACATTAATATGTCTCTTGGTTTAATGTATTCACAAAGATTAATGCTCACATTAATCTCTAAAGGAATGACAAGAGACACAGCTTACAGAATTGTGCAGAAAAATTCTAACGATGCATGGAATAAGAAAATAGAACTAAAAACCTTGATATCTAAAAATAAAGACGTTAGCCAAACATTATCATCCGATGAAATTGATGAAGTATTTGACATAAACTATTATTTAAAAAACATTAATTACAAATTTGAACATTCAAAATTATTAAAGGAAATTAAAAAATGACAAATCCAATTAATCCAATAATACATACTGATCTAGGAAATCTTTGGCATAAAGGAAAAGTTAGAGATACATACGAAATAGATAAAGACCATCTTTTAATGATATCTTCTGACCGTATATCAGCATTTGACGTAGTTTTAAATGATCCTATTCCAGGTAAAGGAATAATTCTTACTGANTTATCTAAATTTTGGTTTAATAAGTTGTCTGGAATAGTCAATAATCATTATGAAAGGGACCCTATGGAAAGTGACAAAAACAATATCTCTGATGATGAAATCAAAAGAGGCATAATAGTAAAAAAAGCAGAGAGAATAGATATTGAATGCGTTGTTAGAGGATATTTAGCAGGAAGTGGATGGAAAGAATATCAAAATGATCAAAGCGTATGTGGAATAAAACTAGAAGAAGGNTTAGTAGAAAGTTCTAAGTTAAGTAATCCAATATTTACGCCATCTACTAAAGAAGACGAAGGCCATGATGAAAACATATCATTTGAAGTGATGGCAAATATGATAGGTGCAGAATTGTCAGAAAAGTTAAAGAAAATTTCACTTGATTTATATCAGACTGCTTCAGATTACGCGCTAACAAAAAATATTATTATTGCTGATACTAAATTCGAATTTGGCATCATAAATGATGAAATTACATTAATAGATGAAGTTTTAACACCTGACTCAAGTAGATTTTGGGATGTAGAAGATTATAAGCCAGGCAAATCTCAAGATAGTTACGATAAACAAATTGTCAGAGATTGGCTAGAAACTACTGATTGGGATAAAGAGCCTCCATCTCCTGATCTGCCAAATGAAATAATGAATAAAACTTACCAACGATATAAGTCTGCATTGAATAAATTAACTAACTAANAAATGAGGTTGTCTTGAATAAAAATCAAAAAAAATATGATAAAAACATAAAAAAAAGAATTAGCCGGGAAAAAAAGAAAAAATCTAAATTAATAAGACGATACATAGCTTTTTCAAGTATTGGTTTAATTGGGTTTTTATTTATTCTTGGATTAGTATTGCCTGGATTGCCAATTCAATTTTGGAATAATGACATACCAGAAGGTAACTGGAAGAAGGTTTCTAATATGGGTTGGGGAATTCTTCCAAATATAGATGTAGTTCACNATCCTTATAACAGTACTCCTGCAACTTCAGGTCCATTCTTAGATGAAAAATGGGGATGCCCAATTAAATGGGGATATCATGAAAATCCAAGTACAGATGAATGTTTATTGAGTAATTTAGCCCGAGGTGGGGTGAATATTCAATACGACTGTGACTTAGATGACCTGTCGTGTGTTCAACTTATAGACAATCTTAAAAATTCATTTACAGGTGCTAATATTAGTGAAGTAGTTATAGTTCCTTATTCAGGATTAAATAAAAAAATAGCTCTAACTGCATGGAACTATATTGATGAATTTGATGAGTTTGACAAAATCAGAATAAGCACATTTATAGATACATTTTTAAATAACCCTACCCTAGCTCCTTTCTATGAGAAAAAAGGATTTTTAAATTAAAATGAAAAATTACACAGTAAATATTAAAATCACTCCTCTTAAGGCAGTAAACGATCCAAGGGGNACTCAGGTAATGAATGGGCTGGAAAATTTAGGTTATTCAAATCTTAATAATGTATCTGTTGGAAAATATATAGTGATTTCAATTAAGGCCCAAAATAAAGAAGAGTGTGAAAATATGATAAAAAAAGCATGTGAAGACTTTCTATCAAATCCGCTTATAGAAGAATACTCTCTTGAAATCAATGAAAGTTAAACTATGATCAATGCACTAAATGATCAATTATCTAAAATCGATAGAATTCAGTTTGCTAACCTTCCCACTCCATTGGAATATTGTAACAATCTTACAAAATATTTA
>PAZO01000016.1 GCA_002715665.1 Chloroflexota bacterium | reverse complement strand
AAGTCTAACTCTGTCGTTTGTTTGATTTTTCACTTCTGATGCCACAAACTTGTAGACGTGTTCTGCAAACTTTTCACAACCAACACCTTCTAATTGAACTACTCTTGCTAAACCTTTTTCTTCTAATTGTAAAAGATCATTTAACTTAGGATCATTTTTGTCAACTCTGATTACTCTTGTGATTTCATGTTGAGGGAAAGAATCATCAATTCTTGTCCATGATTTTCCATTATCTGTTGTTTTATAAATAATTGGAGAATAATCATCAAGCATATTTTTTGTTGCAACAACGTATGCAGTTGATTTGTCATGTGGTGACAATTCTATAGTGTGGATTCTAGCCCATTTTGGGAAATCTTTAGGAGTTACTTCTGTCCAACTTTTTTCGTTAGAATCTGCTCCATCAGTTGAAATGTGGATCTTACCATCATCACTTCCAGCCCACATTAAGCCTTTTACATACGGAGATTCGATGAAAGAGTATATTGTGCAATAGGTTTCAGCAGCTGATGTATCTTTTGTAATCGGACCTCCTGATACTTCTTGTTTGGATTTATCATCTGTTGTTAAATCTCCACTAATTTCTGTCCAAGATTGTCCTTCATTAGTTGATTTGAAAACCTTGTTTCCAGCAACATATAAGGTTTTATCATCATGAGGAGAAAATTGTATAGGGAAAGTCCATTGGAACCTATACTTCATTTGATCTGCGCCTTTACCTGTATTCATTACAGGCCAAACTGTGACTATTCTTACCTGCCCTGTTTCATGATCATATCTTAAAAGGTTACCTCCACCTCCTGGTGAACTACCTATTGCACCAGAATATACAATGTTTGGATTTTTGGGATCTGTAACAATATAACCACTTTCTGATGTACCTGTAACATAGGCATCAGACCACGTAATTGCACCTTTTTCTGTTCTGTAGGGCACACTGATTGCAGAGTTGTCTTGTTGCGTACCATAAACTCTATAAGGAAATTGGTTGTCAGTATGAACATGGTAAAATTGAGCTGTTTTTTGGTTATATATAGTAGACCAAGTGTCTCCTCCATTCAAAGAGACATTAGCGCCACCGTCATTACCTTGAATTAATCTATTACTATCATTTGGATCTATCCATATATCATGGTTGTCACCGTGTGGTGTAGTTACTAAATCGAAATTTTTACCACCGTCAGTAGATTTGTAGCAACTATAATTCATTATCCATACAGTATTTTCGTCAGATGGATCAGATATGATGTGCTGATAATACCAAGGTCTGCCTTGTAAATCCTGGTTATCTGATACTAATTCCCAATTTTCTCCGTAATCTTCTGTTCTGTAAACTCCTGTATCGATCTCTGATTCAATTGTAGCCCACATTCTTCCTTCTTTAGCAGGAGATATAGTGACTCCCATTCTGCCTTTCAATCCGCCTGGTAACCCAGGTTTGGTGGTTATATTTTCCCAATTTTCACCAGCATCAAAAGAAATATAAATACCTGAATCAGGACCTCCGCTTTCTAAATTCCAGAAAGTTCTTTTAGCTTGCCAAATAGCAGCAATTAAAATTTTAGGATTGCCAGTATCCATTGCCAAATCTGCAACACCGGCTTTATCACTTACAAATAAAACATTTTCCCATGTTTCTCCGCCGTCTGTCGATTTATACACTCCTCTTTCTTTATTTGAACCAAATGCATGTCCTAGGGCTCCTACATACACTGTATCAGGATCAGTTGGATCTATTCTTATTCTTGATATATGCATTGTTTTTGATAAACCTACATGTTTCCATGTTCTTCCTGCGTCAGTTGATTTATATACTCCATCTCCTGGTGAAACGTTTCCACGTATTTGCGACTCACCTGTTCCTGCATATATTACATTAGGATCTGAGTCTGCTATTGCTAATGCACCAATAGAAGATGTGTTTAAAAAACCGTCAGTTATATTTTTCCATGTTGTTCCAGCATCATCTGTTTTCCACACACCTCCTGCACATGCTCCAAAATAATATTCATTAATATTTGTTGGATGACCTGCTACCGCAACAACTCTTCCTCCTCGAGGTGGGCCAATATTTCTCCATTTTATATTATTTAATACATCATTTTTCATTTTTGCTTTCATTTGTTACTCCTTATTAGTTATTAGATTCCGATTGCTTGGCCGTCTTTACGTGGTTCTGAACCACCTATAAATATATTACCATTTACTTGAATAATTTGACCACCTCCAAAATTTGGAGTGGGGTTACTAATAATGATATTATGACCAAATTTTTTTAATTGTTCTATTAATTCATTAGGAAATGTTGATTCAATTAACACTGTGTCTTTTGTAATATCTTTTTCATCGTCATCCCATGGTGTAACACTAAACCTTGGGTAGTCCAATGCTTCTTGTGGTGACATTTTTTTATCAATCAAATTTGATAAAACCTGAAAATGACCTTGAGCTTGTTGCATTCCTCCCATAACTCCGTAGCAGTATTCTAGGTTATCATCTTTTGTTACCATGCCAGGTATCAGGGTGTGGAAAGGCCTTTTGTTAGGTTCTAAATAATTTGGATGATTTTTATCTAAACTAAAACTAGAACCTCTGTTTTGCAAAAATATACCGGTTTCTGGCACAACTATACCTGAGCCAAAACCTTGATACAAACTATTTATAAATGAACATCCGTTTCCTTCTTCATCAACAACAGTTATGTAAACTGTATTACTTGTGTCAATTTTAATTGTAGGTTTGTATTTATTTGCTTTATTGGGTTTTATCAATTTTCTTTTGGATTCTGCATAAGATTTAGATAGCAGCTTAGGTAAGACTTCCTTTGAAATTTCAAAATCTGTTATATTAAATAGTCCATCACTAAAAGCTGCTTTTACAGCTTCTATTTTAAGATGAATTTCATCTTTAATATTTTTGGTATCATTACTGTTAAAACCCTCATAAATATTTAATGACATTAATACATTTAAACCTTGGGTATTTGGAGGACATTGCCATACAGTATACCCTTTATAATCAGTATTTATTGGGTCCACCCAGTCAGCTTTATGATTTGGTATATCTTTTTCATCAATCCAACCTCCAAGTGATTTTATATGTTTTGAAATTAAAGATGAAATTTCACCATTGTAAAATGCATCTGGCCCGTCTGTCATAATATTTTTTAATGAGTTAGCAAGATAAGGAAGTGTTTTAAGTTCACCAAATTTAGGTGCGTTAGGTGTTAAGTATTCAGGAAATTTTGAATCTTCTTGAATTTTATTAACAGAGGCATTCCATCCTTCTGCAATAATTTCGCTTACGGGAAATCCATCTTTTGCATAAATATAAGCAGGTTCAATAACATCAGATAAATTTAAATTGCCAAATTTATTAACTATTGCTTCCCATCCTCTTACTGCGCCTGGAACAGAGACTGAATATGGTGAAGTTGCTGGTATGGATTTATAGCCTTTATTTATTAATTCTTCAGGGTCTGCTTTAGAAGACGATCTTCCGCTAGAATTTAATGCATATACTTTTTTCTCACTAGCTTTATAATACAGAGCAAAAACATCACCACCAATTCCCGTAGACATTGGTTCAACTACATTTAATACTGCAGCGGTTGCAACAGCAGCATCTACCGCATTACCACCATTTTTAAGTATTTGAATCCCTGCTTGTGTAGCTAAAGGTTGACTTGTAGCTACTATCCCTTTATTTGACAAAACATTAGATCTTCTTGAATTGAATTTCATATATCTCCTTTATATTTTTATTGTTGATAATTCATTTATAATCCCAACAATTGCATTTACTATTCCATCTTCAGATAATACTGGTAATTTTTCTTCATTAATTAATGGTTCTAAGTTTTTATATTTATCAGTAAAAGGAATATGAATAAACACATATTTTGTATTTAAATTTTGTGTATTTATTTTATATTGATTCCAATAAAAATTCGCATTACACATGAATTTGCCTGCATTGGTAGAAATTTCAGATTTAACGTTTTTATTGGAAATGTTATTTAGATTATCTAGATCCAATGTATTTTTCAAATCATATCCCATATCTATTATAGGCTCATTTTGAAGCAAAACTCCCTCATTATCTGGAGAAAGTGAGCTGTATTCATTTTGAGCTAAATATTCCAAATTAAGAGATTTTCTTGATGCACCTAAACCTAAACTAATAATAATATCAGGTTTATATTTGTACAAATCGTAAACTTCATTTTTTATAGAGGAATATTTGCATTGCAATATTTCAGAAATGACATTGAAATTTTCATCTTTATTAAATATAGCAGAAACTCTGTCAGCGACTGAAATTGTCGGATTATATTTGTACTTTGAAAATTGTTCAAAACTAGTAATTATCAAATTAGTCATATTATATTCCTAAAAGTTCATAGATTTTTTCTTGTATCGAATTTTTATCAAAACCATAATATTCATATAAATCTACCTGATCTCCTGATTGCCCAAATTCAGAAATTCCAATAGTTTTAGATTTTGTTCCTAGAGCAGAGCCAATCCAATTAAGTGAATGTGGATGCCCGTCAATTACACATAAAGATGGCAAGGAGAAATCTGTGCCTAGAATAGATTTTAAATGAAAATTCTCACTGTTATCAATATAATCTCTATATAAAGGTCCTGGTCCGGTTATGTTAATAAGATTTGAAGAAATTCCTTCATTAAAAAGTTCATTTTGAGCTTTTAATGATTCATTAAACACAGCACCTAATGAAAATATGTTTACTTTTAATTTGTCATTTGCATTTATATTGGAATTAAAAACATAAGCACCTTTAATAACATCTTTTCTTAATGTCTCCTGATTTTTATCACCATTATATTTATTAAATAAATCTTGATCTAGTTTTGTAGTCGTTAACCTTAAGTACATTGATGAAGTTCTTGATATGACATGTTTAATACCAGATAAAAATATCCACTCTAATTCTTTCCCAAATGTTGGTTCGTAATAATCAAGTTCTGGCATTTCTAATCCAATGGAAGGTGTGATCATGCTTTGATGTAAACCACCTTCAGGGCTTAGTGATACACCAGACGGCGTACCTATCATAATAAATTTTGCTCCTGAATATACTCCATAAAACAGTGCATCTAATCCTCTTCTAATAAACGGATCATACAAGGTACCTATAGGAATTAATGTTTTGCCAAACATTTCTTCAGTCAATCCTAATTGACCTAAAGCCATAAACAAATTATTTTCAGAAATTCCCAATTCAATATGTTGTCCAGTGTTTGAAATTTGCCATTTTAAAGCACGAACCAAATCTTCTTCTGGCAATTCTGTTGATTCCATAGATTGCCAAATTCCCATTTTATTTATCCATCCACCTAAATTTGTAGAGCTAGCAACATCTGGGCTTATAGACACAAATCTATCTCTTAAATCAGAATTTAATCGAGAATTTTCTGTCATCATTAATCCAAAAATTTGCTGGCTTGACATCATATTTTTGTAATCATAATCAAAAGAGTTTGGTAAACTGTCTTTTAACAAGAATCTTGAAACGTCTCTGTGTAATTTTTGTTTAGTTTCTTGGCATTTTAAATGTTCGGGAGAATCTTCTTTAAAATTTGCCCATATATCATTTTTGTTTACATTTAGTTGGTCTGATAATTCGTCAATTTGGTTTTCTGTTAAAATAACAGAATGGTTTTGAGGATCACCAACTGAAGGCAAGTTCCAGCCTTTTAATGTATAAGCAAATATGACTGTTGGCTTATTGGAATTAAGAGCACCTTTGAATGCTTTGTCTAAAGAATAAAAGTCATGTCCGCCTAAATTACTGAAAATATCATATAGTTGGCTTTCGTCGAAATCCGAAATCAATTTTTCCATTTTTTCTTTATCTTTAACACTTTTGGGTAACCATTCTCGTAATGCTTCAGATTTTCTTAAAAGTCTTTGATATAGTTCATTTGGCATGTCATCTATAGCATCTCTCATAAGATGACCGTTAGGTAAATCAAATACATCTTCAAGTTTTTTACCGTATTTAGCGTCGATCACATTCCATCCATTTGCTTCAAACATTTGCCGCCAAGTTTTAACTCTTATAAAAGGTATAATTCTATCTAAACTTTGACGATTTAAATCAACAATCCAAATCAAATTGTTAACACCTTGCATTGCCGGATCAGCTATTGCTTCCCAAATTGTCCCCTCGTCTAATTCTGCATCGCCTAGTAAACTTATAAATCGAGCTTTTTTAAGATTATCATTATCTTCAAACATTGAATGATCGGACATATATTTATGAGCCATAGCTGCAAAGTTTGGTGCAATAGATCCTATACCTACTGATCCACCTGAGAAGTCAACTAAATCCGGGTCTTTTGTTCTACTTGGATATGATTGTAATCCGTGTAGTTGTCTCAAGGTTGTAAGATATTTTTTATCCAAATTACCCAATAAATATTGAATAGCATGAAACACTGGTGAAGCATGAGGTTTAATAGACACATAATCATATTTTTCAAGTAATTCAAAATACAAATAAGTTAGTATAGTTACTACTGAGCTACTTGAAGTTTGATGTCCACCAACTTTTAAATCACTACGATTTGTTCTAACTGTGTTTGCATGATTAACTAATTGTATGGAAAGCCAAAGAATTTTATCTTGTAGATTTTCAAGTAATTTGATATTCATATTGTCTCAATGAGAAACTAATACAAATAATATAACAAATGGGTTATATATTTTCCATATTAGACAGATTCTTTTTGTAGTATTGCATAACCAAATGGACCTTCAGGAAAATCAGCTGTGATAAGCCTGTCTAAGGAATAACCAGCATCATCACCACAATTAAGAAGGTGTTCAAGTTTTTTGTCAAACCGTTCTTCTGGATAGTCTTCATCATCATACATTGGACCAATAGCAATTACTCTATACTTCGGTCGATCAAATTCAAAATCTAACATATAAAACCTTACTATAATTTTAATCAAATGCTAAACTCTACAATAATTAAATGCAATATATATTAGGTTCTACATTTTTATGAAATTTATTGTTACAGCTGACACACAATTAGGATTGTATTCAAAATTTAGTGAGATAAAAGATGATTCATTAGATTTGAGATGGAATAGTGAAAGATTTAAAAAATTTAATTTTAAAAATATTAAACCTACCAGTTCATTAAATTTTGAAGTTAATAATTTCA
Source organism: Chloroflexota bacterium (assembly GCA_002715665.1). The sequence continues at coordinate 54,569 of PAZO01000016.1, read as the reverse complement.
TAAAATTAACTCAGNAATTACATGATACGCAATATGAATTTGTGACAATACTTGGTGATTTGATTAATGATTNCAATTCNGATTTTCAGTATGACAAATTTCAAGAAATTATTTGCTCTAATATAGACAATACAAATTTACACTTAATTCCTGGAAATCATGATATGAATGAACCTCCTGATAAAACTAGCCTCGATATTTACAGAAGTAGATTTGGAGANGATTACTATATCAAAAATTATTGTGATTTAAGATTTGTATTTTTAAACTCAACATTACTAAGAAANAATTCTTTATTAAAAAATGAATATCAAAAACAGGATAANATTATAGAAACCGCTTTAAAAAATTATTCATCAGATTTATTTATTTTCATGCATCATTCTTTATTTTACGAAGATGTTAATGAAGAATTGAATCCATGGAATATTGATAAATATACAAGATTAAATTTAATAAAAAAATTAAGTCAACATAATGGCAAAGTATATTTATTTTCAGGNCACTTNCATAAAAACAGGANAGTTAAATATAAAAATATTACAAATATAACAGTGTCCTCTGTTGGTGTTCCGTTGGGTGAAGATCCGCCTGGATACTATGTTGTAGAATATGCAAAAAATATTCTAAACTATAATTTCATATCAATAGGAGATTAATATGTTTAAAACAAAAGCTGCTGTACTATACGAACCAAANAAGCCATTAATGATTGAAATTTTAGATCAAGAAGAGCCAAAACACGGTGAAGTAAGAATTAAAACATCTGTTGCGGGTATATGTGCAAGTGATCTTCATTATATGAAAGCAGAATTGAATATTGACAAACCGGTAGTTCTCGGNCANGAAGGAGCAGGTATAGTTGAAACAGTTGGTCCTGGGGTCCAAAATTTCAAACCCGGTGATAGAGTCATTACAGCTTTTATTTCAGGATGTAGTAATTGTACTTATTGTTTGAGTGGATTTGTTAATCTTTGCACAACTAGTGCAGCTTTAGGNACAAAACAATATGACGGAACTCTNAGATTAAAAAATGGATCNCAATCAATACATCAAATGCAGAAACTAGGTTTATTTTCCGAATACCTAATATGCCCACAACAATCTCTTTATAAAATACCAGACGAAGTGCCATTAGATGTTGCAGGGTTAATAGGNTGTGCNGTTTCGACAGGNATAGGTGGTATATTAAACTCTAAGGGGGCCAAGCCTGGNATTGATGTCGTTATATTCGGTCTTGGAGGAGTTGGATTAAGTACTGTCATGGGTGCAAAATTGCTAAATTGTAATAAAATTATTGCTGTTGACATCAAAGATCATAAACTTGAATTTGCAACAAAATTTGGAGCAACACACACAATAAATTCCAGTAAAACAGATGTTGTAGAAGAAATTATGCATATAACCCATGATGGCGCAGACATGACTTTTGATACATTCGGAAATTCACAAGTTACTAATGATGCGATAAAGTCAACTAAACGTCGAGGTACTACTGTGGTAATTGGGTTAGCTCCAGTTGGAGAAAGTGTAAATGTTGACATGGTTGATATTTGTAGAAACCAAAAGACGTTAGAAGGTAGTTTTTATAGTTCAATTAGCCCTCATGAAAGTTTCAGGCAAATAATCGGCNATTATCTTAAAGGTGAAATAGATATTAGAGCGCTTATAGAACGAACCTACAAATTGGAACAAATAAATGAGGCTTTTGAAGATTTGTCAGTTGGTCAAGATGGTAGAGGTATAATTATATTCCCAAACTAATCAACTATTCTTAAAAAAGTCTGCTTAAGCCTTCGTGTAGCTTCTTTTATTTGATCAATTGATGATCGACTGTAAGCCATTCGAACATGAGAAGTCCATGTATTTTCGTCCCTGTCGGCATAAAACAAAGANCCCGAAGGGAACATAACTCCGTCATTGGAAGCTTCAGAAGTCAATTCTTTATTNGTTACCCCTTTAATTTTTACCCATAGAAAAAATCCACCCCTAGGTTTATAAAACTCTACATATGGTTCNCAATTTTCGATTAATGAAGATGTTAANGTTTCCATTTTANTTTTATAAATGTTTCTAACTATATCTACATGCTGATCTAGTAAATCTTTAGACATATATAAACTTAAAGCCCTTTGTATAAGGGGGCTGTTCCCCATATCAAAACGTGTTTGAGAAAATGCTTGAATCAAATCTTCATGNGCCTGAATCCAACCAACCCTAATACCTGTAGATATAATTTTACTAAATGTTCCCATTTTAATGACTCTGTCATTTTTATCAAAAGAATACAATGGTGCAGGTTGTGTACTATCAAAATATAATTCNGAATAAGTTGCATCTTCTACAATAAATATATCTTCTTGNTGAGCTATTTCACATAGTTTTATTTTTACTTCATCTGAANTTAAATAACCTGTTGGGTTATGAAAGTCTGGNATTGTGTAGATGAATTTAATAGTTTTCCCTGAATTTTTTATTTTCGATATTTCTAATTCTAATTGGCTAATATTTATTCCATTTNTATCCATATCAACTTCAACAACTTCACAATTAAATCCTCTAATCGCTCTAACTGTTCCGGAATAAGACGGTTTTTCAACTATAACTACGTCATTAGGATCTAATAATGTTCTNCAAACATTTTCAAGTGCACCAGAACTGCCGTTNTGAATTATAAAATTGTTTAATTTTAATTTTTTATTATCAAAGACAGATTGTCGTTTAGCTAAGTGTTCACGTAGTCCATCGTACCCAAACCATCCTCCATAATTATAACTTCCTTGAGTTTCTTGTTTGGATGCAGAAATTAACATTTCTGTAAAATCAGTAACAGGTAAACTAGGCTCATCAGGAATGCCTCCGGATAGTTGTATTGGATCAGGATGATTAGTATTGCCTCTAAAACCTAAACCTGCATCCGTAGGAGATCCGGCGCCAATCTTAATTGCAGATTTAGATAATTTTGATTTTAATATAGACTCTTTCATTGTTCTTATTATACTATAAAATAAACATCGTTGAGGATATTATGAATACAATTAAAACTATAAATATAACTAGTAATGATTTGAAATTTNAAGCAGATTTATTATGGGATTTGGCTCCCAAAACCTGTAAAGCAGTTTTGGATATTTTGCCGTTAAAGATTGATTTGATTCATGTAAAGTGGAGCGGTTTTGGAGTTTGGGCTGATTTAGGAGAAGTGGAGGTAGAAGAATTGCCCTATGAAAATAATACCATCTATCTCGCCAAAGGAGAAATCATGTTTTACCCTGGTTTTGAATCTATGAAAGAATTGTTAATNCCATACGGTAGTGTTGCATTTGCGAGTAAAGCAGGATTACATTCTGCAAATCATTTTGCAACAATCAAAAATCAANATGATTTNCCAGAATTAGGAAGACGTACAGTGGAAGATGGTAAACAACCTGTTATTTTTGAAATATAATTTAAAATTTTAAAGGAAAAACAATGAGTATAATTGAANAATATATAAGTAAGATTAATAACATTTCTTGGATTTCGTATGATGAAAATTCAAATTCTCTTTATTATCAAAAAAATAGTGTCGATTTACCAAATAATAAAAGGTTTTCAAAATTATACAAATTTGATTTACAAACAAATAAACAATTACAAATAACAACAGGAGAAAATGATTCGACTCCTAAAGTTTCNCCTGATGGTAAAAAAGTAGCTTACATTACTAAAAACAAAATAAATGAAAACCTAACATTAAATTCNTTAATGATTAAGCATTTTAAAGATGGTAGTGAAACTCAAATAAGTTCAAATAATCAAACTGTTTTAACAGCATATGATTCGTTAGGGTCTTTTAACTGGAATCCTGATTCCACAATGATTGCATATACATTTAGAAATATCCATGACAGAGATAACAATTCTGAACCATATGTTGTCAACAGAATTAGATATAGGCAAGATGTAATAGGATGGTTAGGAGACGAGCTAAATAATATATCTATATATTCTCTTAATGACAAAAAATATATTACAGTNCCAANCACAGGAGGCGATGANACACATCCCGTGTTTTCAAATGATAGTAAATCTNTAGCTTTCGTAAGTGATGTAGGTGAAACAAGAGACACTCATTGGCGAGAAGATGTACATATATTCAATTTAATTNCAACTGAAAGAAAAAGACTTACAACCTATTTTAATGGTATAAACAGTATAACTTGGGATATAGAATCAAAAACATTNCTAATTATTGGCACATCTGATGAAAAAGAAGGCGATGGAAGAAATTCATCATTATACAAANTTAATGTTACAACTGGCGATGTTAAAAATTTAAATCAAGAGGAATTCGCTTACAACCCTCAACCTAATTTGAAAATTATAAATAAGATAGTAAGGTTGTCATATACCCATAAAGGTATTTCTAAAATTGTAGATATTGATGAAAAAGGNAATAAAAATATTGTTTATGAAAACAATTCAAAAATTTTACAAGTTTGTGACTCATTAAATAAGAGTTTATTCATTGAAAACAACAGAGAAGTCCATGAAGTAATTAAAGTTATCGACAAAAAAAATGGCGAAANAAAAAATTTAATTGTTCCTAATTCAGAATTTTACAATGAAANACCTCCTTCAAATATGACTAAATTTGAAATTAATAGAACGGGATTCACTATAGAATCAAGAGTGTATTTACCTTCAAATTTTTCTGACCAAAAAAAATATCCTTTGATAGTTGACATACATGGCGGACCTCATGGTAGGTTTGAAGACCAAATTGCTGTTAACCAAGAAATATTTACTAATTCGGGATACATTGTACTGGCAGTTAATCCTCGAGGTTCGTCTTCATACGGATCTGATTTTGGTAAAGCCGTATTGAACGATTGGGGTGGAGAAGATTACCTAGATATAATGGACTCAATAAGTGAATTGTCAAAAGAAAATTATATAGATGATAATAAAATTGGACTATATGGATATAGTTATGGAGGATTTATGTCATCNTGGATAATCGGTCACACTGATAAATTTAAAGCCGCTGTAATNGGAGCNCCTTGCATAAATTTAAATTCAATGTCTGGNACTTCAGATATAGGAATCAAATTTGGGGAAGAACAATGGGGAGGCATTAGGCACGAGAGTGAAGATAAATATAAATTTAATTCTCCTTTGACTTATGCTAAAAATGTTACAACACCGTCGATTATACTTGTTGGTGACAGAGATTACAGATGTCCAATAGAACAGGCGGAACAATATTTTGTGACTCTAAAAAGAATGGGAAATGATGTNCAATTAGTTCGTTACCCAGGCGGAAATCACGGAATGTTATCTGGTTCTGCNCCAAATCTTGTAATTGATTATTGGTCTAGAACTGTTGAATTTTTTAACAAACATTTAGTTTAAATAAAGGAATAAATATGGAATATAGAAATTTAGGATCATCAGGAACAAAAGTTTCTGTAATAGGGTTAGGAACAAACAATTTTGGAAGAAGATTGAATTCATCTGATACCAAAAAAGTAATTGATACTGCAATAGACGAAGGAATTAACTTTTTGGATACAAGTAATAGCTATGGCGACACGTTATCTGAAGAATATATAGGCAATGCTGTTAAAAATTACAGAAATGATATTATTTTGGCAACAAAAGTATATTCAAAATTAGGTGATAAACCAAACGATATGGGTGCTAGTAAAGTACATATATTAAGAGAAGTTGAAAATAGCTTGAAAAGATTACAAACTGATTATATTGATTTATACCAAATACATTTTTGGGATAATACAACGCCTATAGAAGAAACTTTANGAGCTCTAAATTATTTAATAGATAGTGGCAAAGTCAGATACATAGGATGTTCTAATTTTGCAGCATGGCAATTAGCAATGTCACAAGAAACAGCAAATTCTTTAAATTTGGAAAAATTTATAACTGTTCAACCAGAATATAGCTTATTAAACAGAGAAATTGAAAAAGAATTAATTCCTGCTTCTGAATACTATAATGTTGGTATTCTTCCATATTTCCCACTGGCTAGTGGCGTGTTAACAGGCAAATACAAAAGAGGCGAAGATATGCCTGAAGGGACAAGGTTAAGTGAAAACAAAGAAAGAGCCGATGAAATATTAACAAGTGAGACNTACTCATTATTAGAAAGATTAGAAATATTTGCAAAGGCAAGAAATAAAACTTTGTTAGATTTAGCATTTGCATGGTTATTAGCTAATCCCAATGTAACTTCTGTTATAGCAGGAGCTACCAAACCAGAGCAAGTTATATCTAATGCGCGTACTCATACATGGAAATTAACAAATACCGATGTTAAAGAAGTTAATGAGATTTTAGGTGATTATAAATAAACAATCTTTGTTTTTTTAAGTTCAGTAAATTTGTAACCGCTTATAATATTAATATAATTACCAAAAATTGAATCAGTTTTAATATCGCCTGTATCGATTAGGACATCACTTTCTAAAGAATCTAATTTTGAACTTGTAGCGTAGATTAATAAATTATCAATATCTAACTCATTAAGTATCCTTGGACTTATTTGTTGATTTCCTCTGCCAAATAAAAATCCTTGATTACCTATTATGGTAATTACTAAGTATATTTCAGATTTTGTATTAGATATAAATTTATAAATATCTTCTTCAGAGCAATCAGTTTTTACTAATTTGTCATTATGAAGAATATCAAAACCTAACAAAGTACCTTCTAATTTTTNTGATTTTAATAAAGAATATGTAGTTGAACCTGGTCCAATTAAATAATAGGCATTTGATGAATATCTAGATTTGAAATCTTCAATTAAATTATTAATTTCATCTTTTTCATCACCAGAAGAGCCACCTTTTGACTCTTGAAGAGAATAACTAATATTGGACATGAGTGGTGTATTAAGATAACCGGCGAATTGCGTGGAAGTAATTCCGTTAATTATCTGTGTATCATCTAAATCAGAAATTTCTCTTAGAGTATAATCCAATTCAGAAGAGTTTAAAAATTCATTAAAGATTCCTGCAGAGTGTATAGGACTAATTGGGAATATTCCGGAGTACATTTTAACTCCAACTGGAATTGCTATNACAGGNATAGATTCTTTTATAATTTTTTGAACAAGAACACTAGTTCCATCACCTCCTGAATATANTATCAAATCAACATTTTGTNTTTTAAATTCATTAAGCAAATTAACAGAGTCAACATCGCTAGTTCTAATATTTTGGGATTTGTAAATTAATTCATAATTAAAATCGAATTGTTTAAGGGAATGTTCTCCCATATATGTTGATCCTGTTAAAAATATAAATTTATCACATAATGTTTTATCAATATTTAACAGCATATCGTTAGTTCTTGATAAAGATTTTAATTTATTTAAATCATTTACATAATTCCATATATTTTTAGAATCAGAACCTTTTAGCCCAAGAGGACCTCCAACTCCTGAAATAGGGTTGACTAAAAATCCAATTTTAAATTTCTTCATGTATACCTCATATTACAGGATCAAATCTTCCATCTTGAGATGTCCATCCACCGTCTATTCTTAAATTNCTACCAGTTACATAACTAGATGCATCTGATAGCAGGTATAATATGCCACCAACCAACTCATTAGGATGNGCCCATCTTTTTAAANCTGGCTTAGATTTGTACGCATCATTCCAATTCTTATCATCTCGTAGCTGTTGTGTTAATTGNGTCATTACAGGTCCTGGTGATATTGTGTTAGCTCTTACATTGTATTTTCCAANTTCTGATGCAAGAGTATTTATTAATTTTTCAGTACCTGCTTTTGAAGCNGCATAAACAGATTGACCTGGTTCAACTACTGTTCCTCTTATGCTGGAAAAGGCTATTATGCTTCCTTGCAAATTTTTTATCATTTTTGTAGAAGCTATCTGNATAATATTAAAGGTTCCTTTTAAATTTAGATTGATTACTTTATCAAAATCNTTTTCAGTATAGTCAACAATTAGTTTTCTAACATTAATAGAAGGAGTGCAAACTATACCGTCTAATTTGTCAAATTTATTTACTAATTTTTCTATTTCGTTTCTGTTTAAAATATCAACTTTTTGATATTTTATATTAGAGTTTTTATATTTATTTGACAAATCATCAGATAATACTTTGATTTTTTCAATGTCGATATCTGAACAAATTAAATTAGCTCCATGTGCGGCTATTGCTTTGCAGGCTTCATTTCCAATTCCATTTGCAGCTCCGATTACAATAATATTTTTATTATTCAAATTAAATATATTTTTATAATCATAATCAGATTTCATCTTGGCCTGTCCATTGTAAAGATTGTATTGATCAAAGCATAATCATCATATCCCATCCTAGCAATAGGTTTNAGTTTGGATATATCAACTTTGTCCTCATTTAACATACTATCATCAATNTTGATTCCTATNATATTTCCTATTATGATATGGTTAGGATTCCCTTTANAGTCAGAAGGTAATTCTACAATTTTATATAATTCACATTCAAAATGGGCTGGAGATAGTTTTACTCTTGGAACTTTAACCTGTATTGAATCCTCAAGTTGTATATTTAATTTATCAGGTTCACTTTCATTTTTGTTATATGAATAAGAACTCAAATTCATTACATCTCTTAATTCCCAATTGACAAAATTACATACAAATTGTTTAGTATTTTCTATATTAACTAAAGTGTCTTTATTCAAGCCTGATTTACTATATCCTCCTGGCCCAATAACAACCATAGGAGGTGTGGTGGAAATTGCATTATAAAAACTGTAAGGAGCTAAATTAACAACATTGTCAGAGCTTAATGATGTTATCCATCCAATAGGTCTAGGAACAATTATGCTTTTGTAATGTTTTAACCAATTGTTTTCATCATTTATTTCTACATACATTTATTGTAACTCCTCTTTTAATTTGTATTTTTGAATTTTACCAACTGCAGTAGTCGGAAATTTATCAACAATAATAAATTTTTCTGGAATTTTATATGAAACCAAATTAATTTTACAAAAGTCTTTCAGTTCGTTCAAATCAATATTTTCACTATTAAGAATTATATAAGCAATTATTTTAAAATCCATAATCTTATCCGGGATACCAACTACAGAAACATTCTCAATGGCAGGAAAATTAACTAAAACATTCTCTATTTCAACTGTAGAAATATTTTCTCCACTTCTTTTTATAACATCATTTTTTCTATCCACGAAATAAATAAAATTGTCATTATCATAATATACAACATCTCCAGTGTGTAAATAATTATTGATTATAGTCTTTGCTGTAGAATTTCTGTCATTAACATAACCTTTCATTATTGTTTTTCCCTTGGTTCCCTTTATTAATAATTCTCCATTTTCGTAAGGAGCACAATTTTTGTTATCTTCATTAATAATTTTATATTTATACATTGGTAATATTTTACCTATACTCATATTTTTGCTTCTATTCAACGGGTTAGCTGAAATCATTCCTGTAGTTTCACTCATTCCATAAATTTGTATTAAATTGATATNAAATCTTTTCTTCCATAGCATTAATTCTGCTTCAGATACTGATTGAGCAAACATNATTAATCGAATAGAGNTATTTTGCTCGTNATGATTTTTTTGAGAAAGTAATAACATTCGAATTGTAGATGCAAACAAAGTACTTAGGGTAACACTATGTTTAGAAGCTAAATTCATAAATTGACTTTTAGAAAATCTTGAAGTAATTACAGCCGAACCTCCAACAGACAATATAGCTAATAAGGAATATTGTCCATTAGTATGAAATATTGGGAGTGTTAAAAAATGCCTGTCAGTTTCAGTCATTTTCAAATGATTTGCAACCGAATNTATTTTAGTTAAATATGATGCATTTGTTGAAATTACACCTTTCGGTAAGTTGGTTGTACCTGAAGTAAATAAAATTGTTGCTTCAAAATCTGGATGAGTAATTTCACCTTCATAGTTAGTATCGTATTCTTCTAAAAAGTCACTTAAATCATCTAGTTGAATACTTTTCAGTTTGATTATAGGAATTTTTAATTTAGATATATCTTTAGATGTTATTAAAATTTGTGAATTTGATTTGTCGTATTGATGATGTAATTCTCGTTCAGTTAAATTAGGATTAACAGTTACAGCAACTAAGCCTGTTCTAAAGCAAGCAAATAAAAATATTATAAAAACTAAAGAATTAGGAATTGAAAGCATAACCTTAGATTGACTAGGCAATTTATGAGATAACAAATAATTAGACGCTTGGGAAATATAACCATCTAATTCTTGGTATGTTAATGTTTCGCATAAATTTCCATCAATATTTTCATAAATCAACGCAATATCTAAAGGTTTGAGCTTAGAATAATCTTTAACGATTTGATCAATATTATAAAATCTACTACTATACAAATTACACCTTATTAAAACACAAACATTATATCATTATGAGTTCATATTTATTCTCACCTGCTAATAATATTAAGTATTTAGAAAAAGCTATTAATTCTAATTCATACGCTCTAATACCTGATTTGGAAGATTCGGTACCATTGGCTGAAAAAAGAAATGCTCTTAATAATTTAATTAATTTTGTTAGNTCAACAAATATCAATAATAAAATTATATTGCCAAGAATTCATAATTCTGACGACATAGAATGGAATAAATATCAAATTAATGAACTGAGCAAATTAAATATACAAGGATTTATAATTCCTTCTGTAGAAGATGTAGATNCTATTTCAGTTTTTTATTCCGAAATCAAAAAACATGATAAACAAATTCAAATCATTCCTCTTATAGAAAGTATAAAAGGAATTAATAACATGCAAAATATAATTAATACCTATAAATTCAATTTTATAGCATTAGGTATATATGACCTTACTCTAGATTTAAATATTGATCCCAATAACCAAATTTCTTTGATTAANTATATAAAACATAAATTTGCTCTTATGGCGTTATCAAATAAATGCAACCCNATAGACTCCCCTCTTTTAGAAATAGATAATGCAAATAATTTTATTAAAGAATGTGAGAAATCTTATAGTATGGGNTTTAAAGGTAAATTTGCAATTCATCCAAGCCAAGTAAATATTATAAATGAAACATATAGCAAAACTAAATTTTCCAAAAGTGAAATTAAAGAAATATTGTTAAAGTACGAAGAGTTATCTAAAAAAGGAATTGGTGCATTTAATTATAAAAATAATATAATAGACTTACCTGTGTATTTAAATTTAAGAAAGGATGTATAAAACTTATGAATAATTTTNAAAATGACGAAGATATATTTATATTGTTTGCGCATGCAAGCTATCAATTAAATGAAGGATTCAAAACTCATAACTTAAAATACAAATCAAAACAGGTTTATACATACGATGATTTGAAATCAAATATTGATAAAGCAGATATATTATGTGTATCAGGNTTGTGGGATAACAATCTAATTGATTTAGCTAAAAATTTAAAATACATTCAACTTACTGGTGTAGGTTATAACGATTTTGATTTAGAAAAATTAAAAACCCGNGGAATTAAATTGTCTAACGCTGTTGGACTTAATAGAATCGTAGTAGCTGAACACACAATGAGTTTAATATTATCTTTATCAAGATTTTTACACATTGCTAGAGATAATCAAAATAAAAAATATTGGGCACCATTTATTTCAAACCCAGTGGAGAGACAAGCTGAGATAAATGGTAAAACTGCCGTAATATTTGGACTTGGTGANATAGGAAATACTATAGCAAAGTTTTGCAAAAATTTTGGCATGAAAGTTATTGGTGTTAAAAGAAATACAAATGTGAAATTAGATAATGTGGATAAATTAGTTCATACTTCCGAATTTCAAAATATAGTAAAAGAAGCAGATTATTTAATTATCAGTTCATCTCTAAATAATGAAACTGAAGGNATTATTAACAAAAAAATATTTGATAACATGAAACCCGAATCTTATCTAGTTAATGTAGCTAGAGGTGGTTGTGTTAATGAGCCAGATCTAATAAACGCTCTAGATAACAATTTAATCAAAGGCGCAGCATTAGATCATTTATCAACAGAGCCTTTAGATCAAAATAATCCATTGTGGGAGTACGAAAACGTCATAATAACACCACACAGTGCTGGTGAAACACCAAATTATGAAACAGTAGTACCTGAAATAATTATTGAAAATATCAAAAGATTAAAAAGTAATAATAATGAATTACTACATAAGGTTATTTAAGATAAGTAGAAATCTTTAATATCAATGATTACATCAGTACCTACATTGAGTTTACTTTGCATTTTTATTTTACCTTTGTGTGATTCGATTAGAAATTTTACAATAGAAAGACCTAATCCACTCCCACCTGAATTTCGATTTCGTGAGGTGTCTACTCTATAAAATCNATCAAAAATATTTTGTAAGTCTTTGTTAGAAATACCTTTACCAGTGTCTGAAATTGTCAATGATAATTTATTTGATTTTATTAATGTTGAAAAAGATATTTTAGATTCTTTGGAATCCATTGCAATAATAGCATTATTGATTACATTAGTTATAATTTGTGTGAATCTTTGNAAGTCGTATTTTATAAACAATTTATCATCAATAGTATTAGATATTTTTATGTTATTCTCTTTAAATCTTGGAAGAAAAATATTGATAATATTATCAGTTTCAAATTTAAGGTTGAATTCAGTTATATTCATATTTAACATACCTGATTCTGCAAGTGACAAAGTACTAAGATCATCAATGATTTTAGATAGATTATTAACCTGCAAATTTAAAACATTTAGAGTGTTATTATCTGGTTTAATGACTCCGTCCTCCCATCCTTCAATGTAACCTTTAAGATTAGTCATTGGAGTTCTAAGTTCATGAGCTATATCAGCAATCATAGTTTTTCGTTGCTTATCTAATTTATCTAATTCTTCTGCCATATAATTAAAAGCATAAATGATTTCACTTAATTCACCCTTAGATGAAAGGGGTATCCGTTTAGTAAAATCACCCTTACTTAGTTGCTTTGATGTTTCTACAATATTTGAAATTGGAGAAAGTGCTCTTCTTGTAAGTAGCCATATCAAAAATACAGCTGTCATAATAGAGAATATACCAATAACTGTAATTGATTTTATCGATTCTCGTACAATGTTTGTTATCGGAGGATCAATAAGAAGCAAATTGGATTGATTTTCAGTGACAGAAAGAGATTGGATAGCACGAACATTTTCAGAATTAATTTGTGGTGAGATTAGATCTATTTCAACAAGCATATTACCGCTCCGAGTAGGGATNACTTGGAATACCGGGGTACTGTTATTTTGATTAAAGTAAAANCCTCGTTTAGAATCAAATATTTTTTTATTATTTTGGTCATACAATGTGATATATGTACCAGATATTTTAGAATAATCCATTAAAGTTTTTTGGACTTCTATTGTGCTTATATTTGGGTTAAGTTTAATTGACTCAATAAGATTTTCTATTCTTTTAACTTTAATCGAATTATATTCATTTTGTAAATTTTGAGATTCTATTAGAGCAACATGCCTAACATAGAAGCCCAAAGCTAACATAAATCCTATAACAACAATTGTAAAAGAAAAGGTGATTTTAAAGACTAAACTATTTAAAATTTTACTGTAATTATACATCTGTAAATCTATAACCAAGTCCATATACAGATTCTACATAATCGTTTTGTGGATCCGCATTTTTCAATTTTTTTCTTAAATTAGCTATGTGGGTNTCTATAGTACGATCGAAACCATCAAAATCTAAGCCAAAAACTAAATCAATGATCTCCTGTCTTGAATAAATTTTACCAGGATATGAACAGAGATTCTGAAGAATAGAAAATTCTTTAGGAGTTAGATTAACTTTAGAATCTGATATNTAGACATTTTTTAACGTAACATCAATTTTCATATTTTTGATTTCTAGCACTTTTTTTTCAGCAAATAAATTTTGCTTATCAATNCTTCTGAAAATTGCTTTCACTCTAGAAACTAATTCTCTTGGACTGAAAGGCTTTGTGATATAGTCATCAGCACCTAGATCCAAGCCTGCAATTATATCGGATTCAGTAATTTTGGCTGTNAGCATAATTACTGGAGTGTTATATTCTTTGCGATATTCCTTNATAAATTCTATACCGGATAATTTTGGTAACATTAGGTCTAAAACTATNAGGTCATANGTTTCTGTATAGGCAAGATCTAGTGCTAATTCACCATCATATGCATTACTTACATTCCATTTTTCATTTTTCAAATAAGTGGCAACTAAATTAGCTACGTTATTATCATCTTCTACAACTAGTATTTTTTTTGACATGTNATTATTATNGAATTAAATATTTAAGAAATTATGTAGTTTTACNAATCTGATTGTATAGTCTTTGCACNCCTTCTTCAATTTCTTTAGGACTAACTGCTCCATAAGCTATTCGAATATATGATTTCCAATGCTCTCCAAATATTGAACCAGGCAGGACAAGTAAAGAGTATTCAATGATCATTTTTTCACAAAAATCCCAGGTGTTTTCNGTATTTGGGATTTNAATAAAAGCATAAAAAGCTCCATTGGTGGCTTGCCAATTTAATATTTTTGAATCATTCAANCATTCAATTAGTTTGTCCCTTGAATTAGATGCACTATTGAAATTCATCTTTATTGCATCATTTTCATTGNATANTAACTGTAATAGAATATTTTGAGANATAGATGGTGCACATATAGAAATAGTATCTTGAATTTTACATAAATCTTCTATTATCGATTTAGATGCACAAATATAACCTAGCCTTAGCCCGGTAATTCCAAATGTTTTAGAAAAACTTCCTATTATTATTAAATTTTTTAAATGCTCAAAAGATGCCAGAGGATTATAATTTAGGTTATAAGAAAAATCTTCATATGTGTAATCTAAGACTATGGTAATATTTTTCTTATCGCATATTTGAGCTAATATCTTCATATCATCGTTATTATATGTGGCTCCTGTAGGGTTGTTAGGCGTGTTAATAATGATTGCTTTAGTTTTTGAATTGATTTTATTTTGAATTCCTTTTAGATTTAATTGAAATCCAGATTCTGCTATTGAATTTACTTCGACTACAGTTCCTCCAATCATTTCAATAGCCATTGTGTGATTAAAGTAAACTGGACTTGGGATAATAACTTCATCTCCATATTGCAATTGTAAAAACAAGGATTTAAATATTGCACTATTTGCACCTGNAGTAATAATTAAATTATCAGATTTGACTGGAAATNAACATTTGGAATTAAGCTTTGTAGATATANATTGCCTAATTCTTTGATCACCACGAATTTCTGTATATTTATATGAAGAATCATCCAAAAGTGGGTTTTTAGAAAATTTATAATAGTTATTTGGTGTATACATAGGAATTCCGTGGCCAAAAGATATAGATTTGAATTTATTATTTGATTTANTTCTTAATAAATTATTGAAATAATCTATTGGTGGCGTTTTGATATCAGTTATATTTTTATTAACTTTAACCATAATTTTATTTTTGATTTAGTTTATNAACTGCTTCCTCATCTACATTAAAATATTTTGCCTGTGGATGATGAAAGACAATGGCACTTACAGAGCCTTCAGGGTCCATCATGTATTCTTCAGTCAAATTGACACCTATATTAGTATCTGGATTTAATAAATTCCATAATTTCAATTGATCTTCTAACATCGGACATGCNGGATAGCCAAATGAGTATCGTTTACCAGTATAATTAGCTTTAAAAATATCAATGTTAGATATATTGTCAGGATCTTTGATCCCCCACATTGTTCTTATGTTTTTATGTATAAGTTCGGCGGAAGCTTCTGCTGTTTCCAAAGCCAATGATAAAATTGTGTGAGATTTAAGGAATTCGCCTTTATTTTGATAATATTCTGCTAACTCTCTTACATCTGGTCCAAACGTCGTGACGAACATTGAAATATAATCTTTTTGGCCAGAATTCACAGGTNATAGATAATCAGAAAGGCATAATTGATCTCTATACGTTTGNCTAGCAAATTCAAATTTTTCNATCTCTTTATCNGAATCAAAAATTATGATTGAATTATCATCAGATTGCGCGTTAAAAAACTTNTACACCACTTTAGCTGAAAAATTATTAGNTTTAGAAATTATATCTTTTACTTCTTCAACACTTTTATTTAGTGACACAGCTTTTTCTTCGCCTGAATTTAAATTTTTCAAAAAATTACCTTTATAACCTAAATGTCGATTGTAAAGCATGACTGGATTAATTAATTTCCAAACATCTTCTAATGGAAGTGTTAAGATATTGGTTTTCAAATTTGGAGGTTGTGGGATTTCTGATAGGTTCNATACTTTTTCAGGAGCTTTTATTGAAGAATTAGATTGTATTTTATTTGCGGTTGTCACAATATTTGTTTTAAAATGAATAACTCTATCATCAATATCTTTATATAATTTTTGTTTCTTTTTGTCATCACTGATGGTGTTTACTATATCCAAACCAGACATAGCATCANTAGCATATATTACATTGTTTTTGTAAGAAGGTAAAATATTCAAATAAGTNAATTTTTCAGTTAAAGCTGCTCCTCCAACTAATATTGGAACGTCAATATTTTCTTTATTCAAATCTTCAGCAGTTTCGACCATCATCTGTGCAGATTTAACTAAAAGACCAGACAGACCAATATAGTCTGGTTTATGTTTTTTGTAAGCTTGAATTAATTCTTGAGAAGTGATTTTTATCCCAAGGTTAATAACCTTGTAACCATTATTAGAAAGAATAATATCTACGAGATTTTTACCAATATCATGGACATCACCTTTTACAGTTGCTAACAAGATTGTACCCTTATTGGTTAANTCTGATTTTTCCATAAATTGTTCTAAATAAGAAACTGCTGTTTTCATAACTTCAGCTGATTGTAATACTTCTGCAACTATAAGTTCGTTTTTACCAAACAAGTCTGAAACAACATCCATTCCACTCATCAGTGGCCCATTGATTATATCCAAAGGTTTTTTAGTCTTTAGGCCTTTGTCTAGATTAAGTTCAATATCATTTTTTGAACCACTTATAATTGATTCTTTTAAAAANTCATTCCATTTTATGTTTTTTTTGCGAACTAATTGCTTAGGTTTTGATCTGAAATGATCAACAAATTTATCAAGAGTTTNCTTAGANTTATCAAAAATTAAATTATTAGATAATTCAATTTCCTTTTCAGATAAGGAGCTAAAACGCTTTAGGCTTTGTGTGTTTACAATTGCATAATCCAAACCTGCATTTAAACAATGATTNAGCATTACAGAGTTTAATACTTCCCTTCCGTTAGAAGGTAANCCAAAAGAAACATTAGAAATACCTAAAATTGTTTTGGATTCGGGTAAATGTTGTTTTATTTGATTAATTCCTTCCACAGTATGTTTAGCAGATTCCAAATAATTNACATCACCTGTTCCTACTGGGAATGTTAGGGGATCAAAAATTATTTGATTGGCCGGGAATCCATATTTTGAAATTAAAAGATTGTAAGATCTTTTTGCAATTTCTAATTTACGTTCGCTAGTAATTGCCTGTGCTTGTTCTTTATCCTCATCAATACATCCTATTATTAATAATGCGCCATATTTCTTTGCGTAAGGAACAATAAGCTCAAATTTTTCTTCACCATCTTCTAGGTTTATGCTATTAATAATTATTTTACCAGGACATAGTTTCATAGAAGTTTTAATAACTTCAGGGTCTGTAGAATCGATCATAATAGGAGCTTTTATTTTAGAAGTTAATTTTTCTAAAAAGTTTTCTATATCTTCAATTTCATTTCTTTCAGTATTTTGAAGGCAAACATCCAAGACATTTGCACCNGATTTGATTTGTAANTTACCTATTTCGGAAGCCAAATCAAAATCATCATTTTCAATTAATTTTTTAAATTTTCTTGAACCTAAAACATTNGTTCTTTCACCAACCATTATTGGCTTAGTTTCATCGTCTACGTAAATAGTCTCCAATCCAGTAACAAAGTGGGATTTATTCATTTTTGATACATTTTTTGTGTCATCAAAAAATATAGTTGCATTATCGGAAATTGTCTTTAGTTCACTTATATGGGGAGGGATTGTTCCGCAACATCCTCCAATTATATTTACCCATCCATTTGAAACATATTCGTTTACAACTTTTGCAAATTCTTTGGGAATTTCATTATAATTTCCNTTTTCATCTGGNAATCCCGCNTTAGGGATAAGNGCAATAGGATGNTTGGAAATTTGATTTAATGTTCTTAGATGTTCTCTCATAAATTTAGGTCCGGTTGCGCAATTCATTCCAACCCAAAGTAAATCATTTTGAATAATAGATAAATAGAATGATTCAATATCTTGTCCNGCTAAAGTGGTCCCCATATTTTCAATCGTACATTGTATGGCTAAAGGTATATCAAAAACTGACAAATCTGATTTGGCCAAGTTGATTCCTTCTATAGCAGCTTTAACATTCAATATATCTTGGGATGTTTCAACAAGTAGTAGATCTGAACCACCAGATATTAAACCTCTAGCTTGTACGCGGTAATTTTCCATTAAGTAATCAAATGTAATGTCACTNGTTTTTATTTGAGTTAAACTCAACAATTTTGTTGTTGGCCCCATACTTCCAGCTACTAAAGTTCCAGGATTCTTANCAGCCACTGATTTTGCTATCACAGCAGATTGAAAATTAATTTCTTCAGCCTTGTTAGACAGGTCATATTCATCTAAAACCATGGGTGTTCCGCCAAATGAATTAGTTTGAATAATATCAGCACCAACGTCTATAAAGCTTTGATGTACCTCTTTTATATATTTAGGATTAACTAAGTTTAAATACTCATTGCAACCATCGTATTCTTCTCCTCCAAAATCAGAAGGATTTAGATCAAAATTTTGAATTGATGTGCCCATGGCACCATCTATAACTGTTATTTTATTTTTNTTTATCAATATAATAATTTAAATTTTTATAAATTGAAGTATAAAACACACAGTACCTCTTTGCTAACATAGCCACGTAACAAGCACCTTAAAAGGTAAAAGGTTGCCGAGTTTTACTCTTCTTAACGCGATATTATTTTATCACAATAGAATGAAATTTAAACTTGTTTTGTTATCTTAAGTTTAAGAAAAATCAATGCAATTGCAGAAGTTAGTATAAGTAAACCTGAATAAATTATTGTGTAACTCATGCCAATATTATCTGCAATTANNCCCCCTATAACAGGTGAAATCAATCCTAAAGACATCGCTCCCCACATCAAAGCAACAATAGTTGATTTCATNTCNTCAGATTCTCGTTTATTACTTTTTGCAATATCAAGTCCTAATGAAACAAATATAGTTTGCAATGAAAATTCGAAAATTCCCATTAACAACANAATAATAGGAATAAGTGGAACTGATAAAATATTAATTTGATCTAAGAAAGGAATGGTTAAACACATCGTCCCTAAAAATAATAAGCTAGGAATTAATAAAGTCAAAGGAGAAGATCTNTCAACGATTAATCCTAACAATGGTTGAGTTATGGTTCCGCTTGCTCTCATAAGTGATTTGTAAATAGCAATNCTATTAACAGAATATTTTAAATTTTCTAAGAAGAATACAGGTAAAAAGGTATCAAGAGCTGATTCTCCCATTCCTCTAATTGCAGCTGCTAGAATTAGAATTAGAAGTAATTTATTAGTAAAAATTATTTGTAGACCAGAATAATAATCTTTTAAATTAACTTTTTTAGATATATCGTTTTTGAGAAAGTAATTTATTGCAAATCCGCCCAACACTCCCATTATAATCGGAACAATTGAAGCTGCTCTCATAGCTTGTTCCCAGCCAATTAAAAGTGTTGATATTAATAATGAACCAAAAATTAGAGGGCCCAGAGTCTCTCCCANNCTNCCTCCTGTNCCATGTAATGACAAAGCAAAAGCTTGTTTTTCGGGAAANTTCTTAGCAAGGGTAGCTAGAGCTGGAGCATGNTACATNGAGGGGCCTATGCCTCCAATAAGCATCGAAATTGTCAATAATAAAACAGTATCAGAATAACTAAGCATCATATAAGAAATTCCAGAAATAAATAAAGAAATCCCTAATAATGTTCCTGATCGTCTAGCATATTTGTCACCCANAAAACCTGAAAAAAATGTAGTTGCCATACTGGTAATTCTGCCAGCTAATGTAACACTACCATATGCAGTAGACGTTAAATTGAGTGATTGTTTAATATTAGGAAGTAATGTCACATACAAAGCAGAAACATAAATGTGCTTGATAGTATGACCAACTAATATTAGGGAAGCTAAAAACCATCTGTTTTTATTATTCGAAGTCTTAGATTCAGATTTTATCAATATGTGACTCTATGGATATAATTGNACTAATATATATTGATATCATGGAAATATCAATTCATTATTTAATAATTTCATCTAAATGAGATAAGGAATAAATTTCAGATATATTTTTTGGTAAATTGTTTTCTGAATATGATCCCATTAATTTTTTGTCAGCACTTCTTTTACGATTTATCCATACACCTTTCATTCCTGCATCATTTGCAGCAACTGCATCAACATCTAATCTGTCTCCGATATAAATCAAGNTTTGAGGTTCAAGGTTTAATCGTTCAGACATAGTAGTAAAAATTTGAGAATCAGGTTTCTTNATGCCAATGTCACCAGATATAAGAATTTCAACAAAATATGTTTCTATGCCTGTGTTAGTTAATTTAAGTCTTTGGAAATCACTATTTCCGTTNGAAATAATATGTAAAGGAATATCTTTGTATTTCAACAAACATTCCATGACATCAGGATACAATCTCCATGATGATTTGTAGTTATCAATNAGTTGATCAGATAATTTAGCAGAATTTGAAATTATTCCATAGTATGCCAAAAAATTTTCCAAGATAATTTTTTGTTGATCATAAAATCCAATCTCATTTGAATCTGGTCTTTTATATACTTCAAATTTTTCTTTAAACCATATATCAAATGCAGCATTATCATCAGGTTTTTGNTCAGATTTCCATGGAATTATATTCATTAATTTTGANAATGCCAAATATTGAGAATAATCATAATCAATTAATGTGCCGTCTATATCAAAAACAATTGCTTTATATTTCAAATTATCATTCCTTAGTAAAGTTTAAATAATTTCTAATTATTTTAGCACATTCCAACGGTTTTTCCTGAGGAATAAAATGTGTTACNTCATTTATTAACTGATCATTTGAATTAGAAAATAATTTACTNAGGCTCGGATNAGTAACAGATTTGGAAAATATATCTTTATTCTTGTTAGATGTAATACCACCAGANCGTACTATTAAAACATTTTTGTGAAATGCTTTAATAATATCGAAGATTCCATATTCTCCACTTCCCTNCATCATTCTAGCTTCTGCCCATGGAGGAGAAGAAAGATTATAAATTTTTTCTGGTTCATTAAAATACAACCCATACTCAACATAATCTTTCAATACCGAATTATCCCAATAACTAAAAGGATATCTTTCAGAAAATCTTTTATACATTTCATCATGAGACAACCAATTATTTTTACGTTTTATTATAGGGTGTGGCTTATTTGTCTTATTAAGAGAATTTTCTTTAATTTTATATTTGTCTTTAGTAAATATAGAAGGATCAAATAAAATTAATGATTGAAANCTGTCCAATAAATTTTTAGTTGNATGAGTTANAGCNTATCCACCTAAGGAATGNCCAATNCCTACAATNTTATTTAAATCTAATAATTTGATTAATGANGATAATTCATCAGAAAATTGATCCCATTTATATTCTAATTCAGGGTTATCACTTTCACCATGGCCCGAAAAATCAATTGCAATGCAATTATAATTTGTTAAATTTTTAATAATTTCGCTCCATATCATAGAATGGAATCCTGAAGCATGTGCNAATAGTAAAATTGGATTTGAATCATTATTTTGATTAAACCAAGTACGAAATGCAATTTTATAATTTTTATGATTTATATAATCAATTTTCAAAGTTTATTTGTCGAAATAGGATTTAACTGTATTATTAAATTTATCAATGTCTTGTTCNTCAACCCAAACATTTGGTGTAACTCTAAGAGAATATTTGCCTCTGACACTTGCAGAAACATTATTACTTGCAAGATNTTTGGTAAAATCTTTAGGTACTTTCCTTGGAAATCTTAATCCAAGGTAATGCCCTGCCCTATATTGTTCTTCAATTGGAACTATGCCAACTGAACTTACAGAATCGATTATGTTTTTATTTAATTCAGATATATAGTTNTAAATATTTTTAACGCCCCAATCTAAAATTTCTNNTAGAGCATTAATCATTGCAGGAAGTAAATGAAAATTACCTCGATGACCAAAATCAAATTTTCTTGCTCCATGATAGAATTCTTGAGGATAATCAGTTAAAGTNGTAACATCNGCTGAACCNACTTTGGAGCCCCACCAGTGTTCAAGTGGTTGGCCATGTTCATGAAATTCTGGTGATATATAACAAAACCCTAAATTATATGGACCTAATAGCCATTTATAACCAGAGACNACAAGAAAATCTGGGTTTATTTCAGCAACATCTGTGGGCAAAGCACCTACTGATTGAGTTCCATCAATCAATAACTTAATATTAGTACCCTTTAATTTTTGGGATATAATTTTTAAATCAACATAACCACCATCAGTCCAATGAATATTTTCTAANGATATAAGTTTGATGGATTTATCTGTTTCAATTTTATTGATTACAGCAGAAGTCCAGTCATCATTNTCTGGCCTAGGNACTATAGATAAAGTAGCTCCAGTTATACGGGATTGCTCTTCCCATATATAATAATTTGAAGGAAATTGTTCACTTAGTAATAATATTGTATCTGATGAAGATAAATTGATATTTTTTGCAGCTAATGCAAACCCATAACTAGCNGAAGATATAATGGCAATGTTATCTTCACTTGTATTTATTAATCTCGAAAAAAGTGTTCTTGCTTTTTCAGCATCTGTATAAAAATCTGGAATTGTTATATTCCANGGNTGAGCTTTAAGTTTTGCAGATTGGACAGCTATTTCTGTAGTTTTATTACTAAAGCAACCAAAATATGCTGTATTTAAATAAGCAAAATCTCTTGGAATGTTAAATAATTCTCTTTTAGAATTCATTAAATGACCTTTTAGATTTAAATTGCTGAAGTATTATATCTAAAGTATAATTCTTTAGTACCCCTTTTATTAATTAATTTAGGAAAAGCATGGAAATATTAATCACAAATGACGATGGAATAAACTCACCAGCAATATCAAGATTGGCAAATGAGCTTAAATCNTATGGAAATATAACAGTAGTAGCTCCTGACAGAGACAGTTCAGGTAAAGCTGCAAGTATAACTCTAAGAGATGTACTTAGATTTAACGAAGTAGACATGGGATCTGATATAAAATTTTACTCAGTAGAAGGTACCCCTGCTGATAGTGTAATAATGGCAAGAAACGAAATTTCAAAAAAACCTTTTGATCTTGTTTTTTCTGGTATAAACTATGGAGCTAATATGGGTGCTGATGTCTTTGTTTCAGGAACAGTTGGCGCTGCGATACACGGATATTTAGGAGGCACATTGTCAATCGCATTATCCATAGCATCTTTAGATNCTGTTAAAACAAATATAGATGATTCAATTTATTATTCAGGATTAATTTGTAAATACATAACTGAAAACAACATTAATACTCCAGAGGTTATAAATATCAATTTTCCTTCAAGTGAAAAAACAATTATTAAAGGTGCAAAAAATACTTATATTGGACCAAAAGTGGAAGATGAAATATTAATTAAAGAAACACGACCAAGAGGAGATTATTACTTTTTAAGACTAGACTTAAAAGAAAGTAACGATTTTCCAAATGATTCAGATATGGATGCTATTCAAAATGGATATATTTCTGTTTCTAAATTAGACACCAATATGAATCCTGGGGGATATGATATTAAATCAACTTTAAGTGCAGATTTAGCTAAATATTTAAATGACAATATTAAATAATNCTAATCAAATACCATTTTTTCATAAAATTGTTTGATTGACTTACGTTGAATTTTATTTAAATTTACTCCCCATCGTTTAGATTTAATCAAAGACAAACTTTCATAAACACTATATCCTTGTGTGATTAAATATCCAGCAATAATATAGGGACTCCTTCCAACTCCTTCTTTGCAATGGACTAAAATCTTTTGATTAGAATTAATATGTTTTTTTATAATTTCTATTCCAAAAAGAGTTTTATTGTCATCAGGAGGATAGAAATTATCAACAGGAATATTGTGATATTCTATTCCTAAATCATTAAATTTTTGACNATCAAAGATAGTTTCGCTTCTCATATCAATAACACANTTTATTCCAAGTTTATGAATACTCATCAAATCATTTTCTTTGTATTCTCCGGATAAAAACAANTNATCATCAATTTGAGATATATCAAAAAATGATTTTCCAAAAGATTTAATTAAATTTAATATAACAATCGGGGTTCTTCTGCTTGCCATGAATACTCCTACAAAATCAAATAACCACCATCAACAGGAATNTCAGCTCCTGTAATGTATGATGAAAGATCTGAACTTAAAAAAAGTATAANGTTAGCAACTTCTTCTGGTTTACCAAAACGATTCATTGGAGTTCTATCTTTTAATTTAGTTCCTATAAATTCGTCCTCAAGTATATTTTTTGTTAATTCAGTAGTAATAAAAGCTGGAGATACACAATTTACTCTAACGCCATTTTTAGCTACATGGGATGCAAGATTTTTAGTGTATTGTAAAACTCCGCCTTTAGATGGTGGATAAGGACTAGTTAATGAATTTAGCAAGTTTGGATAAACAACTTGTCCCATAATTGAGGAAAGATTTACTATACTACCATTCTTATTATCTATCATATTTTTCACAACTTCTCTTGAAACAAGATATGTTCCGNTTAGATTTACTTCGAGAACTTTTTTCCATATCTCATAATCGGTAGGATTATTTTCTAATGCGTTTCTAGCAGTTACTCCTGCACTGTTTACTAAGATGTCAATTTTTTTATAGTAACGCACTATATCAGAAACGCAATCTATAACATTTTGTTCGTTCGATACATCAACATTATAAAACTTAACATCAGTTNATGAATTTTTAGGGTTATNTNTATCAATATTAATCACAGTAGCTTGATTTTTAACAAATAAATCTACTGTTGCTTTGCCAATCCCAGAAGATCCGCCTGTNACTAAAACAATTTTGTTTTTAAAATTCATAATCTGTCATAAAATATTTGTAATTATTTTAACCTAATAGAATATGTTTTACTAATANGTAATTAGTTAATATAATATCAATATGAATAATTCTGATATAAAATTTTACACAGCAACNTGGTGTGGATACTGTCAAAGTTTAAAAGCATTTATGGATCGTAATGAAATAAATTATTCATCTTTCGATATAGACGAAAATCCTGACAAAATTGATGATTTGTACAAGTATCANAATGGNGGAAGGACTATACCTATGCTTGTTTATTCAGATGATGATCATCAAGTAAATCCAAAACCTAATGATGTTTTAAAAAAAATCCAATCATTAAATTAAAAACTTAAATCTAATTTAACGGGACAGTGATCNGATCCCATCACATCACTCAAAATATCAGAATCATTTATATTTGACACCAAATTTTTTGAAACAAAAAAATAATCAATTCTCCATCCTACATTTCGATCTCTTGCTCTACTTCTCATGTTCCACCAAGTATAGTTATTTGGAGAAAGGTCAAACAATCTAAATGAATCAACAAATCCTNCATCTATTAATTGGTCAATCCATTCTCTTTCAATTTCTAAAAATCCTGAAATTTTTGAGTTTTCTTTAGGGCGAGCAAGATCTATTTCTTTGTGGGCNGTATTAACGTCTCCACAGATAATTATATTGTCTGGATTTTTTTTAATTATATTTAAAAAAGATTTATAAAAATCTAATTTGTATTGCAATCTTTCATCNGATCTTTGNCCATTTGGGAAATAAATATTAAACAATTTAAAATCATCATATGTAGTTACCAATGTTCTTCCTTCATTATCAAAGCTACTATCTCCAAAACCATGTTCAATAGAATTAGGTTTAGGTTTTGTATATGTAGCTACTCCGCTATATCCTTTTTTTTCAGCAGAATGAAAATAAGATTTATATTCACCAATATTAGTGATTTCATCTNATAATTGAGATTGNTGAGCCTTAGTTTCTTGAGCACAAAATATATCTGGATTCTCTNTNANTAACCATTCATTAAATCCTTTTTTGTTTATTGCTCNAATTCCATTAACATTCCAGCTAATTATTGAATATTTCATTAATTNATACCTTAAAAAGTTGTCATGATTATAAGTATAGCTTAAACTTATTGTAAATTATCTCTTAATNAATTTTGGAGTANCAAATGAGTGAAATAATAGATATCAAAGATGAATTCAAACAAAATGCATATATAAANACAGAAAAATATGAAGAAATGTATAACGAATCAATACAGAATCCTGAAAAATTTTGGTCANANCAAGCCGAAAATATTGATTGGTATAAAAANTGGGATAATGTAATGAACTACGATTTTAATACTGCTGACATAAAATGGTATGAAGGNGGNAAATTAAATGTNACATACAATTGTATAGANAGNCATTTGGAATCAAGAGGAGANCAAACAGCAATTNTTTGGGANTCAGANGATCCAAATTNAGAAAAATCNTATACATATAANGAACTNCACANAGAAGTTTCCAGATTTGCAAATGTATTAAANAANCANGGTGTCNNAAAAGGTGATGTNGTAATAATTTATATGCCTATGATACCTGANTTATCAATAGCAGTNTTAGCATGTGCNAGAATCGGNGCTATTCATTCAGTNGTNTTTGGAGGNTTTAGTTCAGANTCNCTTAACAGCAGAATATTGGATTGNAANCCTAAAATTGTAATTTGTGCNGACANAGGAGTAAGAGGTGGCAAATCTGTTCCNTCTAAANCAAATGCAGATCTTGCAATGGAAGGAACAAACGTAGAAAAATGNATNGTNGTTNAGAGAACTGGNGAAGAAACAAATATGCAATCAGGTAGAGATNTTTGGTGGGATGAAGAAATGAATGATGATNCAATNAGNGATGAATGTCCNCCTGAGGAAATGGANGCAGAAGACC
Organism: Chloroflexota bacterium; assembly: GCA_002715665.1. Next base: position 27,264 of record PAZO01000016.1, on the reverse strand, counting down.
CTTTGTTTATTCTTTACACATCTGGNTCAACAGGNAAACCNAAAGGAGTTCTNCATACTACTGNNGGATACATAGTTTATACAGCATTAACTTTTAAATATGTTTTTGATTANAAGGATGGTGATATATTTTGGTGTACNGCTGACATCGGATGGATNACNGGNCATTCTTACATAATATANGGNCCANTAGCNAATGGAGCTACNACAATAATGTTNGAAGGNGTNCCTCAATATCCNGATTGGGGTAGATTTTGGGATGTTGTNGATAAGCATAAAGTAAATATTTTCTATACAGCNCCAACAGCTATAAGAGCTATAGCAAGAATGGGAGANCATCACGNTNCAAAAAGAAAATTNGATTCNCTAAAATTACTNGGNACAGTNGGTGAGCCAATTAATCCTGAAGCNTGGTTATGGTATTANAATGTAGTNGGTAAAGGNAAATTACCAATAGTAGATACTTGGTGGCAAACTGANACNGGNGGNATGCTTATTTCCCCTCTTCCAGGTGCNACAAAANTAAAACCTGGTTCCGCAACTAAACCATTGTTTGGNATACAACCNTTGTTAGTNGATAATGAAGGAAATGAATTGNAAGGAGCTACAAGTGGTAATTTATGTATAAAAGCTTCNTGGCCTGGGCAAATGAGAGGNGTTTATGGAGATCCNGAAAGATTTTATAACACNTATTTTACAACCTATAAAGGTTATTATTTTACCGGAGATGGTTGCCGGAGAGATGAAGATGGNTATTANTGGATAACAGGNAGAGTAGANGATGTNATNAATGTNTCNGGTCATAGNCTTGGNACTGCNGAAATNGAATCNGCNTTAGTCTTGCACAAAGATGTNGCNGAATCNGCTGTAGTAGGATTNCCNCANGAAATTAAAGGNCANGGAATATATGCTTANATNACTCTTAACCAAGGNATAGAAGCNACTGATGAACTTAAAAAAGAATTAACTCANCAAGTANGAACACAAATTGGACCTATAGCAACTATAGATACAATACAATGGGCTCCAGGNTTACCTAAAACAAGAAGCGGTAAAATAATGAGACGAATTCTTAGNAAAATTGCTGAAAAGGATATAGATAATATAGGTGACACNTCAACANTAGCTGAACCTGAAGTTGTNGANGATTTAGTTAAAAACGCTGGTAAATAANTTTNNAATTNTTNTTAGTAAACTATGTCTTCNGACATATTCCTGTNTCCNTCTTCAGTNACTAGNATNTCNTCTTCTATTCTGATTCCNGTNCCTGANAATGATTTNTTNAAATCTGANTATTNTGATCTTGNAGAAAAATACAANCCNGGNTCTACAGTAAATANCATNCCTGGTTTTAATTTNATTTCTGATTTATTNATTGAATANGGGGANGAATCATGAACATCNAAGCCAAGCCAATGNGAAGTTCCGTGCATATAAAATTCTGTNTANAGATTGTCNGATAANATTTCATCAANGGAATGATCAAATAATTTTAAACTCTTCAAACCNGGTATAAGNACATCTAATGCTTTTATNTGAATATCTNTTAANGTTTGANCTGGTTTNACTGCNGAAATTGCATTTTCTTGTGCTNCTTTAACNATNTNGTAAGCTTCCATTCTTAAACCATCNATATTNNTAGACAATCTAAATGTTCGTGTNATATCNGANGCATAATAATCTAATTCTGCNCCNGCNTCGATTAATAAAAAGTCNGCATCAGANAANNTNTTATTATTATCNATATAATGAAGNACACAAGCATTGTCACCNCCNGCAACTATAGAAGGNTAAGCATTGTATCTAGATCCGTTTTTNCTAAAAATATATTCNAGNTCNACTTGGACATCATATTCAGTCATNTTTTGATTTACAATCGTANTTATATGNTCAAANCCTTTTTTNGTNACATCAATNGCNTTATCAATTANTTTTATTTCATTTTCACTTTTGATCATTCTTAATTCTGATATAAANGGNANAGGNTCAANTATGCTNACAGAACCATNATTTTGATTTTTNTTGATATTATAATTACCTCTTTTTCCTGTNACTTGTCTTAGTTGNGTGGAATAAAATGAAGAAACAATACTATCAATTCTTTTATCAGATCCAACTCTNTAATATATATTATTAAATTCAGATATCATTTCNGGTANAATTTTTTCCAANTCTNAAATTGGNAANGCANTNTCNGCTTTAAAATCATNTTTTGCNCCNTCTATNCCTGCNCTGTANCCNTCCCATATGTGATGATGAACATCATANGGTTCAACAAATANAAAATATTCNATTTCNGGTTTAAATAANATAACCATTANTGAATTTGGTTCNTTNAAACCTGTTAANTACCAAAANTCAGAATTTTGTCTAAAATCAAAATTTACNTCATGATTTCTAACAAATGANGTGNTGCCAGGAAGAATNAAAATNCCATCATNAATATAATTGGTNAGANTNTGTCTTCTTNTTNTAAATTCGNTANTGGAAATATTATTCATTNATNNCCTCATTGTAATNNGGNTTNATTGTATNTGGTCTAAATGAAATTCCCCATTTATTCATTAAGGATTTTGATTCCGTNTTATCAAGTTTATTAAGNTCTGAAAAAAANCCNACTAANGAGTGAATATGAATTGAATCNTCTTCGGNAACCCAATTATTNTCAGTTTTNACAAAATANAGTTTTCCATTCACATGAATNGTAGATAAATTNAATATATTCATGTTTTCTGTTATTTCNAAATCGAAAGTACTTTCAGACATATTTAAATTCCTTTTAATTATGAAATTAATTTTAACAAATCTATTGCATGTAATATTATAAAAAACTAAAATTTTAAATAATATAAATAATTAATGTAAATTATGGCTAACATCATACTCATCAGGCATGGACAAAGTAAATGGAATCTACAAAACAAATTTACCGGATGGAAAGATATTGATTTGAGTGAAAATGGAATAAACGAAGCCAAAGAAGCTGGTCAGTTAATAAAACAAAATAACATTAAATTTAATATAGCATTTACATCAGTTTTAAAAAGAGCTATAAACACCATGAAAATAGTATTAAAAGAAAATTCTTTAACTAATATCCCAGTAATACAAACATACAGATTAAATGAAAGGCATTATGGAGGATTAACTGGATTAAATAAAAAGGAAACTGCTGAAATTCATGGAAAGGAGCAAGTTCACAAATGGAGAAGAAGTTATAAAATAAAGCCTCCAAACTGTTCTGAGCAATTTATGTTATACCTAAAAACCGATAATAAATATTCTGAATTAGATCACATTCCATATTCAGAGTCGTTAGAAGATACAGTAGAAAGAGTGACTCCTTTCATTAAAACAACTTTAATAAACGCTCTAAACAAAAATGAAAATATATTAATTGCAGCACATGGAAATAGTATCAGGGCATTTCTAAAAATAACAGAAAAAATTTCCGACACTGAAATATCTAAGTTAGAAATTCCTACAGGTAAACCTTTGTTAGTTAAATATAACTTACATAATTACAAATTTAGTAGCCATGAATATTTGAAATAGTACTTTTAAATTATTTTTGACCCGATTTTTTCTTCACAATATAAATCACAGCCGATACAATAAGAATAATTGGTATTAAATCAAGTAAACCAACAAATAATGGATTGTCTATAATTGCCATAATTTAAAATTATATATTTATATTTAAAATAAATCAAAATGCCAGAATTAGGAAAAATACAAAAACCAAATAAAGACAGGTATGCAAATAAAAAAAGACTTATTTTTGTTCCTATATTTATAATCCCAACATCAATTTACGAAAATGACAGTGAAAATCTTTTCAAAAAATATTGGGATGAAGTCGCAGATGCAATTAATAAATTAGAAACATCCTTAGGTAGCATCAATACTATATTTCATGAAATGAATTCTAAAACAGGCGAAGAAGGTATTAAAATTATAGAAGATCTAAATCCTACAGGTTCTGATTTCATAAAAATATTTCACAATTCAGGCACATTGATTTCTGAATTTGAGAATGATGAATTAATTGCTGAAACAATGGATTGGCAAAGAATTTCTTCAATAGGTCTACTATCTAAAAATGCCAAAGAAATAACAATGAACGAATACACTAATAGTATACAAAATAGAAATAAATCTCTTATAGATAAAATTGAAAATGAACTTAACACTGGAGAAAACGGTATACTATTCATGAGGGACGATCACGGATTACAATTTTCAAATGAAGTTGAAGTATTTTATGTATCAACAACTGTAATAAACGAACTACAAAATTGGTTAGGGCAGCAACTAAACCAATTTATGAATCCTCCAACAGGTGAAGCTACTCAACAGTAGGATTTAGAGGAATTGATCTTTTGCGTTTAAGTTCTGCAATGTTTCCATAAAAGCATACATATTTAAAATGTTCCCATAATTTCAAAGATTCTTCCAAACTAGGAACTTCACTGATTATTGGTCCAAAAATTGCATTTTTATGAGTACCATCATTTAAGAGTATTATTGGAACTCCAACATCGTTGCCACAAACTTCAACTGCTTTCATTGTTGAAGATTCTATTTGTTCATCTATAGATTCATCATCCATGTAATTTAGATATGACTCATCAATTCCACAAGTTTTTAAAATATCATTTAGATTTGCGTCAATATCCATTTTATCAACATGAAATTGTTTACCTATAGCAGAATACAATTTAGATACATCATGATTTTCCATACTATTTTTAACAGCTTGGATCATTCTAATAACCCTTAAAGATTTAAAATGCTTAGCTTTCATTTCTTCTGAATAGTTATTTGATCTGTTTTTTATAGAAAGTGAAAAAATTTCCCATTCTGTAGGGATATTTAATTCGTTAGCAACTTTAGTGTACCAACGTGATGTAACGTATGCCCACGGGCATGTCGGATCAAACCAAAAATTTACTTGCATAACTCTCCCCTTTACTTAAATTGTCCTGGCTTTAACTCATTTAATGATATCAATAATAATATTGGAACTAAAGATATAAACGTAGCTATAAAACAAATAATAGTTAAACTTGTGAAATTCGCAATTACAGGTCCAATCAGTGTAAATAAAACTGAAAAGGCTCCTGAAGACATATCGTTTAATCCTGTAACTCGACCGCGCTGTTCAACAGGATTTCTGTCAGCTATCATTGAAGTAGATGCTACGTTAGAACCTGACCAACCTAATCCTATTAAAAATAAACCTAATGTAATAACAAAATAATTAGAAGTTATAGGAGTTATAAAGCAACCTACGGCCAATGTAATCATCCCAAGAATTGAGACTTTTTTTCTGCCCAAAGAATCCGTAACAATTCCAACTAAACTAGAAAAAGCAAACATTCCTACCACATGAATTGATACTGTAAAAGAAACGGCTAGATAATCATATCCTTTTTCAACCATAATTAGAGAGGTCAAAAACATAACCATCACCATCATACTTTGAGCAACACTATAACTGAAAAATGCAGCCAAATTCACTTTATCTCTAAATACATTTTTAATGTTAAATGGAATATGATCAATAGATTTAGAATCTTGCAATGATTTGTATTCTTTACCCCAATATTTATCTAAGTTTTTTGCAACATCTATCGGGTCTGGTTTAATTAAATAAATAAAAATAAAAATAGGAATCAAAAAAATTGGAACAAATCCCCAAATTTTTGTTAACTCGTCATACTCATCTAAGTTAAGATCAGTTAGACAAACATCAAAAACAAATAAATTTATACAATCAAGGTTAACTAAAGAAATTAAAAAAGGACTTAGAAATGCTCCAAATACAGAAAAAGTTAAAACGGTACCTATTCCTGAAGCTCTTAATTTAACGGGATACATATCACCAGCTGCTACTCTTAGTTGGGTATTAGCTCCAAATCCTAATCCCAATATAGTAAATCCAACAAACATAATAGGAACAGAAGATATTGATGTTGAAAAAGATAATATAGCACAAGCTATTACACCTAGTATTAAGCTAATATACATTCCTTTTTTTCTACCATATTTATCAGTAATAAAGCCTGTAGGAAATGCTACCAAGAATCTGCTACCACTGATTAACATACCAGGAATCCCTGCAAGTGCTTTGGAGCCAGTTAAAAATGCGACCATTGAAGCACCTGTAGTGACTGCTAGTTGCATAGGCATTCCTTGAAAAGCTTGAGAAATTGCAAACAATAATGTGTTTTTTACAATTAAAGGAGGGATTTTAGTATTTTTTTTGGATCTAAATAAATTCACTTGACCATACTATATTCATTAAATTAATTATTCAAGTGCACTTTTATTACTTCGTTTCTTGACTGATTTGCATGTTGGAAAGCTTTTTCAATATCAATAAATTCATATTGATTCGTAATTAACTTTGACAAATCTGAATTATCATTATTAAATAAATCTATGGCGATTTCAAAATCATGTTTACCGTCAATAAAGTTATAACAAATCGGAAATATCAAAGATTGACCATTCATGTATGGAATTAAAAAATCAAATTCAACTGGAACTCTAAAACCACCAACAACTCCAATATTGCCGCCCTTTTTTGTAAATTTAACAGCATCAGATAAAGTTGCTATTTGAGAAGAGTAAGACCCAACTGTTTCCAATGATAAATCTACCCCATAACCATTCGTGTTGTCGTATATATTTTCATGTAAATTAGGATCATCATAATCCAAAATAAAATCTGCACCCAAATATTTTGCCATATTCTTCTGATGTTCATATTTTCCTGTTATAAATATATTATTAAAACTCATTTGTTTAGCTACATATAAACACATTAAACCTATGGTTCCAGAGCCTAATATCAACAAATTATCACCCGTTATAGGATTTAATTTACGAAAAGCTTGAATAGCAACAGCTAAAGGTTCAATTAATGCACCTTCGTTAAAGTTCATATCTTTTTTTAGTTCAAAACAACCTTTAGCACGACGTTTGATAAATTGTGCATACGCTCCTCCAAAATCTTCGTCTTTATATATACAATATGTATAGTACCCATTTAAACAATGTTTACAGTAACCACAAGCTTTACCTGCGGAAACTGTATCCACAGCAACTTTTTTGCCAATCAAATGTTCATATTTAGATGAATTTACTTCTTTAACAATTCCACTCATTTCATGACCTATTGGTAATTTTTGTGGTTCAGATTCTCCATGTAAAATCCTCAGATCTGAACCACAAATACCTGTTGTTTTAATTTCAATCAACAAATCTTCTTGTTCAGTTAATTTTGGTTTTGGGATATCTACTAATTTTATATTCTCTCCATCATATACACCTGCTTGCATATTTATTCCTCCAAATATGATTTCGAACCATCTATAATTAAATCTGAAAGTGTTATAGAAGACATAAAATCAGATGACATAGCTTTGCCTGATTTTCTTATTATCTTAGTAGCTTTATCCATCAAGGATTGTACAATCTTATTTTCTGGTTGCCCAGGTAAATCAACTGATTGAGCTAAATCATTGGGACCAAATGTATATGCATCTATACCAGGTACTTTTAATATTTCCGGTAAATTAATAATTGCTTCTTTTGTTTCAATTTGTGCCTCAATAAATATAGAATCCGAAGCAATGTTAACGTATTTAGATTTTCCACCAAATTTATTATTTAAAATTGATAAAGTGTGATAATAATTACCTCTTCCTCCTCCCCAACTTCTTTGCCCTTTTGGATAGAATCTACATGCATCTACTAATTTTTTTGCATCTTCGGCATTTTCAATATGCGGTCCCATAATACCTTTAATTCCTCTATCTAAAAAACTATTAATTACATGAGGTTCAATGCTTGGAACTCTTGCAAGAACATACATACCCGCCCCTTCACCAATCCTTACCATATCATCTATAGATTCAGGACTAAAAGCACCATGTTCGCCATCTAATCGAATATAATCATATCCCGCCATACCCAGCATCTCTACAACATCTGGCGAGGGGTATACTAGAGTACAGCCCTTTGCAATTTTATTCTTAGAACTTAATTCATTTATATAATTTCTCATATTAACCTCAATAAAATTTGTAATCTGAAATATCATCAAGTAAGGTATTGTCTATACTGTGACTTGTATTGTATTTTTTATATTTAATATTGTATCCATGGTTATTATAAAAATCATACATTATATCGGCATTACTTATTTGTATAACTTCATCGTAAATACCGTGACCAACAAAAATATTATTAATATTAGTTTTAATTTTAATTTCGTTAAAATCAGGTAACATTGTTGATAATAAAATAAGATTTTCTATATTGTTTAATTCTGTAAAAGCCATTAATTGCGCTAACATTCCTCCTTGCGAAAATCCCACAATAGAAATTTTTATTGATTGATTATCAAAAAACTCAATTTTAATTTTATTAATAATTTTGTTTAATTTTAACGCACTTGCCCTCATTTGGTTTTGATATTCATTGTGTGAAAAATCTCCCCAACAATAAGAGTTTNTTGAAAATTGATTATTTAATTNNATAAATCCTTCTGGATATATATTGAATGTATTATNAAAAACATTTGTGTTATTAAAAAATGTTAAATCTTCAGCATTTGCNCCNAANCCNTGTAAAAATATAATTAAGATGATTATCATTTTTATTTTTAGATTCNGAATTANAAATTATNACCTTAGTATCTTGGATTAANAGTGATTTNTTCATAAAATATAAGTAAATTTAAATAATACTTATAATAAATGAATTCTATAGAAATCAAAAGTAAATCNGAAAAAGAAACNCNAAAGATNGGNNCATTNTTTTCACAAAATCTAAAAGGNAATGAATTAATTCTTTTNNATGGTAATATAGGTGCTGGTAAAACAACNTTTACTCAAGGTTTACTTAGAGGNTTGGGATANGAAGGATGGGGACGAAGCCCTACCTTTGTTTTAATAAANGAATANAATTTGAAACATAAAGTTGAACACATGGANTTTTATCGTTTAAATAANACATCTGAATTAATACAANTAGGATTAGAAGAATANTTAGATTCAGATAGTGTTAAAATAATNGAATGGCCTGAATTATCTNCTCCNTTATTACCNCAAAACTCAATNGATATATNTATTAGNCNAAAAAGTAATTCAGAAAGATTACTCAAAATNAANGTGAAAAATANANAAAACTNATACTTACTTAAATCTCTAAAATNATGACAGATAAAAAATATAGNTTGATAATTGACACNTCTACNAAAGAAAGTTTAATTGGNATATCCAANAACTCTAAAGTAGTNGNTGAAAATATATGGTTTTCAAATAATAATGAATCAAGAACATTATTACCAAATTTGAAGAAAATGATTGAATCAAACAATNTAACAATAAGAAATATAAAAGAAATANATANAGTAATAGGGCCTGGNGGATTTAGTTCTTTAAGAATTGGAATNAGNATNGCCAAAGGTTTAGGTATAGCTAANAATCTNAAATTAATACCNATNCCNTCTCTNTTGATATCTNGTTATNAATACNTNGATAAAAANNNCAAAATATTATCAATATTAAANTGTTCNAAAACAACTTTTTACATTAAAGATTATACTNANTTTTCNTTTGATAAAATTAATAATGANNCTGATTTANCAGACTTTGAAGTAGTAGANTCAGNTCANTTAAATTCNTTTNTAGAAAAAAANTATTTNATNGTTACTTATGATAAAGAGGTNTTAAAANACTCAGATANTANACTTGGAAATAAAGTNNTGAAGACNAAAANTAGAATTNANTCTATAATATCATTAGGTAAATTAATAAAATCTAAACACAAAAATANATCAACCATATCTATAAACCCAATTTACGCAAATTCAGGTCAAATTGAATCTGCNTTAAAAGTAAAAGAAAAAGGAGTAAAAAATTGGAACAAACGTTAATCTTATTAAAACCAGANACAATCCAACGAAGTTTNTCNGGTCAAATNATAAATAGACTCGAACAAACTGGTTACAAAATAATTGGTATGAAATTCATGAAACTTCCAATGGATAAAGCAAATGAACATTATAATGAGCATAAGAATAAACCATTTTTCAATGATTTGGTTTCTTTTATTACATCTAGTCCTATAATAGCGATTGCCATAGAAGGACCTAATTGTGTGGAGAAAATAAGATCACTTATGGGAAAAACAAATCCCACAGANGCAGCTCCAGGTACAATCAGAGGNGACTTTGGNNTGTCANTATCAATGAATTTAATTCACGGTTCTGACTCAGTNGAGTCNGCAAANCGNGAATTAAAAATATTCTTTGATGANANTGAATTNTATNCTTACAATAAAAATATTGATGAATGGATTCTGGAATAAATAATAAATTAAATTAATTTAATTTGATATTAATNGCATTTTCTTTGCCGTTATTTTCACCTACATCGTAGGATACNGCATCTCCGTCNTCNAGGTTATCTATCCCTGCTTCTTTNANAGCNGATATGTGTACAAAAATATCTTTGTCAGATTCATCTTGATCAATGAAACCATAACCTTTGGTGCTATTAAACCATTTTACTTTACCTGATGGCATATTATTATTCCTTTATTNATTAGTAAGTAGTAATTTTGAAATAAAAGGATATCACTCATANTAGGTATAAACTAGGGNAAAGNAGTATATTTTTGGCTTAATTTTGNAATTTAATGAATTCTAATTATTTCTTTAGATTTTTCCCAAACTGTTTCAAGGGAATATTTTTCTCTATTATNTTCATCAAATACGTGGACGATAAAATCCCCGTAGTCAACAACAACCCACTCTAATGAATCTATGCCGTCAATTCGTTTTTTATCGTAACCTATATTTTTCAAGTCCAAAGTCATATNGTTTACAATAGATTTTATTTGGCGTTTTGTTTCAGCGGACATAATAATAAACAAATCAGAAAANTCACATTGTTCGCTAACATCTAAAACTAAAACATCAGAAGCTTGNTTGGTGTCTGCAATATCAAGTATCAAATCTATTGCTGGATTATTAATTTTCATCATGTAATATTTATTATTGAAATGATTAAATAATTTGATAAAAGTGACGATAAATATGATTAAAGTATTATCAATATAATGATATGATCGTAAACTGTAATTGTAAATCGTTTAATTAGATATAAATATGAAAAAAAGAGTTATAGTAGCTATGAGTGGCGGAGTAGATTCGTCAGTGGCTGCAGTTTTACTAAAAGAGCAAGGTTATGATGTGGTTGGTGTAACAATGCGCCTTTGGTCCAAGGACGACAACAATGCCCCNAAAAGTAATAAAAGATGCTGTTCGGTTGAAGATGTTCAAGATGCAAGAAGAGTTTGTGATATGTTAGGTATAAAACATTATCACTTAAATTTTGAAGAAGAATTTCAAAAATATGTAGTTGACTATTTTGTAAAATCTTACATAGAAGGGAAAACTCCNCATCCTTGCTTAGCNTGTAACGACAAAATCAAATTTGATTTTCTTTTTGGTCGTGCAAAAAATTTAGGTTCCGATTTGATAGCAACTGGACATTATGCAAGAATTAGAAAAAACGGTGATAACTATAAACTTTTAAAAGGGTATGACTCAAATAAAGACCAATCATATGTATTATTTACACTCAAGCAACCCGAACTAGAAAATTTATTACTTCCAGTTGGTGAATATAGTAAAGATAAAATAAGAGAAATNGCAGAAAAGTATGAGCTGCCAGTAGCAAACAAGCCAGACAGCCAAGAAATATGTTTTATACCTGATGGAAACTATAGACAATTTATTATGGATAGAACTGATCCGAAGCCTGGNAAAATTCTGGATGTTGATGGTAATTTTTTGGGAAACCATGAAGGTATTCAATCTTTTACTATTGGACAAAGAAGGAAATTAGGTCTCGACAAAAACGGGAAAACCCCATATTTTGTAATCAAAATATCAAAAGAAGATAACACCGTAGTTGTTGGTCCGCATGAGTCTCTTTTTCAAACAGAATTCAGTGCTATAAAAATTAACATACAAGACACATCTAATATAAAAACAGTATTTGATGCATATGTAAAAATCAGATACAAATCAAAATTATTCAAAGCGAAAGTAAACCTAAAACAAAACGATNNAGCTCATATAATTTTTGAAGAACCTCAAAGAGCAATAACTCCCGGACAAGCTGTTGTATTTTATAATATAGAATCAGAGGGTGAAGAAGTTATAGGTGGAGGAATAATTGACGAAGTTGTTAGCACNAAACCAAAAATTATAAATGCCTAATCCTAATTATTTTTACGAAAAAAATATTATCAGTTCAGGNTTTAAAGTTATAGCAGGAATTGATGAAGTTGGCAGAGGAACTCTTGCTGGGCCTGTTGTAGTTGGTTTGATTATTCTTAAAATNAACAAAGAGTTGGAAAATTCGTTAATAGAATTAGGAGTAAACGATAGTAAAAAATTATCTGTCAAAAAAAGATGCTCAATTTATGAAGAGCTTATAAAAATTGCAATAGATTATAGCTCAGGTTGGGCTACTGCTAAAGAAATTGACAACTTAGGTATAAATGAATCAATACAACTGTGTATAAATAGAGGAATAAGCAAATTAAATATACAACCGGATCATCTTTTGATTGACGCCTTGAATTTAAATAATTCGAAAATTCACCAAACAAGCATCATTAAAGGCGATTCAAAGTCGTTATCAATTGCTGGAGCATCTATAATTGCAAAAGTTGAAAGAGATAAATACATGGAAAATTTAGACAAAAATTACGATGTNTATGATTTCAAAAATAACAAAGGATATGGAACAAAAAATCANCTGTCAGCAATAAAAAAATATGGAAGAAGTGATCTTCATAGATATAGTTATAAAATCAAGAACATAGATAAACAGGAATGAAAAAACAAATAAGCGGAATATATACAATTATTGATCCACAAGAAATTAATGACATTGTTAATTTATGTTCTAGAATTGCAAAAACTGAATTAAATATAATTCAGTATAGAGATAAAGAGAATGATTTTGAAACCATGTTAAATATTGCTTCAAAACTAAAAAATATTTGTGATAAATACAACAAAATCTTTATTATAAATGATTATCCAAAATTGGCTAAAAAAATAAATGCAGACGGTGTACATGTTGGAGAAAANGACACGTCAATAAATATTTGCAGAAACATCCTTTCTTCAAACCAAATAGTTGGAACATCAAACAATAATATAAGTGAAATAAAAAAATCAATAAAAAAAAATGTGGATTACATAGCAATAGGTAANATTTTTCCTACTTCGACAATGGGTAAAAAAGATCGAAATGTTGTGGGCATTGATATTTTAAAACAAGCTAAGGAAATTACAAAAATACCTATAGTAGGTATTGGAGGAATCAATCAAACTAATGTAGAATCNGTAAAAAATACAGGGGCCGATGCAATATGTATTGTTTCGGAAATTACAAAAGCAAAAAATCCTGAACAAGTAATAAATAATATAAACAATATATTGAATAACTAAATTTTTATTTAGTAATATAATAAAAAACAAAATTAATTCTGAGGTAAAAAATCATGGATCAAAATTTAATTCTTATGATGTCAATAATAATACCAATAATAGGTATAATTTTTGCAGCATTTCTTTCTATTCAAATCACAAAACAAGATGAAGGGAATAAAGAAGTGAAATTTATTGGTAACGCAATAAAAGAAGGTGCAATGGCATTTATTTCAAAAGAATATAGAGTTCTTAGTGTAGTTGTAATTATCGTTGCTATAATTATAGGTTTGTTATTGGATTTTGATATCTTAGACAGGCAAACCTCTGGTGACTCTTCTTCTTTGCCCAAAATAGCTATNTCATACATAGTAGGTGCAATTGGTTCTGCAATAGCAGGTTTTGTTGGTATGTCTATAGCTGTTAGAGCCAATTATAGAACTACTGTCCAAGCTATGAANGGATTAAATCCTGCATTGAGGATCGCGTTTAACAGTGGTGCCGTAATGGGGATATCNGTAGTGTCCATAGGATTACTTGGAATTGCATTGATTCATATTATATTNGATAACCCAAANGCAGCGGCAGGCTTTGGGTTCGGTGCTTCCACCATAGCATTATTTGCTAGAGTTGGAGGTGGTATTTATACAAAAGCTGCTGATGTTGGNGCAGACTTAGTTGGTAAAGTTGAAGCAGGAATTCCAGAGGATGACCCAAGAAATCCCGCTACAATAGCTGACAATGTTGGAGACAACGTAGGTGATGTTGCAGGAATGGGTGCTGATTTATTTGAATCATACGTTGGTTCAATAATTGCAACAATGACTCTTGTGAGTGCTGCAACTTTTATGAGTGATAAAAATGATGCTGTCTTGTTACCGTTTTTCATCGCTTCAATCGGAATTATCAGCTCAATTATTGGGACTTTTCTCGTTAGAACAAAAGAAGGTGCTAGTATGGGAAGTTTGTTATGGTCACTAAGAACTGGAATATTTTCAGCAGGACTGATAGTGTTAGCTGTAACTTTAATTATGGCAGTAACTAATGCATTTCCTATGGAAGTATTCTGGATAATTTTAACAGGATTAATTGCNGGTGTAATAATAGGAACAGCATCAGAAGTTGCAACATCTTACGAATACAGTTATACCAAAAAATTAGCTGAACAAGCTAAAACAGGGGCTGCAACTATCATTATTGGCGGTTTAGGATTAGGAATGATAAGTACAATAATTCCTACTATAGTAATTATTATTTCAATGGCAATAGCATTTATGCTAGGAGATTTCTATGGAATTGCATTGGCTGCAGTGGGAATGCTTTCAACTTTAGGTATAACTTTAGCAACTGATGCCTACGGCCCTGTTGCAGATAATGCAGGGGGTATTGCTGAACAAGCAAAACTGAACCCTGAAGTCAGAGAGAGGACAGATGCTCTAGACTCATTAGGCAACACTACTGCTGCTACAGGTAAAGGTTTTGCGATAGGTTCCGCTGTTCTTACTGCAGGTGCNCTATTATTTTCTTATGCAAATATCGCAGGAATAGAATCAATAAATTTACTAGAAGTTAAAGTCCTAATTGGTCTAATTATTGGAACCTTAATGCCTTTTATTTTCTCAGCATTAACTATGCAAGCAGTAGGATCTGCTGCAATGGATATGGTAAATGAAGTAAGAAGGCAATTCAAAGAAATCAAGGGTTTAATGGAAGGTAAAGCTGTAGCAGATTACGCCAAAGCTGTAGAGATAAGTACTAACGGCTCACTTAAAGCTATGATACTGCCAGGACTTTTAGCAATTATAGTTCCTATTTTGACTGGATTGATTTTGGAAAAAGAGGCACTTGGTGCTATGTTAGCAGGTGCTATTGCTTCAGGATTTTTGCTAGCTATTATGATGGCTAACTCAGGTGGCGCATGGGATAACGCGAAAAAATATATAGAATCAGGGGAATTGGGTGGCAAGGGATCTGATGCTCATTCTGCAGCTGTGGTAGGAGACACTGTAGGTGATCCCTTCAAAGACACATCAGGGCCAGCGTTAAATATTTTAATTAAACTAATGACAATAATTTCTGTTGTTTTCGCTCCTTTATTTCTTTAGGAATAAAAGTTGGATTCTTTAATTGATAAATTAACATCATTGTCAAAAAGACGGGGTTTTATATTTCAAAACAGTGAAATATACGGAGGCCTTGCAAGTACATGGGATTATGGTCCCATTGGNGCTGAATTAAAAAAAAACATCAAAGATTATTGGTGGAACCATCATGTATATAAACGCGATGATATTGTGGCTCTCGAATCATCTATTTTATCTCTTAACAAAGTATGGGAAACTAGTGGTCATATACAAAATTTTTCGGACCCACTTATGGAATGTAAAGTTTGTAATGCAAGATTTAGAGAAGATGAGCTCGAAAAATCTTCCGGTGCATGCCCTACCNTAAAATGTGATAACAAAACATTTGATGAACCTAGAGAATTCAATATGATGTTCAGAACTAATATTGGTCCAGTTGTATCAGATAATAGTGAAATTTATTTAAGACCTGAAACGGCTCAGGGAATTTTTGTAAATTTTGAAAATATTTTGAATACATCAAGAAAAAAAATCCCGTTTGGTGTCGCTCAAATTGGAAAAGCATTTAGAAATGAAATAACCACAGGTAATTTCATTTTTAGAACAAGAGAATTTGAAATGATGGAAATAGAATATTTTGTAAAACCTGAAGACAGTGAAAAATTCTATCAAGAATGGATTGAAAGCTGCATGAACTTTTTACTTAGTTTAAATATAAATAAATCTAACCTAAGAGTAAGAGAGCATACCAAAGAAGATTTATCTCATTATTCACAAGGTACAAGTGATATAGAATACAATTTTCCTTGGGGATGGGGAGAACTTCAAGGAATAGCAAATCGAGGGAGTTTTGATTTGGATGCGCATTCTGAAGCTTCATCGAAAAATTTTAGTATTTTTGAAGAAACTACTAAAACTAGATATACTCCTCATGTGATTGAACCTTCAATAGGAGTAGATCGATTGTTGCTAATAACATTATTAGACGCATTTAACGAAGAGAAGATTGAAGGTAAAGATGATTCAAGAACGGTATTAAAACTGTCTCCAATCATAGCGCCAGTAAAAGTTGCTATTCTTCCATTAAGTAAGGACTCAAAATTATCTGAGTTGGCAAAAAATATTCAAAAAGATCTGTTAACCAAAGGAGATTTAGGGAAAATAGAATATGATGAAACNCAAAGTATTGGGAGACGTTATAGGAGACAAGACGAAATAGGAACTCCATTGTGTGTTACTATTGATTTTGATTCATTAGATGATAACAGTGCCACAGTTAGAGATAGGGATTCAATGAAACAAGAAAGAGTAAATATTAAAGAATTACATCCGTATTTGCTAAACTCTATTAATAATTATTTAAAATAAAAGGTTATTATTGAAAATATTACACTTTTCAGATCTTCATATAGGCTATGAGAGGTATTCAAAAACAACAGATTTAGAAACTGGTCTCGATGATAGAATAGTAGATTTTCTAAATGTATTTGACGAGTTAGTAGAATATGCCATTATTGAAAATGTAGATCTTGTTCTTTTTGCTGGAGATGCATTCAAAACAAGAAATCCAACCCCAACTCATCTTAGAGAGTTTACTAAAAGACTAATGAAACTAACTCATAACAATATTCCTGTTGTTCTTGTCGTAGGAAACCATGATATACCTGCAGTAAAACAAAGAGCCACGTCATTAGATATATTTCCCACGATGAATGTTGATAAAGTCACTGTAATTGATCAGCTGAAATTATATACAGTAAATACAAAAAACAACGAACAAGTTCAAATAATAGGATTACCTTGGCCTAGGTTTGGAACATTTACATCTAATATAAGAAAGAAAGATCCAANCATGAAAGTAGAAGAAATTGCTAAATCTATAGTAGATGTTTTTGACACAAGCATAAATANCGAATTAAAAAAAATCGATAAAANTATACCTTGTATTTTTTCAGGTCATTTAAGTGTAATGGAAGCGAAAACAAGCACTGAAACTCTAATGTCGATCACAAACGATCCTCTNCTTTCAACTCAGTTTTTTATTAGACCTGAATTTGATTACGTTGCTCTAGGTCATATTCACAAAGATCAAGTTTTAAATGAAGATCCTCCCGTAATTTACTCCGGTAGTTTAGAAAGAGTTGATTTTGGAGAAAAAAATGATGATAAAGGATTTTATATTTTAGAAATTGATAAAAACAAGCCTCAGGGAAACAGGTTAAAGTATTATAAAAAAATCAAAGTTAATGCTAGAAAATTTAATGAAATAAAAATCAAAATTCCTAAAACAGAATTATATCCAGACAAATATTTAGAAAAAATATTAAGTAAAGAATCAATAAGTGACGCAATAATCCGTCTACATATAGAATCAACAAAAGAACACTTTGAAAGTGTTAATGATCCAAAAATAAAACAAATTCTTAGTGAAGCAAAAAATTTAGTATCAATTGTACCTTCATATCTATCTGAAAAACAAAATAATAATGTTCTTTTATCTGAAAGCTTAGGTGTTATGGATATGTTTGAAAAATATTTAGAAAGCTTTGAAGATTTGTCTGACCAAAAAAAGATAGATTTAATAGAATTCGGAAAAGAGATAATAACAGAGTATGAATCAGAAAATGAATAAATATACATTGTTTTTATCTACTGTATTAATTGCTCTATTTATGATGGGCTGCCAAAACAATAACATTAAAACATTTGAATTTGATATAAATTTGTANGATTCTAATAACAGTAATTTAAATAATAAAGACATATTAAAAGAATCATATATTATCAATTTTTGGTTTCCTTCTTGCGCTCCTTGCGCAAAGGAATTACCTCATTTTCAAAAAATTTACGAATTATATAAAGACGAATTGGATATCGTAGGAATACAAATGATTGGAATAGATAATGCCAATGAAGGTCAGAGCTTTGCTGAAAAGTTCAAGTTAACATACAAACTTGGTTACAATGATGACAATAAAACTATTAGAAAATACAATATCAATTCTTTCCCAACCACATTTTTTGTAAATAAAAATAAAAATGAAATCGTAGCTTGGGATGGATATATCCCTTACGANGAATTATTAAAACATACAAAAGAAATGCTAAATATGGAAATAAAATGACAGACACATTTATTGAAATCATAAGGTTTGTAATCAGTTTTTGTCATGTNATGGCAGCTTCAACATGGTTTGCAGGATCACTAATTTCTTTAAACATAAATAATTTAATTAAAATTAACCAAAGNTTTGAAAGAATATTTGACCATTTTACAAATTGGACTAACACTATAATTTCNACTTTAGTTTTAACAGGTGTAATATTAATATTAGACAGCATTANCAGGATTGATTCAAAGGTATATATTTTTATTCTGATATTAAAGTTATTTTTATTTATTTGGATAACTCTCATTTTATATATAAACAGATATAAATCTTATTATTTTAATAAAAGAAATATATATAATAATTTTNTTAAATTATTGATACAATCTAAATTGATTTTTCCTATAACAGTAGTTATATTTTTGTTATCAGAACTCTTAAACATTATTAGGATTTAAATGAAAAAAGAATTAAACGACATTCTGGCATGCCCTATATGTAAATCAGATTTAACTTTAAAAGTTGAAACAGCCGAAAAAGACGATATCATAACAGGTGAGTTATGTTGTCAAAATAAGGATTGTGCAATTATTTATCCAATAAAAGAAGGAATTCCCAATCTTTTACCACCTCAATAATTTATCATTATGAAAGAAGACATTCTAAAATTAAATAAATTACGTCAAAAAGCATTGCTGGGTGGCGGGAAAGATAAAATTGAATCTCAGCATTCTAAAGGTAAATTAACTGCAATTGAAAGAATAAATTTGCTGTTAGATGAAAACTCTTTTAGAGAAATAGACAAATTCAAAATTTCCCAAGACGTAGATATACATGGTGATTCAGTTATTGTAGGAACAGGAAAAATCAACAACAATGATGTTTGTGTTTATTCTCAAGATTTTACAGTTATGGGAGGATCTCTTTCCTTAACTGCAGCTGACAAAATATGCAAAATAATGGACATTGCTATTAAAACAGGATGCCCTGTNATAGGCATAATTGATTCTGGTGGAGCAAGAATTCAGGAAGGAGTTGATAGCCTAGTAGGATATGCAAAGATTTTCACTAAAAATGTAAGNTCATCTGGAGTAATACCTCAAATTTCAATAATTGTAGGGCCGTCCGCTGGTGGCGCTACTTACTCACCTGCTGTAACAGATTTTATATTTATGGTAAAGAATATAGGTCAAATGTACATAACNGGTCCTGATGTAGTTAAACAGGTAACAGGAGAAGATACCACTCATGAAGAATTAGGTGGAAGTGAATCTCACATGAAGAAAAGCGGACTTGCACACTTTTTGTTTGATACGGAAAAAGAATGCTATGAAAAAGTAAGAAGTTTTCTTGAATATATTCCACAGAATAATCAAGAAACAGTGGCAGAAAGTGATTCAGTTANCCCTAAGTTATCTGGTGATCTTGGAAACATTCTACCTAGTAACTCAAATCAATCCTATGATATGAATAAAATAATAACTAACATAGTTGATAAAGACTCTTTTGTTGAAATACAAGATGATTACGCCAAAAATATAATTATTGGGTTATGTAAGTTTGATGGGAAAAATTCAGCAATAGTAGCACAACAACCAAAGCATTTAGCTGGAGTGCTTGATATAAAAGCGTCAGAAAAAGCTGCAAGATTCATAAGATTTTGCGATGCTTTTAATATTCCTATAATAAGTTTAGTCGATGTCCCTGGTTTCTTNCCCGGAACTGATCAAGAACATAATGGAATAATTAGACGTGGAGCTAAATTATTATATGCTTACGCAGAAGCTTCAGTGCCTAAAGTATCAATTATCATACGTAAAGCCTATGGAGGTGCTTATATTGTTATGAGTAGTAAATACTTATTAAGTGATTTAAATTACGCATGGCCATCTGCTGAAGTTGCTGTAATGGGACCTGAAGCTGCTATAAAATTAATTTACAAAAAAAAATTAAAAAATTCTGAAAACCCNAAGAAATTAGAGCAAGATTTATTAGATAAATATAAAAAAGATGTAATGTCACCTTACAGATTAGCTGAAAAAGGATACATAGAAGATATAATTGAACCAAATCAAACAAGAGAAACAATAATTAAATCACTAGAGATTTTAGAAAATAAAAGAGAAGTTTTGCCTCCGAAAAAACATGGGAATATCCCTTTGTAATTAATGCCATGGAAAATATAATAATAAATAATAAAACTAATATAAAATTAAACAACAAAGAATTATCAATATTAAAATTGGTAATGGCAAAACTTATACAAAAAAATCAAAANAAAACTAAAATAAAAAAAGCAAATCAAAATTTGAGACTAAACAAATGGAAAAATCAACAATGGAAAATATACAGATAGGATTATTATGTCAACAAAAATCATAAAAATAACAGACACTACACTAAGAGATGCTCATCAAAGTCTTTTTGCAACAAGATTTAAAAACGATACAATTTCTGAAATTGCCCCACTTCTAGATAAAGCAGGTTATGATGTTCTTGAAGTATGGGGAGGTGCGACATTTGACAGTTGTATTAGATATCTAAATGAAGATCCTTGGGATCGGCTTAAAATGATAAATAGATTAACTCCAAATACTAAATTATCAATGCTTGTAAGAGGAGCTAATTTAGTTGGATACAAGCACTATTCAAATGAGGTAGTAAACGATTTTATTTCCACTTCTGCAGAATTTGGCATTGATATTTTCAGAGTATTTGATGCCCTAAATGACATAAATAATTTGAAAGATGTAGCCNAAGCCGTCAAGAAAACAGACAAGCATTTNCAGCTTACTTTGTGTTACAGCGTTGGAGAATCAGGAAAACTGGAAACCTCTAAAACGGCAATATACACCCAAGATTATTATATAAATCTAGCAAAAGAATTTATAAATTTAGGAGCAGATTCGTTATGTATTAAAGATATGGCAGGACTTTTATCTCCATACGATGCCTCAATGCTCGTATCAGGACTTAAACAAATTACTGATATACCTATACAATTACATAATCATTACACTAGTGGCTTGGCTTCAATGACTCAAATTAAAGCTATAGAATCAGGAGTAGATGGTGTAGACACATGTATTTCAACTGTGTCACAAAGAACATCTCAACCAGCAATAGAACCTCTTTCAAAAACTTTTGACTCAGAAAATAGTAATTATAAAATTAACATAAATATGAATACAGTTAGTAATATTGCAAAAATATTGGAAAAAGAAGTAAANAAATATTCAGAATATAATGTGACAACAAAATTTTCTCCTATAGATGCAGACGTACTATCTCATCAAATCCCCGGAGGTATGATTTCAAATTTGGCTTCACAATTAAGCACTAATAACAACTTAGACAAGCTTCCCGATGTATTAAAAGAAATTCCTAATGTTAGAAAAGATCTGGGAATGCCTCCTTTAGTTACACCAATTAGCCAAATGGTTGGCGCGCAGTCTGTAAGTAATGTATTAACTGGAAGGTATGCTAATCTATCACAACAGATGCAAGAATACATAAATGGAGGATACGGAACACCGCCATCAAATATAAATAAAAAAATATTTAATAAATATATAACTGGTAAAAAAATTAAAAAACCTTNAAAGTCATTAAATGAATACGGGAAAGAAATACAATCTTTAACTAACTACAAACCAGATATAATAACTTATGCAATGTTTGAAGAAATAGGGANAAAATTTTTGGAAAACAAATTAAATATTNACGGTACTACTGAAGAATCTTCCAACCAAGAACAATCTGACTATCATAGTAAAAATAAAAACCTAGAAAATAATACATTTGATTTAAAGTTAAATTTTGAAGGTAAAGAATACAATATATCGGCTGAATTATCTGATAATGATTTGGTTACCAATATCAATGAAATAAACAAAGCGCCAAATCCCAAAAACAAAGCGCCAAATCCTAAAAACAAAGCGCCAAATCCTAAAAAAGCAAAACAAATAATAGAAAATTTGCCTGTAGATAGCGGTGCCCAAATCAATTCTCCAATATCCGGNACTATATTAAAATATTTGGTTAAAAATGGAGATAAAATTACCAAAGACCAGCCTTTNGTTAATATAGAATCTATGAAGATGGAAAATACAATCAAATCTGATAAAGAAGGGATTGTTAATAACATAAATTTTAAAATTGGTGATTCAGTTAATACAGCTGACACATTATTAACTTTAAATTAAAGGGTATCAAATGATAGATTTAATGAAAATAGCACGAACCGAAGCAGATGGCGGAGATTTATTTAATGCATTATCTCAACTTTTTGAAAAAGGAGATATCGCACCTGAGGGGTACCCNAACGCAGTAGTTTGGAAGGGTGGAAATCACAATAATTCTATAAATCCAATTGCACACTCTCTTACTGATGCATACGCTCTTTTAGGAACCATTGCTGCAGTAGATATTTTAGGATTACCTTTTTATGCTGTTCCTATGTGGTCTCAATATCGACATGACACAGAACTTGAATGTTTATCTTGGTTTGGAAATATGCCTTGTACATCAATAAAATGGTCAACAGCTGGGGATGCTTATGTAAATGATGGGAAAGGGAATAAAGTGGTTGTAATGGGAAAATCAGGAAATGCCCCATTAAGAACACAGGCTGGGGTTTACTGTAATGTAAGGCCGTATGGACCTATAACAGTAGTAAGAAGTATGCCCTGCTTGCCATATTCACAAGATAAATCAGTATTCAATGTAAATGAGGATGGTGTGGTGCATTCTGAGATGAATACTCCTGGAGTGCAAATGGCTTATGCAAACAGATTATTTCTTCAGTTAGTTCATGAAACTGGACATGTTGGTAGAGTGGCTACTAAACCTACGCAAGCTATGGAGGATGGAATTAATGCAGGGTTGCATTCCTGGTTATTACAAGGAACAAAATTTGATATTGGCAGAAAATATGCTGTAGACCCATATACAGAACATAAAGAAAAAATCGATAAAATAATAAACCTTTTACCCTCAGATTTCAAAGATGGTATGGAAAATTGGTCAGGTAAAATTGAACAAC
This sequence comes from Chloroflexota bacterium, assembly GCA_002715665.1. The sequence goes on along the minus strand of PAZO01000016.1, from coordinate 3,496 downwards.
ACATTGCTGACACTAATTATGGTTTATTAGTTTGGGATTTAATCAACAAGCAAAATACAATCGTATTATCAACAGATTTAGATGGTGACAGGTTAACAGATTTATTAGCTGATATTTCCGATCCTTTAAGAGAGTTTGGCAGTATGGTTGCCAAGCATATTGGAAAAGATATTGATATGAGAAAAACATGGAATGAAATGGGTTATACAACAGGAAATGGTAGAGATATGACTTCAGTAATGCATAGAATGTCAGGACCACCAATACATGAACAAACATTGGGATCAGCTGATGCTATGCTACTTAGATTATTGGATGGTGATGAATGGGTTGGAGGAACGAAGCAACCTTATGACCCCAGAATTCATTTTGTGCTTATAAGAGATGCGTATATCGATGCTAACCCTGAAAATACAGACCTTCATTATTGGTTAGATAAATCTTTAGAAATATTTGATGAAGTGTACTCTGGAGAAAGGCCAGGATTTTTAGATGGATACAAATTACTTAAAAATGCTATTAAACCTTGGGGTAATTAATAAGACTAATCATTGAAGGTAATAAAAATGATGAGTATAATTCATTAGTTATTATCTTTTATAAAATAATTTAGTTAAAGGCCAAAATATGAATAAAAAAATATCTGTCATCGGAGCAGGAAATGTAGGGGCAACAACAGCTCAGCGCTTATTTGAAAAAAGTTACTCAGAAGTAGCGTTAATTGATATTGCTGAAGGCCTTGCTGAAGGTAAAGCTTTAGATATATTGCAATCTGGTCCGGTTTTAGGATTAGATAATTACATATCAGGGTCAACTGATTATAAAATAACAAAAAATTCTGATGTAATAGTAATAACTTCGGGAATTGCAAGAAAACCAGGCATGTCAAGAGATGATTTACTTAAGATAAATATGAATATTGTTTCAGAAGTAACTCAGAAATCTCTAGACCAATCTCCTGATGCTTTAATAATTGTAGTAACCAATCCTCTTGATGCTATGGCTATGCAAGCATTTAAAGTAAGCGGGAAAAAATCTAATAAAATATTTGGAATGGCAGGTGTTTTAGATTCAGCTAGATTTACCACATTTATCTCTCAAAGTGAAAACACGTCTGTTAATTCTATTTCATCTAATGTGCTAGGTGGTCATGGTGACACTATGGTGCCACTTCTTAACAATAGTTTCATTGGAGGTAAAAGTTTAGCTAAATCAATAGAACCAAGCAAACTAAATAAATTAGTTGAAAGAACTCAAAACGGTGGAGCAGAAATTGTAAATTATTTGAAAACTGGCAGTGCCTTTTATGCACCTTCTGCTTCAATTGTACAAATGGTAGATTCAGTATGTGCTGATACAAAAACAGTATTACCAACTACAGCATATTTGCAGGGCGAGTATGGAATAAATGATTTATATTTTGGAGTTCCTGCAAAACTTGGGAAAAATGGAATTGAAGAAATTATTGAATATGAACTTTCAGATTCTGAACAAACAGATTTAAACAAATCCGCTGATGCTGTAAGAGAAACCGTTAAAGCCATGGAAAATTTATCTTAGGAGTAATTATGAATAAAAACTTAATGAAAGAAAAATTAAATTCTGGGCAAAATGTTATCGGATTGTTTCAAAATGTTATCAATCCTAACATAACAGAAATAATGGGATTACTTGGTTTTGATTTTGTAATAGTAGATGGAGAACATACAACTTTTAATCCAAATTTAGCTGAAGAACACTTTAGAGCTGCTGAATTAAGAGATATATCTTCAGTTACAAGAATCGGACAAAATGACCAACAAGTAATTCAAAAATTTCTTGATGCAGGCTCAGAAGGAGTTTTGATGCCATTAATAAACAACAAAACCGATGCTAAAAGTGTTGTAGATTCTGTGAAGTATCCTCCTGTAGGTAAAAGAGGATTAGCAAGTGGAAGAGGATCAGCTTATGGTATACCTCAATCAGTTAAAGAACATGTGGATAGTTCTAACAAAGAAACATTAGTTGCAATTCAAATTGAAACCACTGAAGCCATGGAAAATGTAGATGCAATATCGTCGATAGATGAAGTAGATGTTTTGTTTTTCGGTCCATCAGATATTTCGTCGTCTTTTGGAATACATGGGCAAATTAATGATCCTAAAGTTAGAGATACAATTTCTGATCTAAGTAAAATTGCAATTGGGAATGGAAAAGCTTGTGGAACTATAGCTCGAGGTGCTGATGATTTTAAATTTTATAAAGAAGCAGGATTTCAATGGTTTTGTTCTGGAGTAACTAATATGCTTCAAAGTGGAATGAAAGATTACTTATCTGAATTAAAATAAGGAAACAAAATGGCTAATGAAAATTCTCATCAACCCAACAAACCAACACATGCATTTTCAGGTTTGGTTTCGTTTCTCAGAACTCCAACCTGTAATAACCTATCAGAATTAGATGCAGATATAGCAGTTATGGGTGCGCCAACAGACGAAGGATCTCCGTTTATGCCAGGCTCAAGACTTGGCTCAAGGTCTATCAGAGAACATTCTCTTCGATTTGGAGACGAAGGATATTTTGATCACGATACTGATAAAGTATTTTTAAAATATGAACTCGATAATAATAGGATTGTAGATGTTGGAGATGCAGATGTAATTCCAGCAGATGTAGAAGGAACTTTTAAAAATATAACTGATCTTACTAAAATGGTGTTAAACTCAGGTGCGATGCCTGTTGTTCTAGGAGGCGACCACGCTATTACTTTCCCGGTAGTGAGAGCATACAATACGCCTCTACATGTAGTTCATTTTGATGCACATATAGACTACTCTCCTTTTATTCACGGTTATAAATATACTAATTCCCATGCTTTTCGACATATACACCACATGGATCATGTGAAAAGCCTCACTCAGGTAGGTATAAGAAGTATAAGAAACAAAAAATCTCAAATAGAAGACTCTGAAAATGACGGCAATCGTGTTATTGGAATGAAAGAGTTTTATGATATGGGCTCTAATGGAATGACTACTTTAGTGCCAAAAGAAGCTCCAGTGTACGTATCAATAGACATAGATGTACTTGATTTACCTTTAGTTCCAGGGTGTGTTTCTGCTGAACCAAACGGCATGACTTATATAGAACTAAGAGATTCATTATCTGTACTAGCAAAACATGCGAACATTATTGGCTTTGATCTTGTAGAAGTTAACCCTCAACTTGATGTAGGAACAGGTATAACTTCATACATGGGAGCACACACAATAGTAGAATTTTTAGGTCAAATTTGTGATCAACCAAGATGGACTAGTAAAAGAAAAAAATAATTCAAGTTTTAAATTCTCTTAATTTTTTCGCATATCTGAATGTTACTAATACTAGAAGAATTAATATAAATCCATTTAAATTTAATGCCAATTGAGGGCCAGGAGCATTATAATATTGATTAGTTAACCCTGTAAAATCATATGTGTTAACAGCAGTTATAATTAATCCAATTATTAAATAACCC
>PAZO01000015.1 GCA_002715665.1 Chloroflexota bacterium | reverse complement strand
TACTTAGATGAATAGCTTGCTCTATTGTTTTGTTAGAATTGTATGCTAAATAAGGTGATACTTCTATACTTGCATATCCGTCCAACTTTGAAGAAGATTCGTATGTTGGTAAAAGAAGATCAGCGGCATTTTTTATATCTTTTATGCTTATCTCTTCAAGAATTTGATATTTTGATATATTAGGATTTGTTTTTGCTAGAATTTTTATATCTTCATCGTATGAATCAGATGTTGAAATTGCTTTTTCAAAAATTGAAGGATTACTTGTTAATCCTGTAATCCCTTTTTCAATTAATGATTTAAGCTCACCGGATTCAATAATATCTTTGCTTATATAATCAATCCAAATAGATTGTTTATTTTGTTTTAATATTTCAATGTTATTCATTAATACGTATCTTATTTAGTATTTTATTCATATGATAATTCAAAGATATTCCTCTGGTCAAAGCAAAGAATAGATAAGCTATCCAAACCCCGTAGTTACCCCAAAAATTTGTAATAGAGAATATTGCAATGAAATAAACTATAGCAGAAATAATCATGGTATCTCTCATTTCTTTAGTTTTAAGCATCCCTGAAAAAGCACCATCAAGTTGAAATGACCATGCAGATACGATTGGCAGAAATCCTACCAAATAAATATATTTATAACTTTCTATTCTTACAGATTTTATGTCTGTCATTGCATTAATCAATTGATTCCCAAAAATTAGGAATATTAAACTGAATAGAAAAGCAGTGATAATACCAGATAAAAATGCGTTTTTGTAAATCTTTTTAAGTCTATGGATATTTTTTTCAGCAAAATTTTCACCTATTAGTGGTGATGACCCAAGCGTGGGTCCATCAATTGTTAAATAAGAAACACTTATCAGTTGTAAAAACAAACCATAAGTAGCCAATATAGTAGAACTTAAGTTTGTTGAAACATAAGTTCCAACTATATAGATTGATTGGAGCATAAATGTTCTTACAAATAAATTTATAAAAGATTTACCTAAAAATACAATTTCTGATTTTGATAGAAATCCAATAAAAAATTTTATTTTTAAATCTTTTAATATTATTCCTACTTGGAATATTAAAAATACTAGAGTTAACCATTGTGACAGGATAGTAGAATAAGCTATCCCTACTAATTTTAAATCGTAGTAGGAAGTGAAAATATAAATTGATAACATATGAGATATTCCTAAAACACTCCAAATCTGAAATATTTTCTTTGGTTTTTTTAGTCCTAGAAACCATGAACTTGAAGATACAATAATTAGTTGAGGAGCTATTCCTAAAATACTTATCGAATAATAATCTTTTGTTAAATTTTCAATTATTGGATTTTGATCATAAATGTATGAGTATAGATTCCATAAACTGGATTGAAAAATTATGATTATGATTGAAGCAATTATCATAAACATAACACTAGTATTTAAGATGCTTAAAATTTTATCTTTTTCATTGAGTCCTGTTTTTTGTGAAGTGAATCCTGTGATTGCCATCCCAACTGATCCGAATATCCAATAAAAAGGGTGTATTATGCTATTACCATAAGCTAAAGAAGCAAGAAAATTTTCGTTTTCTAGATGTCCCGCTACATATGTGTTTAATATACCAATAATTGGTTGCCATAGAGATCCCAGAATGAAAGGGAAAGCTATTTTCCATATTAATTTTGTGTCCTTTTTATTTATATCAGTAATCATATGTGAAATTTAAAATGGTGGAGACGGGGGAGAGTCGAACTCCCCGTCCAGAAAACACTCGGTCTAGAGTATCTACAGGTTTATCTGATTGATATTAAACTTGAAGACTTCAATCAGAAAGAGTTTTTCAAGCTTTTCCGATTAAATTTCTTCTCTGAATTATCGGTTTTTCAGAGTTATACCCCGAATTTCGTCATCATATTATTCTCTCGGGGGAAAAATAATACAATGTAGCAGTAATTAAGCTGCTAAAGCTAACTGTTTATTGTCAGTTAATTTTTTCCATTTTTTTACGAGTTTTATGGTCCTCGACCTGCAACCCTGCCTCATAAATTCCCTGTCGAAACCGCGCGTCCCCATTTATTAGCCAAAATATAGTATGTTAAAAGATATGTGAGGTCAATATGCTTAAATACTGAATAACGTAATTATTTGTATTGTTTGTTGAAAAAAATGGTTGTAAGGTTTGATAATATTCGAGGATAACTATTGGCTAATACGGATAAAAAAATTTCTGATATATCAACTGTTGACTATTTTGCTTCGTTGAAATATCCCGATTTCTTAATGATGTGGCTTGCTAGTTTATTTGCAGGTTCTTCTTATTGGGCTTTGATTGTTGTAAGGGGTTGGGTTGTTTATCAAGTATCTGATAGCAACATGTTAGTAGGATTAGTTACATTTGCCGCTATGATTCCAAGAGTTTTGGTAACTCCTTTTATTGGCTATTTGTCCGATAAATTTCAAAGAAGAAGAATATTACAAATAATGTTCTTGATTAATTTTTCTCATAATCTAGGTTTAAGCATATTGTATTTCTTAGATTTTATTTTGCCTTGGCATTTAATATTTCTTGCACTTTTGCAAGGTTCTGCAAGAGCTGCTCAAATGCCTTCTGCACAATCACTTGTGCCAAATATAGTACCAAAAGAAAAATTATTGAATGCTGTGGCTTTGAATATGTCTACCGTTCATGCTACTAGGTTGTTAGGTCCACTAACAGTTGCTCCGTTTTTAACTTGGGTAGGAAGTGGAGACAATGGTTTAAACGGAACAGATATAGCATTTTTTATATGTACAGGTTTTTACGCATTTAGTTTGTTGTTTTCTTTATTCATAAAAAACAAATCTACAGGGAAAATGAGCTCAGAATCTTTTTTGGTTAATTTAGTTGAGGGGTTGAAATTTGTACATACTACAAGGCCATTTTTAGTAATCATAGGTATCACTACGCTACACTGTTGTTTAACAATGTCTTTTGAATCTGTTTTGCCATTTTTTTCAGTAAACAAACTTAATGCTGAAGGTGGGGCAGTAAGTTATTTGATGATGTGCGTGGGAATAGGTTCTTTAATAACATCATTGATATTAGCAGGTACTGCCGATGAAAAATTTAAAGGTAAGTTATTTTATATATTTGCATTAATCAGTGGAATAGCCCCTATTCTACTAGCGTTCTCGTCGCAATTATACTTATCATTGTTTGCCACGGTTTTAATGGGCTTTGGGCAAGCAGGTTTTATGATTATTGTACATACAATAATACAGATAATGTCGCCAGACTATGTAAGAGGTAGAATTGCAGGTGTCTATTCTATGTATGTTGGTGGAAGCATGGCTTTCTTTAATTTTTTAAATGGGCTTACAGCAGATTATATAGACCCAGGTTTTTCAATTGCTTTTCAAGGTATGATTTTTGCTATAATTGTATTATGGACACAACGTAAAGAAGATGTTTTGATCTCAGTATACAATGGGAAATCCAATGAATTATCTAAGTATAGCAAACAATTTAATATATAAATGGGAGTTTTTTTATGAATGAATCTGATTGGATAAAATATAGAAATCAGTTTAAAACTTTTGAAAAAGTAAATTATTTAAATACGTGTTCACTGGGATTACTTTCTAATGAGGGAAGAAATTCTTTGATGGAATACATCGATACTTGGACGAGTATGGGAGCTTCTGCTTGGTATTCTGATTGGATTGAAAAAACTAATTCTTTAAAACAAGAATATGCTAAATGTATAAATGCAGATTTTGATGAGATTGCTATTTTACCAAGCGTATCTGCTGCTATTGCAGTTATATTATCTTGTATTAATCCAAAAAATGATGATGAATTATTAACATCTGAACTAGATTTTCCAACAATTGCACATAACTTTAAAGCATTAGAACAAAAAGGAAATGGTAAAGCAGTTATTGTTGAATCCGAAGAAAAAAAATATGTTGATACAACTAAGTTTATTTCAAAAATTAATTCAAAAACAAAATTGGTAGCAACTAGCAGAGTGTTTTTTTTAAGTGGATTTATAAATGATTATGAAAAAATAATGTCATCGACTAAACAACATGACGCTCTCTTTTTTTTAGATGATTATCAGGCTACAGGACAATTACCGATCGATGTAAAAGATAAACATATAGATATTATGATTTCTGGTGGATTGAAATGGTTATTGGGCGGATCAGGAATAGTTTATATGTATATTAACAAAAACTTACATCAAAAACTTGAACCTTCAGTCACAGGATGGTTTTCACATAAAAGACAATTTGAATTTGACCCACACACTATAGAGTTTTCTGATACTGCTTCAAGATTTGAGACTGGTACACCTGCTATTAGTTCAGTGTACCCAGCAGTAGAAGGATTAAAGCTTGTGAATGAAATAGGAGTGGATAACATTCGTAAGAGAACTTTACAACTTACTCAATTATTGGTTAATGGATTATTGGAATTAGGTTTTAATATCAAATTACCTGAAAATCTTAATGATCATGCAAGTATAACTATGATTTCTTGCGCAGATCCATCTAAAGCAGTTGATATTTTAAAAGATAATAATATAATTGTTGATCAAAGACCGGGTTCAGTTAGAATTTCTCCATTTTTTTATAACACTGAAGATGATATTAATCATTGTATAAATGTAATGTCAGACATAAAAAATAATAATCCTGAATTGTTTTAAATTTTACGATTAGTTTTATTATTCCAATAAAATAAAACTAAAATGAATATTAGTACAAAAATAATTGCTATATAGTTTGAAATTTCTAATGAAACTTCAAGAATGTCTTTTATATTTTCACCAAAAATGTAGCTTAAGATTCCAATTAGCGAATACCTTAATGTTCTACCTAATACAGAAAATACACTGAATCTAGTTAAACTATATTTTACACATCCTGTAACCCATGCAATTATTTTATAAGGGATAAATGTTATTGCACATATTAATATAATTAAATCACCTCTAATTTTAAATTGTTTGTTAGCTTTATCAAACTGATTTTTATTTATGAATTTATGAATAAAACTTGTATGTTTTTGATAAATTTTGTCAGCACAAACATAGCTAACAAGTCCACCTAAATAACTTGAAAATACGCATACAAATATGAATAGAAATAAATAGTCAGGATGATAAGTTGTTGAGAATATAAGTAGAGGATCAGGAGGTATCGGGCTAAAGACTGAATCAGTAAATGAAATTATAAAGATAGTTAATATCCAAATATATAGTGGTAGATTAATTAATTTTTCAAAGATTAAGTCAATTAATTCTGTAAATATCATGACAATTTTATATTTAAATCAAATTGTTTATTTTTAAATTTAGATTTGATATTAAATGATTTAGTATTTAATAATTTCTGATTTGAATAAACTTGAATTTTATTTTCAGAATTTTTTGTTTCTATCTTTAAATCCTGATCTAATCTTAGAATGCTTTTCATGAGTGTATTATGAGATCTATATAAATTTATTGCTTCTTCGATTTCTATTTTTTCAAAAGAGATTTTTTGTCCTGGATTACTTTGTACTAATTTTGGTATGTCTACTGATGATATAGTTGCGATTTTTGGGTAGCCTCCGGTAGTTCCTCTGTCATGAAGTAAAACTATAGGCTGTCCATCTCCTGGAATTTGTATAGAACCTAAAGCCCCGCCCTCAGAGATGATATCTGATTTAGATTTGTGTTTTATATTTGGGCCATTTAATCTAAATCCAATCCTATTCGATTGCGGACTTATTACATAGTCAGATTGCAAGAATTTTTTAATATTATTCGAATTAAAAAAATCATCATGTGGTCCTAAAATTACACGAAGAGAAAATTTTGTATTTTCATTTATATAATGTTTTTTATAATCGAAATTATTTGATAAAGGGGGTAGGTTTATTTTTATTTTTTTAAATTTGATTTTGTCTTTTGCATTTAATTGGAACCCTTTGTTATGTCCGCCAATTTGTAGACTAGTATTCGTTGAATAACTACCCATTGTTTGCTCAAGATCAAAAGTGTTATGAAATAAAATATATGACCTGACACCCCAATCCATTTTACCAAAACTTAGAACAGAATTTTTTTTCACGAATTGTGGTGTCCACATATTAATTTTTTTGTTGTTTATCATTGGGTTGCTGTTAGCACCTGTTATACAGATCCATTCTGAAGAGTTGAATTTTATTTTAGGTCCTATCAAAGTAGTTTCTATTCCTGGATTATTAATTTCATTACCTAAAATAAGATTTCCAATTTTAAATGCTGTTTGATCAAGTGCGCCACTTGTTGGTACTCCAAATTGTTGATATTCATACCTACCTAAATCTTGTATAGTGCTAAAAATTCCAGGTTCTAGAATAGTTATTGAGGATTTATTTTGTGTCGATTTCATCTATCTCAACTTTGAATTTATTTTGTTTAATTAGCTCTTCGATGTTTTGATATTCTGTCATGCTTTTCAAAGGTTTGAACCTAATATAATCACCTGGATTAACTAGTACTGGAGGATCTCTTTCTGGATCAAATAATTTAACAGGAGTTCTTCCTATGATTTGCCATCCACCTGGTGTTGGTGACGGGTAAATACCAGTCTGAGTTTCAGCAATTGCTACAGATCCAGCAGGTATTCTAGTTCTTGGATTATTAAGCCTGGGTGTATTCAATTTTTTAGATAGGCCGCCAAGATATGGGAACCCAGGACTAAAACCGATTGCATATACTAAATAGTCAGTTGCAGCATGTATATCTATGACTTCTTTTTTTGATAACTTTGTGTGATTAATAACATTTTCTAGATCCGGACCAAATTTACTGCCATAAAGAGTTGGAATAGTAATCACACTTGCGTTTGCACTTTCATTAGTGTTATTTAAGTTTTCAAACTCTTCTAATATTGTTTTTTTCAGATTAAAGAATTCTATTGATAAAGGGTCATAATAAACTAATAATCCTTTGTATGCAGGAATAATTTGTGTTATCCATTTATAATTTTTTTGTACCAATGTTTCTGCAAAACTATGAACTTTGGAATTAATTTCAGGATGTATGGATTCACCAAGGTCTATTACTATAGCACAGTCTCCGGCTAGCTTTATTTCTGGTTTAGAAAATGATTTATTCATTAACAATATCTTTAAGTTTAACTATTTCAATCCCTTGATTTTTAAATTCTGTATTTAATTTTTTTGCCATTTCAACAGCTCCCGGAGTATCTCCATGAAGACAAATTGTATCAGCTTCATATTCAATTATACTTCCATCAATAGCTTCTACTTTGCCGTCTTTAATCATTTTAATACTTCTTTCTACAACAGTATCTGGATCATGAATTACTGACCCTTCTTTAGATCTAGATACTAAAGTTCCATCTGGCTCTACTGCTCTATCAGCAAATACTTCTAAACCTACTTTTAAGCCCATAGATTTTGCTATTTCTGCCCATTTAGAACCAGATAGTAATACTAAAATCAATTCAGGGTCTACATAAAGAACAGCATCACAAATTGCTTTTGCTGTATCTTCATTTACTAGTGCTTGGTTGTATAAAGCACCGTGAGGTTTTACATGTTGTAGTTTTTCGTTCTGTAAAAATGCTGACATTGCTCCAATTTGATAAATCACATCATTCTTTATTTCTTCATATGAAGCAGATATTGGTCTTCTGCCAAAACCAACAAGGTCATTAAAACTTGGATGAGCTCCAATTTCCACATCATTTTCTATAGCAAGATCTACAGTTGTTTTCATCCAATTTGGATCTCCAGAATGAAAACCACAAGCAACGTTAGCAGAAGTTATATATTTAATTACTTCCTCATCCATTCCTAATTTATGCATTCCAAAGCTTTCGCCCATATCACAGTTGAAATCTATTTTTTTTGTCATGTTTACTCCATTAATTGTTGGTTGAATTTTTAAATTAAAACTAATAGACTTTTTGAGATTGTTTAGAATATTCTATATCTATTAATTATAATATTTAATTAATAAACATATCAAACAGGAGAGAAGAAATTAATACCGAAACAATAAATACTGCTTTAAACCTTACTATTTTTGGGATAGCAATTTCATTTATTCTATTAAGTGTTTTAATTATTTTTATAACTTTAATTAAATTTATTGAAAATAAATTAAGTAAAATTAACTTGAAAAAAAACGACCCTAATTATAAAAAAGTGTTAGCTGCTTCTGTGGCGGTTTCTATTGTTGAATCTGAATTACAAAATTTCAAATAAATGGAGATGTATTGGATTTATTTAACGATTGGATAACAACTACAGGTATATATAATTTGACATGGGAGAATTTGGCAATGTTCTCAGTTGCGTTCTTTTTTATGTATCTTGCTATCAAGAAAAATATGGAGTCATATGAATTACTTCCAATTGGATTGGGTATTATTATTGCTAATTTACCTTTAGCAGGAATGGCAACTTTTGATAGTTCTACAGGTGTTCATCAATCGTCAGGAATATTTGGAGTGATTTTTTACTACACTCTTTCTTTTTGGAATATTTTACCCCCGATAATCTTTCTTGGGCTTGGCGCAATAACTGATTTTTCTCCTTTAATTAATAATCCCAAAACCTTATTATTGGGCGCAGCTGCACAAATTGGGATTTTTGTATCATTTTGGGGAGCTTCACTTACAGGGCAATTTTCTTTGAAAGAAGCAGCTTCAATTGGTATTATTGGCGGAGCGGATGGTCCGACAACTATATTTTTAACTTCTAGTTTGGCTCCGGATCTTTTGGGAATTACAGCTGTTATTGCCTATTCGTATATGGCAGCAGTTGCATTTATTCAGCCACCAATAATGAAGCTTTTAACAACAAAATCTGAAAGAGCTATAATTATGAAAGACGCAGGACCAGTTAATAATAAATTAAAAATTTTATTTCCTAATATAGCGATGTTTTTAATAATTTTGGTTGTACCAAGATCTGCTCCTTTGATTTCTATGTTTATGATTGGGAACATATTGAAAGAAAGTAATGTAGTGCCAAGGCTTGTTGATGCAGCTAGTAATGAATTAATCAATCTTTCAACAATCTTTTTAATGATAACTATAGGAACTCAGTTAAATGGTCCAGAAGTGATTAATATTAAAACTTTATTGATTTTGGGATTAGGTCTTGTAGCTTTTGCAGTAGGTTCTGGAACTGGAATTATCTTAGCTAAATTAATGAATTTATTTTTAAAAGAAAAAATAAATCCATTAATAGGATCAGCGGGAGTTTCTGCTGTTCCTATGGCAGCGCGAATTTCTCATCATATAGGTCAAGAAGAGAATCCCAACAACTTTCTTCTTGCCCATGCTATGGGACCAAACGTTGCAGGTGTTATTGGTTCTGCTGTGATAGCAGGCTTGTTTTTATCACTACTTAATTAATATGTTATGAAAAAAGATTTGAAAGTAAATATTGATGGCACAAATTATGATGTTGAAGTATTTGTAGATGATAATTTAAATATTTCATCTGTTAATGTCAACGGAGAGGTTGTAGATATTGAAAGTATTGGGCAAATTTCCGATTCTGAACTTAATAGTAGTAATATAAGTGCCGAACCAATCAAACCCTCAAAGAAAACCAAACCTATTGCTACGCAAAAAGCCGTTGTAAATGATATTTCAGCTCCAATGGCGGGGACGGTTTTAAAGGTAGAAAAACAGATTGGAGATGATGTTACGGAAGGTGATTTATTATTTGTTGTTGAATCAATGAAAATGGAACAAATGATTATTTCTGATTATTCTGGAAAAATTAAAGAAATAGAAGTGAAAATTAATGATCAAATATCTGCAGGAGATATTTTGTTGAAATTTGAAAATAATCAGAATTCTGAAAATGATACAATTTTAAATTCAACTGAAAACATTCTAAATGAACTAGAATCAAACCTGGAAATCAAATCTCCTATGGCTGGAGTTATTTTAAGGCTTGAAAAAAAAGCTGGTGAAAAAGTAAATAAAGGCGAATTGGTTGTAGTTATGGAATCGATGAAAATGGAACAGATGGTTACTTCAGATGTTGATGGAGAAATTGAATCTGTCCTTGTTTCAATAAATGAACAAGTGCTTGCTGGCCAAGTTTTAGTTAGTATCAAATAAATATTGCTAAGATATTTTTTCCCACTCTTTTTCAATAATTTTAATTCGATGATTTATTTGGGTTAATTGTCTGTTTATTTCTATGAAATCTGTATTGGAACTTTGTGTTTTATCTAATAAATTTTTTTGTTGATCATAAAGATTGTCTAATTCAATTTCTAGGTTTTTAATTTTGTCATCTATGATTTTTTGCGTTGCTCTTTCTTCGGAATTTTGTTTCCTTTTTAATTTTTTAATATTAGTATTTTTTGTTTTATTATTTATAGCAGTTTTTAGTTTTTCATTTTTTGTTTTCGACAAAAAATAATCATAATTTCCGTAATACCTTGTGATTCTATTTTTATCAACATGGACTATATCTGCATTAATGTTTTTAATAAAAGTAATATCATGACTAACAATGCAAAATGTTCCTTCATAATTTTTTAGTAAATCTTCTAATTTAATTCTTCCATCTATGTCTAAATGAGTTGTAGGTTCGTCTAATAACAAAAAATTTGGAGGGTTAGTAAATAATTTAGCAAAAGATAATCTTATTTTTTCACCCCCACTCAGAACTTGAGTTTTTTTATTTATATCTTCTTTGTCAAAACCAAAATTTCCAAGTATTTTTCTTAATTCATTATCTGAAGCAGTACTGTTATAAGCTATTGTGTCAAATACTGTTACATCTGGTTGTAGAACTTCACCAAATTCTTGAGATTGATACCCTTTGATCACATTATGACCTAAAGTGATATTACCTTTATTTAATTTTAATTTTTCACATAATATTTTTAGTAGTGTGGTTTTCCCTGCACCATTAGCTCCAATAAAAGCATATTTTTCATTTTTATTTATTTCAAAATTAATATCTTCTAACACAGTCTCATTTTCAGAGTATCCAAATGAACCATTAGTAATTTTTAGTATATGTTTTCCAGATTTTGGAGGTGTTGGTATTTCAAAGTTAGAGTTTTGATTTGTTTTTGGTGTTTCTATTTCTTCTAATTTTTCCAACATTTTAATTCTACTTTGTACTAATGAAGCTTTTTTGCTGTTATATCTAAATCTATCAATAAATTTTTGGATTTCTGCTCTTTGCCTGTTTAAATTTTTTTCTTTATTTTCCAAATGTATAGAACGTTCTTTTTTTTCTTTAATAAAGTAATCATAGTTACCTTCATACCTCGTGGCTAATGTATTACTTATTTCTATAGTTTTACTTGTTAATGTATTCAAAAGATATCTATCGTGCGATATCATTAACATAGTGCCATTGTAATTTTCTAAATATTTTTTGAGCCATTCTATGGCTGGCAGATCAAGATAATTAGATGGCTCGTCTAATAAAAGAAGTTCCGGATCTGATATAAGTAACCTTGCAAGCTCAGATCTCATTTTCCATCCCCCACTAAATAGTTTGAAAGGTTTGTCAAAATCTGTATTTTTAAAACCTAAACCAGATAAAGCTGCTTTTGCTAAGTATTCTAAATCATAGCCACCTAAAGCTAAATATTCTTCATTAAGCTCACTTAACAGTTGAATTTGAGATTTATTATTTGGGTTTTTTTCCAAATTTTTTGATATATGGTGAATATTGTTTTGTATAGATTTGATTTCATCGTTTATCTGTTGTGTATATTCTAGTACTGATTCATTAGTGTAAGCTAATTCTACATTTTGATGCATATAACTTGATTTGATATTTTTGGGAACCGTAACTATACCGCTAGTGGGCTCAAATTCATAATTTATTAAGTTGAATAAAGTTGATTTTCCCTGACCATTTGGTCCTACAACACCAATTTTTTCTTGTTTATTTATTTGAATATTAATTTCTTTTAACACATCTTGTGTTCCAAAATTAACACTTACATTTTTAAAACTAATCATTTATTTATTTGTAATTTTATTAGATAGAATTATAATTGATATGTTATAGAATACAGAATGTTCTTATTTTAATAAATATAATTGAGGATTATCAAAATGCAAAATNAAACCTTACAAAAATANATATCAGAAATAATAGGTACTTATATATTAGTATTTATNGGCACAGCATCTGTAGCTACTGCTTTATANATNGGCGTNTTAGTTGGAATTTTTCANGTGGCTATTTTATGGGGNATTGGANTANCTATTGCNATATTTGCNACNGCNCCACATTCGGGAGCACATCTTAANCCTGCCATAACTATAGCTTTGTATATTTTAAGNAAAAATAGTATGGATTTNTTTGAGATGCTTGGATACATTGGGTCTCAATTTTTAGGNGCGATATTNGCAGGNTTGTCAGTTNTGATAATNTTTGGNCCNTTTATAAATAGATTTGAATCTTTGAANGNNATNGTTAGAGGAGAAAANGGTAGNGAACTTNCNGCTAGTGCATTTGGAGAATATTTCCCTAACCCTGATGTTTTNCCACATGAAANTGGCGCTGATTTAGTTNCTTCTTTTCATGCATTGGGAATTGANGCNTTTGGAACTGCTATTTTGGCTTTTGTTATTTTCATGTCTCTTGATCCNAAAAGTATTTTACANAAAACNAATGGTCTTGCTCCAATTATTATTGGANTAACATTAACTCTNCTAATTAGTTTGTTTGGTTCNATNACTCAAGCTGGATGGAACCCNGCAAGAGANTTTGGNCCAAGATTAGTTGCATTTTTTGCGGGATGGGAAAAAATAGCAATNCCNGGTCCAAGTAATGGATTTTGGATATATATAATTGGACCNATNATAGGAGCTCCAATTGGNGGATTGTTGTANGATAAATTACTCAAAATATCTGATAAAAAATAGANGTCTTTGTCTTTTTNTTAGTNTTTTTTAGCTGGNTGTAATAANAGNAACTGAATACTNAAATCTTCAATAATATANATTGAGAATTTGATTGATACNCCNANAAAAANAAGTGTTAAAAAACTTAAAGATATCCCNANNACAAATGGCATNTAAATTTCACGAATTGACCATAATTTANTTATTAATTTNTTGANCATATTAAATTAAATTTTTGTTAATAATTNNNTAAATTGATTTNCTCCGTGNTTAACATGTTGTTCCCAATCACTNACACCTNTGGAATTTAAGTTGTCNGTTATATATTTNAAAGATATAAATGGGATNTTATATAAATATGAAACTTTTGCTAATGCATAAGCNTCCATATCAATTACNGAAATTTTTNNATTATAAGTTTTTTCTATATCTAAAAAATTATNNTCAAATTTAGTTATAAACTTATCTCCTGANGCACAAATATAATNTTTCTTTANAGGATTTTTATTTTCAGATTTNAAATTTAANATCACAGGNGGTTCATTTTGTTCATATTGNTCANATTCAAATGCAGTTTGNCCTGGATTTAATCCAAATTCNTTTAAATACATATCATGTTGAATAAATCGAGTNCAATCNACTATTTCTCCAATTTTCAGATNNTTACTNCCTGCNGTNCCNTAATTNACTATATANGATGGTAATNTATTCATTGATTCTAATTTTNTNGTTAAATTATAGGNAGCATTAACNTTNCCTACACCTGTGTATATAAGGTCACAATTGTCAGGAATTTCTCCCTGAAATTCGATTTTCAATGCAACTGTAATTAAAATATTATCTTTCATCTTCGGTATTTTTTATTGGAATATATCCAATTGTTTTTTTAGCATGACTTATATCCCAAAATCTCCAAGTATTGTTTGATACNCCGTATACAATCTCTGATTTGATATTAGTGGCAGATATTGACTTGTCAATTAATTGAACTAAATCTTCATGATATAGNAATGTTGCATAATGTCTAATATTATTTTTTGGTGAATTGTCTTTGATTACAGTACCTATTCTTAGAGAAATAGACTGTAAGTTATGATGTTCAAAATAGTACCTCGCAGTTGCTTCACCAAACGCTTTTGAAATACCATAATATGAATCAGGTCTGATAGGAACTNTTTCATTTATTTTAACAATCTGAATTGGATCAATATTTTCATATTGACCTTTCACAATGGCTTTGTAAGGCTCGTCCTTTTCAAAATTTCCTACAGCATGGTTTGANCTTGCAAANACTACTCTTGATACCCCGTTTTGTTTTGCAGCTTCAAAAACATTTCTGGTTAATTCAATATTATTTTTCAGTACTAAATCCCACTCGGTTAACTCTGAGGCATTTGCTGCTAAATGGACTACAGTATCTATATTTTTAAATGCAAAGCTTATTTCATCAATGTTATTAGATTTAACAATGTGAGTATTAATTCCTATCTTATTGTTTTGGATTTTATCCAAACCAGTGAATTTATATTTATGTTTTAAGTTTTGGTATATTATAGATCCAATCAATCCTGAAGATCCTGTTATGAGTACGTTTTTCATCTTTAAATTTTTTGTTTATTGTAATAATAATAGTAGATAACTTTTATTTTATAATAAATGGAGAAAAATTATGCCATATAATATTAATCATATACATTTGAAATCTGAAGATCCTAAATCAACTGCAGATTGGTTTGTAAAAGCTTTTAATTTTGAAATTGTTTCTGATTATGTTCGACATTTTGGAGATAGATTTTTAGTTACAAAATCAGAAAATGGAGTTACTGTGAATATTTCTGGAGTACGAGATGGCGAAGAACTAGGCCCTTCAAATGATGATGCACATTTTGGATTAGAGCATTTTGGATTTGACACAGATGATATNGAAGCCGATATTAAAAGGCTTGTTGATATGGGCGCAACTCATAAAGAAGGACCGATAATTAACACCGATGGTGGGAAAATAGGATTTATATCTGCTCCTGGTGGAATAAGAATTGAACTTATTGAGAAGTAATATGAAAACTGAAAAAAAATATATTATAAAAAACGCCAATATTATTGATGGTTTGGGGNCAGAAAAATTTTCAGCTGATATATTAATTGAAAATGGAATTATTAAAGATATAGGTCAAATAAATAATATTGATTGCCATATTATTGATGCTGAAAACAATGCTGTTTCGCCAGGTTTTATAGATGTACACAGCCATGATGATATAGCTTTAATTGTATATCCAGAAATGGATTTTAAAGTTATGCAAGGTATAACTACAGTTATTAATGGAAATTGTGGAAATAATGTTATTCCAAGGCATGGTACCCTAGAGAGATGGCAAACAAGATATCCTGATAATCCTATCCCTGAATGGGAAACATATGATGATTATATTAATTTAATTAATTCAATAAAACCAAGCGTCAATTCTGCATTTATGGTTGGACATGGATCTGTAAGAAATGGAAGTGGATTAAAAAATGAAAATCGACTTCCAACAAAAAACGAGTACGATCTTATGAAAGGATGGATCAGAGAGGGAATGGAGTCNGGCGCAGTTGGTTTTTCGACTGGACTGATATATGAACCTGGTCGATATTCATCGTCAGAAGAGATAATTGAGTTGACCAAAGAAATATCTAGATATCAAGGTGTTTATTGTAGTCATATGAGAAACGAGGGAAATAATTTATTACTATCAATAGAGGAAACAATTAATATTGGTCAAAAATCTGAAACTTCTGTAGAAATTTCTCACCATAAAGTTTCTGGAAAAGATAATTGGGGATTATCAAAGTTATCTTTGGAAATGATTCATAAAGCTCGTGATAATGGAATTAATGTACATTCAGATCAATACCCATATACTGCAGGTCAAAGTGCACTTTTTGCTATTCACCAAAACAATGCATTTACTGATGGGAAAGGAGGATTAGGAAAAATTGATGGAGACAAAATCTTGATTGCACATTCTCCTGTAAACAAAGATTATGAAGGAAAAAAATTATCTGAAATTTGCGATGAATTTGACTTACCAGAACAACAAACGGCTGAAAAATTATTGTCAGNTGACCCTTACATTCTTGCAGTTTTAGAATCTATGTGCGAAGAAGATTTGATTAATATTTTATTAGATCCTTACACTATGATTGGATCTGATGGAGTTCCAGCATCTGGTGCTAATCCGCATCCAAGATTATATGGATGTTTCCCTAAAATTTTAGGGAAATATGTTAGAGAAGAAAAAATATTGTCACTAGAGGATGCAGTGTATAAAATGACAGGATTACCTGCAAAAAAATTCAATTTAAATGACAGAGGTACAATTCAGATAGGCAAAGCTGCTGATTTAGTGATTTTTGATCCAGATACAATTGAGGATTTAGCAACTTATGATAAACCAAGAGTTTATCCAAAAGGTGTTATTCATGTAATAGTTAATGGTAATTTTGTCGTTAAAAATTTCAAACACACTGGAAACAGAGTTGGTGAAATTATTAAACGATCCTAAATAATTATGAAATTAGAAATTTTGGAAGGCACATACGTTGTAATTAAATTACCTTTNGATTATATATTAGATCAAAAAATATTTAACTTTCAATTTTTCAATATAACAAAAACGAATTCAGAATTATCATTAGTTATAAGAANCGATGAAAATTTTAATTTTAAAGAATTTCCTTTTGAAGATGATTGGAATATATTTAAGTTTGCTCATACTTTAGATTTTTCAATGGTAGGAGTATTAGAAAATGTAATAAAACCTTTATCTGAGAATGGCATCAGTGTTTTTGTTTTGTCAACTTATGACACAGATTATGTTATGTTTAAATCTAGCAATAAAAATAAAATTATTAAAATATTAGAATTATTAGATTACGAATTTGTAAATTAGTATGAATACTCAAGAAATAGAGAATCAAATTGAAAATTTTAGAATAGAGAATGAAATACCTGGGATTGCTGTTTCTTTGGTTCAGAACAATAATATAGTTTATCAAAATGGATTTGGATATAGAGATATTTTAAATAAACTTCCTGTCACCTCTAAAACTATATGGCCAATTGCATCTATAACTAAGTCATTTACTTCGGTTTCTGCATTACAACTTGCACAACAAAAAAAACTTGATTTATTTAAACCAATTATTGAATACCTNCCATATTTTTCTGTGTCAGATNAATATGCCACTAAATTAATAAATACAGATTTGTTTTTAAAACATGCAAGCGGNCTTGGAAGAACAGGTCATCAAGACAAATATAGAGAAGAGAATTATAATCCTCTTATTATCAGGCCACAAACTAACCGCGAACATAATATTTTCCCCACAAGAAAATCTTTGGTTGAAAATTTGTATTCAGCAAAATTACAAAGTTATCCTGGAAAATTTTTTTCATATTGTAATGAAGGCTATGCTACTGTTGGTCATTTGATTGAAACTTTATCTAAAGTTAATTTGGAAGATTATTTTAGTGAATATATTTTTTCAAATTTAGAAATGAAAAATACTTACACTGATTTTGATTCATGGAGAGAATCTGCTGACAGAACGTATTTGTATTCTGATAAAAATAATAGCCCGTTCTATACCGGAATAGATCATGAACATTTTTCAGTTTTAGAATTAAGTAAAGACTATAAAACTTTTTTATCTGCAGGTGGAATATCAACCACTGCAAATGATTTATCTCTTTACCAGATTCAGACAATGAATTTTGAAGACTCAAAATTAAACTTGAATTCTGAATGGTTAAATAAGATGCAGAATATTAATATGCCATTTGGTAATTCGGGATGGGGTTATGGATATGGATATTGGGTTTCTTATGCTGATGATTTNAAAATTATAAAACACTCAGGAGGATTACCAGGAGTNAGCACATTCTCTATGATGATACCATCAGAAAAATCCGGAGTTGTTGTTTTAATTAATAAAAACGAAGTCAAAGCAAGTAATTTAGCCGAAATGATTTTTAATATTATGAGAGGAAAAATCTATAGAAATAAATTAGACGAACCTTTGAAATTTAATATTGATTATCATAATAATGATGTTAATTTATTTAAAGAATTTGTAGGTAAATACGAATTTAGACAAGGAATTTCGGAAGTTGCTATAAGTGATGGTAATTTATGTATTAGTACCCCAAGCAGACTTGAAGCTACTCCTGAGACATTAATATTGGTTTCTGTTGGGAAAGATACATTTATGAATTTGTTTGATGGTAATTCNGTTTCTTTTGTTAGAGATGAAAATGGTAGTGTTTCTCATTTTTTAAATGGAGGGTATTCTTACATTAAAATTTAGTTATCAAGTGTTTTTTCATAAAACAATTCTTTGTTTGGAATCCATTTTGATAATTTGAAATAACCACATTTTTTAAAACCAAGACTTTTATGAAATTTTATTGATATTTCATTTGCTTCCTCTGTAGAGCTTAATATTCTATCATATTTCATTTTTATCATTTTCTTTTCAAAAAAATTGAATAATTTTTTGCCTGTTCCAGTTCTTTGATAAGATTTTTCAACTCTTATTAAAGAAATAAAAGGAATGTAGCTCCATAAAAATTCAAACCACAAATAACCGGTAATTTTCCCATTGCAATGTGCAACAATTATTTTTTGATTTTTTATTGCATTTAATAGTGATTTTTTTTTATTAGATTTGTAAACTTTATCTGTTTGAGCGTCAAAAAAATNATCAATCTTTATGATTTCTGGCAGATCAGAAAGTTTACAATATGTTATTAACAATGATGTACTTTTTGTCAAGTTTAACCTATTACTTCTTTAAAATATCTAAGATAATTTAATCCTAATATTTTTTTCAATTCTTCCTCGTTAAATCCTTTTTCGGCTAACTTAACAGTCAGATTAGACCAATCTCCAAAATTTTTATAATCTTTAATTTTGTATTCTTCACTTATTCTATGTTCTTCTCTAAATCCAGACCAATCAAATACTTCAGGATTTCGTCTTTGTTCGCCAATTGTTCCTGGCATAGATTCTGGATATTCAATCATAGATCCTGTCTCAGGACCATTCCCACATATGTCACTCCCAATTCCAACATGATCTATTCCCATTATATTTACTAAATGTTCCACTTGGGTTGCAAAATCATCTAGTGTTCCCAAGTGTTCATTTTCTTGCATAAATCCTGGAACTATTGTTACTCCAAAAAACCCACCTGCATTGGCAACGGCTTTTGCTAAATCATCATCTTTTGCTCTATCGTGTTTTGCAATTGTATTACTATTTGAATGAGTAATAATTATCGGTTTCGATGATATCTCTAAAGCATCCCAACCAACTTGTTGGCTACAATGACTTACATCTACAGCCATGTTCAAAGAATTAAGTTTTTCTACCATAGATTTTCCAAAATAAGTTAATCCTGATTTTGTAAGTTCTGTACAGCCATCGCCAACAAAATTACTTAAATTATAAGTAAGTTGAACTACCCTCAATCCTAAATGATAGAACATATCTACTCTATCTAAATTAATACCAAATGCCAAAGTATCTTGAAAATCTAATATTAAACCTCTTTTTCCTTCTGCATATATTTCCTCAATATCATTTGCTTTTAATATCAATTTTAATTCTCCATCTAAAGAATCAATTATTCCTCTGGCTTGAGCTATACCTTTTACTGAAGATTCAAATGCTGCATCTACGTCTTTTAAACCCACAGGTGGTCCTGCATAAGTTGCACTACATACATTTACACCAGCTTTGTCCCATAAATCCAAATATTCTTTTTTTGCATCATCATTTTGATTGATTTCCATAGCTGCCATACTTGCAAGAATTCCTGCAGCTTGGTTTCGTTTATATCCTTTTTGCTCTAATTCATTTAATTTGATTTTCATATTATTGTTGAACAAAAACCCGTTAGTGGCAGGTGGTTGTTGTGAATCTATGACTAAAGATTTGTGGTGTAATTCAATTGCTTCTTCTTTTGATAATACTTGTCTTCTACTCATTAATATGTCCTTATCTTTTTTTGTATGGTATTTAAATAGTTTAATTATTAATATATGTTTTAAAATATATTTGTCAACAAAGGAAATGAAAATGTCAAATAAAAATATTAANANTGAGTATTTTATTAAATCAGAAATGAAGGTCGACATTAATGTTTTCACANAAATGAGAGACGGAGTCAANTTGTTTTCAGATGTNTATGCTCCTGCAAAAAAAGGTAAGTACCCTGTATTATTATCNCGTATTCCTTATGGTAANCANAAACCAAGATATCATTCATTNTATATGGATCCTTTAAGAGCNGTNCTTAGAGGNTANGTAGTCGTNATACAAGATGTTCGAGGNAAACATTCTTCAGAAGGNGNATTNNACCCGTTTGTTAATGAATACAATGACGGTTATGATACTTTGANTTGGATATCTGATCAAGAATGGTGTGATGGNAATGTAGGNATGTTTGGTATTTCTTATCATGGAGCNACTCAATGGNTNGCAGCTGCAACACAACATCCCGCATTAAAAACGATTATTCCTGGAGTTACNTCAGATTCTTATTATGATAGTTGGACCTATTTAGGNGGTGTTNTNCAATATTATTGGTTNACTCATTGGACTGTTGGAACTCTTATCCTTGATGATGTTAAANGGAATCAAGATGATATATTAGAGAGAGAAAAATTNTCAGATTGGATATTACAAAATATCAATGCTAGAAATATAAAAACACCTTTAAGTAATTCTGATTTGCCTCCTTTCAAAAATTTGGGTAATTTTTACCATGATTGGATTAACAATGATTCATATAACAAATTTTGGAAAAAGATAAGTCCTAAAGAATATTTTGATAAGATTAATATTCCAGTTTTTAATATGGGTGGATGGTACGACGGATTTCTTAGAGGTACTCTACGATGTTTTGAAGGAATGATTAATTCATCAGAAGAAAATGTAAGTGATGTCCAAAATATGATTCTTGGACCATGGACTCACGAACCTATGCCTAAACCATTGGCTGGAGCTAAGCATTTTGGGAATAAAGCGTCAGGAGAATCGATAGATATACAAGGAATGATGTTAGATTGGTATGATTATTGGTTAAAAAATTATGAATACAAAAATAAATACAGAGTCCAATATTACACAATGTTAGAAAATCAATGGAAACAGTCATATATGTGGCCTCCTGAAAATACTAAAAAATTAAAGATGTATATTCATAGTGATGGAAATGCAGAAAAAAATTTCAATGGAGATTTAAATTTCGAAAAACCTGGAAAAGAAAAACCGGATGAATTTATTTATAATCCTGCTGATCCTGTGATAACAATTGGAGGAGCTCACTTAGGAGGTATTCCAGGTAGTTTTGATACAGGAGTTCATAATCAATTAGAAGTTGAAAACAGACTAGATGTATTAACATACACAACTAAACCAATTAAGACATTTATTGAGATTTCAGGAAATGTCTTTGTTAATTTATATGCAAAATCTAGTGCTGAAGATACAGATTGGACTGCAAGGTTATGTTATGTTGACCATAACAATAATTCATGGAATATATGCGATGGAATAATTCGATCAAGTTTTTCTGAGAGTTTTGAAATCAGAAAAAAAATAGAACCAGAAACTATCACAAAATATAAAATAGATTTAGGTCCTATAAGTATTAAATTAAATCAAGGGATGAAACTTAGATTGCAAATTTCTTCTAGTAATTTTCCTGCTTATGAGACTAGTACTAACCTAATGCAAGTTGACAGAAATGTCAGTCCAATTAAATATGTTATAGCTAATCAATCTATATATCATGACAATAAATTTGCTACAAATCTTGAATTTGACGGTTTAATTTAATATTTTTAAGTTTAATTTATTTGTTTTTTTGTTTAATGGGCAACTTTTGTATCTTTTGAAAAATCTATATCTGTTTTTCGCAATTAAATCGTAAAAAATATTAATTATAAAATCAGGGAAAATATTAATAATAGCTAATGATTTTGAAAATCCTGTAAATTTGTTCACGATTTTTTTTATTGCTTTACTTTTTGTGTAATACTTGTTTTTCTCAATTACTACTACTGTATCAGGATCTAATTTTAAGTTGTAATCTTTTAGTATTTGCATGCCTGTTGTAGATTCCATTGCACAAATAATTATATTATTATCATTAGGAATTCTATCAAGGATTTTAATTAATACGTTACATAAAGAACAAACCCCATCAAACAATATAAGTATTTTATCTTCAAATTCAGTGTTATTCTTTTTATTCATTATATGATTTGAATAATTCTAATGTTTTTTTTCTTGCTTCATAGTGATCTACTATTTTAGGGATATAAATTGGTTCATTTGACAACCAAGGTTCGTGTGCGAATTTGATTTCAACATTTTGTAATTCAGGTATCCATTTTTTAATGAAAATTGCTTTAGGATCAAATTTCTTACTTTGTAAAATAGGATTGAATATTCTGAAATATGGAGCAGCATCTACCCCGCAACCGGCTGTCCATTGCCAACCTCCTACATTAGAGGGACGATCACCATCAATCAAATTTTGCATAAACCATTTTTCACCCATTCTCCAATCAATCAATAAATCTTTAGTCAGAAATGATGCAACAATCATTCTCCCCCTGTTATGCATCCATCCTGTATTGATTAATTGCTTCATACATGCATCTACAATAGGAAATCCTGTTTCACCATATTTCCATTTATTAAAAAGTGATAAATCTTGTTTCCATTGGAAATTAGAGTATTTCTCCTGAAATTCTGAATTAATACTTTGAGGAAAATAATGATTAATATATAAATAAAATTCTCTCCACAAGAGTTCGTCTGCCCATTTCTCGACTCCTTTACTTATAGGTAAATTTAAACAGGTATTATAAATTTGCTTAATTGAAATCATTCCAAATTTGATATAAGGAGATAATTTTGAGGTACCATCTGCATATAAATAATCTCTGTTATTTTTGTAGGAGTGTATTTTTTTATCAATAAAATTAGAAAATATTTTAGATGCATATTCTTCTCCAGGCAAAAATTCACCTAATTGATTTAAAGTATACAAAGGAATTGGAATATCAGCATTTTTTTCAGGT
Organism: Chloroflexota bacterium; assembly: GCA_002715665.1. Next base: position 3,579 of record PAZO01000015.1, on the reverse strand, counting down.
AATTTTGTAAAATTAAATTTATTTATATTAGATAAATTGTAAATTGTATTTTTCTTTTTCCACTGATTAGCAAATTGTGTGAAAACCTTATATGGATTGCCTGTTTGATTCAAATGCGTTTTAGGATTAACTAGATTATCGTAATGAACGTGAACATCAAACGTATCATTTAAATTGTCAATTTGTTCTTCAAATTCGTTTGTAAATTCTCCTGTGACATATATTTTTTTTATTTGATATTTGTCTGATAATTCTTCAAAAGATTTAGAAGGGTTGTTACTTTTCAATTGAAGTAATTGACCACCTTGACGTTCTATTTGTTTTTCTAGTTTTTTTAAACCGTGGAATAAAAATGAATACGCTCTTGAATTTACATAGTCAGAGTTATCAAGATCACTTTCATTGTAAATATAAATTGGCAAAATAAGTTCAGGATTTACTTTTGCAGCATTTAGGGATTCATTGAAATTTAATCTTAAATCGTTTTTAATCCACCATATAGATATACTATTTTTTTGGCTTTGGTTTTGGTTTTTTGTCATTAGGTGTTGAATTTTTACCGTAAAGTTCCTCTACAGAAACCAATGCTGCTATAAATGCAATTGTAAAAACAAAGACTCCAACTAAAGCTATTATTATTTGTATCATAATTATTTATTATTTTCCCCTGAAATTGTAATTGAGCCAAAAAGTATTATAGATGAAACCCATACACCGACGAATATTCCTGACAACTCGTCCACAAAAAACCAAAGTGCAATTGAAAACAAAAGTGATGCCATGGTTGGAATAATCCATAGTAGGTAGAGTTTTAGTGAAATTTTTGATATTAAAGTAAATTTTGTGAATATCCAAAAACCAAGTATAGATGGAACCCAGATTGCTATAAATATACCTGGGGTTTTTTCAACAAAGAACCACATTAATATTGAAAATACTAATGAAATTAATGTTGCACCAATAAAACTATAATTTATAAATTCTGATCTTTTCATATTTTCCTCATTAAATTCTTTTGATATAAAAAAATATTTATTGCCAAAGGCAAAAAAAATTATATACAAAATTTGTAAAAATTAATATATCTTTAGTATTTTTTTATACCAAATTTATAAAAAATAATCATTTGACATAATAGAACATATGTTCTATTATTTATTTTTACATCATAGAATCAAAGGAAATATTATGTCAAATATAAAAGTAACTATTGTTGGAGTAGGTGGAGCTGGTTGTAACACTATTAGTAGGCTTAAAAGTAAAAAATTTACCAAATATAACATGTTAGCTGTAAATACTGATACTCAAATGTTAGAAACAGTAAAAACTTCCGGCGTTTTTGCAATAGGGCCCATTTTAACAAATGGATTTGGAAGTGGTGGAAATCCTAGAATAGGCAGAGAAGCTGCTAAAGAAAGCCTTGATCAACTATCCACTATACTAGAGGGACAAGATTTGGTTATATTAACTACAGGATTAGGTGGTGGGACTGGAACAGGAGCCACTCCTGTAATCGCATCCTTAGCAAAAAAACTCGGAGCACTAGTTATAGTAGTGGCCACAAAACCTTTTGGTTTTGAAGGAAATTTAAGGAAGCAATATTCTGATAGAGCCGTAAAGTCTATTTTAAGAGCAAGCGATAGCTTTATTGAGATAAATAATGACGGATTACTAGCTATGAACAATGATGACAAAACTTTAGAAGATTCTTTTAAACAAGCAGACATTGCTTTAATAAATATTGTTGAAGAAATAACTAGTGTAATTGCAGATTCAGGATTAATTAACATTGATTTTGCTGACGTTAAAAACATGCTAACTAAATCAGGAAAAACTTATATTTCTAAATCCAAAATAGGTAAAAATCAAAAGATGGATGATATTTATTTAGATTTAAAACGCAACTTACTTATGAATTATGGTTTCCAATCATCAAAAAAAGTATTGCTGTCTATAAAATCAAGCCCTCAATTTTCTCTTAACGAATTAAACTTAATTGCTACTAAAATTTCTTCATTTCTAGATCAACCTCAAAATATACTAATTGGTGTGAATAATACATATCATAAAAAAAATATCATTGAAGCAACTTTAATTGCTGCTGATTTAAAATTTACATTTAATGAGATTGACACTCCGCCTTTTGTTTTTGCTGACAATAACGATCAAACATATCATTCAAAAAATGAATCTGTTAAAATGAGTCCGTTATTAAATTTTAAAAAATTAATAAAATTGCCAATTGGTTTTAATTAATTTATTAAAATTGTAATTTTATTAGCTTTATTGCAGATATTACAATGAATTATTTTAAAGATGTTAATTCTCGAAAATTTTTTGAATTAGCTCCAGGAGCTAACGCTCAAACATTTTGGGGAGAACAAATGCTTATGTCTATTGTTCATATTGATCCCAATTCTATTGTCCCTAATCATACCCACCCACACGAACAAGCAGGCATGTTATTAGAAGGATCTTTAGATATGAAAATTGGAAATGAATCTAAATTACTAAAACCAGGTGATGTTTATATTATACCTGGTGGAATTGAACATTTTGCACAATCTTCTGAACATGGTGCAAAAGTATTAGATATTTTTTCTCCGGTTAGAGAGGAATTTAAATATTAAATGTCTATTACTGAAAATTCTTATATTCAAACAGGGAACCCTCGCAAACCTCAACTTCTTTTGATTCATGGGTTAGCTAGTAATAAATTTACATGGGAAGTATTATCTCAATTCCTAATTGATGATTACCATATGACCGCAATTGATTTACCAGGTCATGGAATGAATTCACAACTTCAAACTGATTTTTCTTACCAGCAAATTGTTGATTATATACTTTATGTAGAATCTCAATTAAATATTAAATTTGATTATGTTGCCGGGCATTCTTATGGTGCCTCTGTTGCGACAATGTTTGCTTACGACTCTAGATCTGAAATTAAAAAACTGGCACTATTAGATGGTGGAATGGTACCTATGAAATTAATTCCAGAAATGAATCAAAACAATTATAAAGCTAAACTGTCACCTCCAGATTTCACTTCTCGTAAATTTGATAGTATTTCTGACTTTTTCGATAAAAATCTTGCTTTGAAAGATAATCCTTATAGCCAACAAATCAAAAATGCAATTCTTTCAAATTTTGATCATTCCAAAAAACCAAATCTTGTTCCTTTTTTAAATAGATCTAATCATCTTAAAATTGTTGACTATTTATGGAATTATGATCCTGAGAACCTATTATCTAAAATCAAAATTCCTGTCCTTGGACTTATGGCGTGTAAATTTGATACTATCATCGAGAATTTATCATATAGATGTGAATATACAGATTACATGCAATCTATAAATTCATTTGTAAAAATTAATTGGATTCTAAATACCCCCCATGATCTTCAGTTATATGCTCCTAAATTAGTATCCAGAAAACTACTTAATCATTTTTCTTAATTTAATAAACTAATTTCTTTGTTATATTCCATTTTTTTTACGCCTTTTGATAAAATTAATTTTAATTACTTAATTTATTAGGATTTATTATGTCTCAATATGTAAACCAATTCGATTA